>JBIKND010000136.1:0-10446 GCA_044358905.1 Pirellulales bacterium | reverse complement strand
CAGATCGGTCCTGCGGCGGCGAGCGGCCGGGCGCGCAAAAAAAGGCGGGGCCTACGACCCGACAGGAGCATCCTGTCAAAGGGCGGGCGGTTCAGGGGCAAGGCGACCGCACGCCCGGGATCAAGTCGGAGGCCCCACCTTTGCAATTTCTGCGAGTGAGGGTGTGACGGACACCGGGGTGACCGCCACGCAGGAAAGCAGGTGCACACTGCGTGCCAAAGAAAACCAAACCCAACGGCCCCGGCATTCAGTGGGAAAAACAGGCCGTTTTCCGGCCTTTCCACCGACAGGCCCACCGTGACGAAGCCGACGGTCACCTCCCGGCGCGATCCGTTTCGCGGCGCCGCGCCGCATTTTGCAGCGCCAGGACCTCCGGCCTGCGACCGGCCCCACCGGCCGCCCCCCGGGCCCGCTGGCCGGCCACTCCAGCCGCCGGTCAGGGGCTGGCCCGAGACCGCAAAACCCTGGAAATGCAGGCCCAGACTTGACGTTCCGGGGGGCCGTGCGCTACTGTGCGGTGTTCTGGACCACGGTGTCGGCGAGCCTTTTCAGGGTCGCCCGCGCCGCAAGCCGTGCCAGCGTAGCTTCAATTGGCAGAGCACCGCATTCGTAATGCGGGGGTTGCGGGTTCGACTCCCGCCGCTGGCTGTTCGTGAACCCGACGACATCGCAGGAGATTCGCCAGCCCATGGCAACAACGACCCGACTCGACATTCGTGACGTGATCACCGGCAACGGGCCGTTCGGTCCCGCGGAAATCCGCAGCCTCGTCGAAGCGCTGGCCACCGACCCGACCGCCCACCGCGATCTCCGCGCCGCCGTCAAGGAACTCGAGTCGCACGGCGAACGCAGCCCGGCAGCCTCCGTGAAACTCGGCGTCTGCCAGCACCTGCTCGGCCGTGCCAAAGACGCGCTCGACACATTGAAGTCGGGCGATGGGGGTGCGTTGGCGCTGTTCTACCAGGCGCTCGCCCACTCCGCCCACGAGGCTCACGACAAGGCCCGCGAGGCGTTCGAGGCGGCGAAGAAGGCCGGCTACGACGCCGCCGCGTGCGTCGCGGGCATCGCGGAATCGATGCGGGCATCCGGACAAGTGAGCGAGGCTCACAAGGAGATCGAGCGGCTGGGAAATCAGGGCGAAGCGTCGGCCGACTATTGGGCCGCGAAGGGCGCCGTGCTGGCCGACACGGGCCTGCCCATCGCCGAGACCGTCGCCGCCTTCGAGAAGGCGTTGGCCATCGACCCCGGCCATCCGACGGCCCTGTTCGCCATGGGCGTGATCAACGACCGGCTGGGGAACGACGACGAAGCCATCGCCTGCTACGAGCGGTCGCTGAAGCGGTATCCGGCGAGCGTCGGCGCCCTCCTCAACCTCGGCATCCTCTTCGAGGACCGCAACGACTTCGCCAAGGCCCAGGAATGCTACCGGCGGATCCTCGAGGCCTATCCCGACCACCCGCGGGCCCGGCTGTTCCTTCGCGACTCGTCCGCCTCGGGCGACCTGCAGCTCGACGAGCAGGAGCAGAAGCATCGCGACCGCCTCGACCAGGTGATGAGCCTGCCGGTGAGCGACTTCGAACTGTCCGTCCGCAGCCGCAACTGCCTGCAGAAGATGGGCATCCAAACGCTCGGCGACCTGGCACGGACGTCGGAGGAAGAGATCCTGGCCAGCAAGAACTTCGGCGAGACGAGCCTCGTCGAGATCAAGGAGATGCTCGCCTCCAAGGGCCTCTCGCTCGGCCAGCACGCCCAGCCTTCGGCCTTCGAGGAGACGGTCGCGGAGCCGAGCGAGGTCGCGGCCGACGATCAGGAGATGCACGGTCTTCCGATCACCGACCTGAACCTGTCCGTGCGGGCCCGCAAGTGCACGACCAAGCTCGGGATCACCACGATCGGCGACCTCATCCGGCGGACGGCCGAGGATCTCTTGGAGTGCAAGAACTTCGGCGTCACGAGCCTCAACGAGGTTCGCGAAAAGCTCACGGAACGGGGTCTGAAGTTGCGGGGCGACTGACACTGGCCGCCTTCGCTCCTGGGCCGTTCTTGAGACGCAAGCCGTTGTCGCAAAAAGACTTGCGACTCTACTGCTGCGGCCTGAAATTTGCTTGCGAGTCCGCTCCTCGGTAGGGTTGGGGGCACTGTCTTCCCCAATTTCCGCCCCGAGCAAGGACGAGCCCGCATGACGTCGGCGAGCCTCAAGGACAAGCGCGTTCGTGACCTGGCCCGGCTCGCCAAACAGCACGGCGTCGCCGGCTGGCACTCCATGCGGAAGGATCAGCTCATCAAGGCGCTCGTCCGCAAGGCCCGCAACGGGCTGGCAGCGGCGGCCGAGTCGCCGGCCGTCATCCGGCGGCCTTCCACACCTGTCGCCCCGGTAGTGGATCCCGAGGTGGCCCGCCGCATTGCGGAGGCCCGCGAACGGCTCGAGCGGGCGAAGAGCCTCGCCACCCGGCCGGAGCAGGGGCGGACGACCCGCGCCCCCCGCGACCGGATGGTGCTCATGGTTCGCGGCCCGCATTGGCTGCACGCCTTCTGGGAGATCACGCCGCGGAGCATCGCGCGGGCCCAGGCCGCCCTGGGCCAGGAGTGGCACGGCGCCCGCCCGACGCTGCGGGTACTGCAGCTCGAGAACGCCATGCAGGCCTCGCCGTCGGAGCGCGTGGTCCGCGAGATCCCGGTCCATGGCGGGGTCAAGAACTGGTTCATCGACGTCCGCGAGCCCGTGCGGTGTCGCGTCGAGATCGGCTATCGCACGCCGGCGGGACGGTTCCACGCCCTCGCCCGGAGCAACGCCGTCTCCACGCCGGCCGCGTCGCAGGGTGACACGCTCGACGCCCACTGGGGCGACATCGTCGGCGACTGCGAACGGATCTACGCGATGAGCGGCGGGTTCTCGCCGGAGAACAACAGCCCCGAACTGCAGGAACTGTTCGAGGAACGGCTGCGGCGGCCGATGGGCCCGCCGGTCACCACCCGGGTGGCGGCAGACTCGGAGGAGGGCGAGGCGCAGCAGCCGGTCGACTTCCAGCTCGAGATCGACGCCGAGATGATCGTCTACGGCGCCACGCAGCCCGACGCCTACGTCACGCTCCAGGGCGAGCCGGTCAAGGTGCAGGCCGACGGCACGTTCCGCGTGCGGGTCGAGATGCCGAATAAGCGGCAGGTGCTGCCGATCGTGGCCAGCACCCGCGACGGCTCGGCCCGACAGACGGTCGTGATGGCCGTGGAGCGCAACACGAAGGCCATGGAGCCCTACGGCCGCGACATGGGCGAGTGGTGAGCGGCCGCAGGATCGCCGCCACGGAAGCGACGGTTTCAAGCCGAGGCCGGCGAGCGGGCGGCATGAGTTGTCTCGCTGGCGGAGGACCGCCACGCTCGCCATCCTCACGCCGACCCTCTCGCCTTCCCAGGCAGGCGATCCGCCCGATGGGCGGCGATCACGCGGCCGGCTAAGATGGGTTCAGAAGGGAGCGTGAGGCGATACGTTTTCTGCCATGTTCGTGATGATGTCGACCCATGCCGGTGAGCTCTTAACGAGGCTCGTTGGGGGCCGATGATCGGGGTTGCGTGCCCCGCCGGCGGTTCCGGTCTCGTCCGGGCCGTTCCGGATCGCATGCCCCTCGATCCAGGCACCCCCGTCTTTTTTTCAACGAGCTCTCCGCATCACACGACACCACGGCATCGCGGTGGAAAGCGTATCGCCCCCCGCTCCCCGGTCCGTCACCGCGACCGTGGGGCCTTCTTCACTTCCCTGACAGCCCAGGCCTCGAAGGCCGGCTGCGGTGCGGCGCGAAAGATCTTCGCGAACGCGGCCTCGAACGCCGCGCCGCCGTCGAGTTCGACGGCGAACTGCTTCAGTCGCGCCCCGGTCGCGAGGGTGCCGACGAAGCCCCCCGCCGCCGTGGCGGTGGCGACGGGGTCGGCGTGGCCGCCCAGAAAGTCGGCCGCCGACCCGAGCCTGCCGACCGCGACCGGCACCTCCCGCTTCCACTCCTGCACGAGCGGCGCCTTGGGCACGAGCTTGGCCGCCGTCGCCCGCCCCGCACCCCGCGCGAACCACTCCGGCACCATGCGGCCGGCGAAGGCCGCGCCGGCGAGCTGCTCGACGAGCAGGGCCTGCGTGTCGTCGTCGTCGGCCGGCAGGAGCAGCGCACCGTAGGCGACGTCGCCCGACACGCCGACGTGGCCCGTGATTCCCTTCGGCCGCTCCGCGTTGAGCACGTTCTGCCACAGCGCCGAATAGTCGTACGACTGGCGGAAGACGTAGACCACCACGCCGCCCCGCAGCACCGGCCCGGCGTCGCCGACGAGTTCGCGTCGCACCCGCTCGGCCAGCGGCTCGGCTTCCGCGGCCAGCTCCCGCATCCGCGCCGCCGGCAGGTTGCCGATCAGGCACACGCCCCCGGCCACCTCGGCCACCGGCTCCTCGTCGGGGATCGCCCGCCGCCACAGCTTTCTGCCCGCTTCGAACCGCAGTTTCTCGAGGTCGGCGTTCGACATGCTCCGCGCCCGGCCGGCGGCGACCAGCGTCTCCAGCGGCGTCTTCGCCGCCAGCATGTCGAGCCGCGCGCCCTCGTCGATCCAGCGCTCGACGGTCGCAATCACGTCGTCGGCGAGGGGCTGCTTGTTGAGCGGCATCCGCTGCCCTTCGATGTCGCGGCCGCGGAGCTTGCGGACGAGGAGACTGGTCGCTCCCTTCCCGGGCGTCACCGGCGGCCCGCTCCGGCCGCCCTTGAGGAGCGCCTCGAGGCTCGTCATCCGCAGGTTGGCCTCGGGATCCTGCTGCCCGTGGCAGCCCGCGCACTCCTTGAGCAACACCGGCGCGACGTCGATCGCGAACGACACCTCCCCCGGCTTGAGCGTCACCGGTCCGGCGGGCGGCGCGACGGGCGGCGGCGCGGCGCCGGCCCGAATCAGCTGATCGAGCGGAATGGTCGGATCGGCCGCGTCATACGCCGCCCCGGCGTCGATCCACTTCATGAGCGTGCCCACCTCGTCCGGCGACACCTTGCCGCCTCCGCGCGGCATGTCGCCCGAGAGGATCACCTCGACGAGCCGGCTGGCGTTGCCGGCGCCACGCTGCACCATTCCGGTCTGCATGAGGCCGGCGTAGGAGGCCATCTGGAAGCCGCCCTTGCGGCCGGCGATGTGGCAGCCGCCGCACCGTGCCGCGAGGATCGGAGCGACCTGCTTCGAGAACGAGACCGCCTGGCCGAAAACCGGCATGCAGCAGCCGACCGCGCCGAGAAAGGCCACGACTCCCAGCGACCGCATGCCTGCACGCATCATCGATTCGCCTCCCGTGCGCACGGTGCCGCCGTCAGGCGGGACGCTCGCGCGCCTCCCGCTCGGCCGCCAGCCGGTCCGCGACCGACCGCTCTTTCCGGCGGCGGCGCCGCCGTCCCGCCGGCCGGGGCGGCGGACCGTGCGGTCGCCGCGGGCCCTGCACGAGCGCGACGCAGGCCGTGACCGCCACCGTGGCGACAATCGCCATGAGCCATGCCACGCCCAGACCGAGGCCGATCCGCCCGCACGCCACCGCACCGGAGGGATCGCCGAGCGAGCCCAGCAGCGCCCCCAGGCCCAGCACGACGGCGAGCAGCACGGGCAGCAGGAGCGTGGCCACGAGGGCCCAGGCGAGCCCGCGTCGCAAACCGTCTCGATTCATCAGGAATTGGCTTCCGCGATCTCGGGGCTGTCGCCGAATGAACGTGGCGGCCGACCCGGGAATTGTCCCGTCGCTGTATGGCCCCCGTCAAGGAAGTCGGGCTGCGGCCCCCGAGCCGGTCGCCCTACAATGTTGGTCGATCCGCGGCGGGAGGCCGTGGCGACCGCGGTGGAGTGCACACCATGAACCGGTTTTGGCTTCCGCGGCTGCCTCGCGCGGGCGTCTGGCCGGCCTGCCTGCTGCTCGCCGTGGTCGCGGCCGCGGCCCGGGCCGACCGCGTCGAGATGGCCGACGGCCGCGTGCTCGAGGGCCGGTTCGCCCTGCTCCCCGGCGTGGCCGTCGACCCGCTGGCCCCGCAATCGTCGTCCGCCGGGACGCCGATCCTGATGTGCGACGACGACCTCACCCGCACCATGGTCTCGAAGCGGCAGGTCGTGAAGACGGAGCCGGCGCCCGTGGACTTCGGGCTGGAGAAGATCCGCATCCCCCAGCGGGTGCCCGAGAACGGCCGCCGGGTCACGGGCATGGGAGCGGCGATCGAGACCACCCCGTTCGACGAGTTCGGCCGTCGGATCCTCTCGCTTTCCACCGCCGGCGGCCGGGTGGACGTGGTGCAGGGGATCACGGAGATCACGCCCCGCTGGACGCGGATCGAGGGGCTCGTCACCGAGAAGCCCGTGCTCCTCGACATGCGGCTGGCGACGACCGCACTGCCGCGCGACGTGCTCAAGCGGGTGATCGAGCAGCACATCGACCGCACAAACGCCGACCACCGGCTCCGGGTCGTGCGGCTGCTCATCCAGGCGGAACGCTACGAGGACGCCCGCAGCGAACTCGACGAGGTGCTGAAGGACTTCTCCAGCCTGGCCGATCTGAACCGCGAGCGCAAGCGGATCTCCGAACTCGCCGCGCGGCGGATCCTCGACGAGATCCGGATGCGGGGCCGCGTCGGCCAGGACCGGCTCGCCCTGCGGCTGCTGGAGAACTTCCCCACCGAGGACGTCGGCGGCGAGTTGCTGGAGGAGGTTCGCGAGGAACGCGACCGCTACCGCGACCGCCAGGAATCGGCCCGCCGGCTCGTGGCCGGCCTGCGGTCCCGGCTCGCGGAACTGGAAGACGCCCAGGAACGGGCCGCCGCCGCGGCAGTCGTCGACGAGATCGAGCGGGAGCTCTCCTTCGCCACGCTCGAGCGACTGGCGACGTTCGACCGGCTCGGCGGCGACCCGGCGTTGCCCGCCGCCCGCGCCGTGGCCCTGGCCATCAACGGCTGGCTCCAGGGGCCCACGATGGGCGACGACAACCTCAAGGTCGCGCTGTCGGCCGTGCGGCTCCGGGAGTCGCTCCGCGAGTACCTGCGGGCGCCCGACGCGCCGGCCCGCGAGGCGACGCGCGAACGGATGCGACAGGAGGAGGCCTTCGGCGCCGCGACGCTCGCCGGCATCGCCCGACACATGCGTCCGCCCCTCGACCCGCCGCAGCCGACCGCGCCGGGCCTGTACGCGCTCGCCGTGCCGGGCCTACCCGACGCGGGCACCGCCCGTTGCCTCGTGCAGCTGCCGCCCGAATACGACCCGCTGCGGGTCTACCCGGCGATCGTCTCGCTGCACGCCGCCTGGAGCACGCCCGAGCAGCAGATCGAGTGGTGGGCCGGCAGGCCCGCCGCCGATGGCACGCGGCTCGGCCAGGCGACCCGCCACGGGGCCATCGTCATCGCACCGGCCTGGGGCCGCGAGCACCAGACGGCCTACGAATACTCGGCCCGCGAGCACGCCGTCGTGCTCGCGGCGCTCCGCGAGGCCTGCCAGCGGTTCGCGATCGACACCGACCGCGTGTTCCTCTCCGGGCACTCGATGGGAGGCGACGCCGCCTGGGACATCGGCCTCGCCCATCCCGACCTCTGGGCGGGCGTGATCCCGATCTCGGCCGCGGCCGACCGCTACGTGCACCACTACTGGCGGAACGCCGCCGCGCTGCCGCTGTACTTCGTGGGTGGCGAACTCGACGGCGGCACGATCCAGAAGAACGCCGTCGATCTCGACCGCTACTTCGCCAAGGGCTACGACGCGACCTACGTCGAGTACCGGGGCCGCGGCCACGACCACTTCTCCGAGGAGCTGCTGCGGATCTTCGACTGGATGGGCCGCAAGCGGCGCGCGCTGCCGCAGCCGATCGAGGCCGTGTCGATGCGGCCCTGGGACCGGTTCTTCTGGTGGCTGGAGTTCGCCGAGGCGCCGCCGAAGACCGTCACGTTGCCCAGCAACTGGCCGCCGGCCAAGGGGGCCGGGGCGCTCGAGATCGAGGGACAGGTCACGCCGGGCAACACGATGACCGCCCGTTGCGGCGGCCGCGGCGTGCGGATCTGGCTCGGCCCGGAGTTCGTCGACCTGACGCGGCCGGTCACGGTGACGCTCTCCGGCGAGCGGCTCTTCAAGGGCCGGGTGGTGCCCGACGAGCGGGTGCTGCTCGAAGACCTGCGGCGGCGCGGCGACCGGCAGCATCCCTTTTGGGCCGTCGTCGAAGGCCGCTGACGAGTCACGCCGGCAGTTCCACGACGGCCTTGAGCACGCCGCTGCCGGGGCGGAGCAGGGCGGGGAAGCGGTCGATCGTCGCGGCGAACGGGATGCGGTGCGTGATCCAGGGGGCCGTGTCGATCGTGCCGTCTTCGATCAAGCGGATGATGCGGGCGAAGTCGCGCGACAGCGCGTTGCGGCTCGCCAGGAGCGTGAGCTCGCGGCGGTGCATCACCGGCGCGTGCGGGAAGACGAGGTCGCCCTGCGTGATCCCCACGTACACCAGCCGGCCACCGAAGCTGCAGAGCTTCAGGGCGGCCGCCATGCTCGCCGCGCTCCCGGTGGCATCGACCACCACCTCGGCCATCCGCCCGTCGGTGAGCGCCGCGACCGCCCGCTCGTCGCGGTCGTCGCCGGTCGCGAGCACCGTGTCGGCCACGCCCATCGTGCGGCGGACGAAGTCGAGCCGCTCGGCCACCATGTCCATGACGACGACCCGGGCCCCGGCCACCTTCGCGAACTCCACGGCCGAGAGCCCGATCGGTCCCGCCCCCACCACGAGCACCGTCTCACCCGACTGCGGCGCCCCGCGGTCGATGGCGTGGCAGCCGATGGCGAGCGTCTCGACGAGGGCGTTCTGCTCGTGGGCGAGCCGCGGCGAGGGATGGAGCTTGCGGGCCGGCACCGTGAACAGCGGCCGCAAGCCCCCGTCGCAGTGCACGCCGAGCGTCTGATGCCGCTCGCAGCAGTTCGTCAGCCCCCGCGTGCAGGCATGGCAGGTCTGACAGTTGATGTAGGGCTCGACGCAGCAGCGGTCGCCGGGCCGCACGTGTGCGACGTCCGCCCCGACGGCCACCACCTCGACGCCGAGTTCGTGGCCCGGAATCCGCGGATAGGAGAAGAACGGCATCTTGCCGAGGTAGCCCCCGTAGTCGGTGCCGCAGATGCCGACCGCATGGACACGGACGACCGCCTCGCCCGGGCCCGGCGCGGGTGGCTCGGCCACGTCGACGAAGCGGAAGTCACCCGGTTTCTCGAGCAGGAGCGCCTGCATGTCGATCCTTTCTTGATCACAATCGACGTTGGTGTAGCACCGGCTCGGGGGCGGCAAAAGTCGCCGCTACGCGGTCTTGCAGATTGTCGCTGTGGCCACAGCGGCCACACGCTCCTCGAGCGTTCGCCGACCCTCTCGCCTACCTCACGCAATGTGCCGAATCATCGCTCCAGCAAACCGGGATTCGCCCTGACGGCCGCCGCCTTCACTGAAGTCCGTAAAAGGCCGCGGCGGTGCCGCCGCGGATCGCCTGCCGCTCCGCCGGCGCGAGCCGGCCAAGCATATCATCGACGATCCCCGCCACGTCCGCATACTCCGCCGCCAGCAGGCAGACGGGCCAATCGCTGCCGAACATCAGCCGCTGCGGCCCGAAGGCGGCCACGGCCACCTCCAGGTAGGGCGTGAAGTCGGTCCGTCGCCAGCCGCTCCAGGCGGCCTCGGTGACCAGCCCCGAAAGTTTGCAGCACACGTTCGGCCGCCGAGCGAGGGCCTCGATGTCGCGCCGCCAGGGCTCGAACTCGCCCACCTTGATCCGCGGCTTCGCGAGATGGTCGAGGACGAACGGCTGGTCCGGCAGCAGGTCGGCCAGTTCGACCGCGGCGGGCAGTTGGTGCGGGTAGAGCAGCAGATCGTAGGTCAGGCCCAGCGGTGCGAGGCAGCGCAGGCCGCGGACGAAATCCGCACCGAGGACGAACCGCGGGTCGGGCTCGTCTTGGACGACGTGCCGCACGCCCACGAAGCGTGGATTGGCGGCGAGCGGAGCGAGTTCCTCGGCCACCCGCGGGCTCCGCAGGTCCACCCAGCCGACGACGCCCTTGATGAACGGGTCGGCCGCCGCGAGTTCGAGGAGCCAGAGGCTTTCCGTGAGCGACTGCCGCGCCTGCACGGCGACCGAGCCGGCGATCCCCACCGGCCGCGCGACCGCCGCGAGGTCGGCGGGCAGGTAGTCGCGGGCCAGCCGCTCCATGCCGGGGCCGATCCACGGATAGTCCGCGGGCGAGTAGCGCCAGAAGTGCTGGTGCGCGTCGATGTTCATGTCGATGTTCATGCGGATGCGACGATGACGGGACCACATTGATTCAAGGGCGCGTGGCGCATTCTTGCAACCCGGGCCTCACGCAGCGGCCGCAGGCCGCGCTGCGTGCGGCAGTTTCACGGAAACCCTCGGCATCATGCCTCGGTTTCCTTGGCCGGCCGCCGCCGGCGCGCGACAG
>JBIKND010000135.1:0-10543 GCA_044358905.1 Pirellulales bacterium | reverse complement strand
GTCTCTGACCGCCGATGCCCGAGGCATTCGAATCGAATGCTCTCGACGGTCAGAGACCGCCGCTACAGTGAGGCGCGACGGTCAGAGACCGCCGCTACAATTCGTGCCACCATGCACGATCTCTGCAGCTGCCGATGTGCCGGTGCAGCCGGTCGATTTCACCGGCGGGTCTCCCTCGCCGCTGCGCTGGCGCCGTTCCTCTGCGGACTCCTTTCCATGACGCTCGCCGCCGACCCCGTCCCGAATCCGCTTCTCGCCCCTTGGGCGGGTCCCTACGGCGGCGTGCCGCCGTTCGACCGCGCCCGCGTGGCCGACTTCGAGCCGGCCATCGATGCCGGCATGGCCGATCAACTGGCGCGGATCGACGCGATCGCGAGTTCCCCCGAGCCGGCCACCTTCGCCAACACGTCCGCGGAGTTGGAGCAGGCCGGCCGCATGCTCGACCGTGCGCTGGCGGTCTACGACGTGTACGGTCACTGCCTGAGCGACGAGCCGATGCAGGAGGTGGAACGCCGCATGGCCCCGCGGCTGGCCGCGTTCGCCGACACGATCGTCCAAAACGAGAAGCTCTTCGCGCGGGTCGCCGCCGTCTACGAAGCGCGGGAGCGATCGGGGCTCACGCCCGAGCAGCAGCGGCTCGCCTGGCTGCACTACACCGACCTCGTGCGGGCCGGTGCCAAGCTCGACGCCGACGCCAAGCGACGGATGGCGGCGATCAACGAGGAACTCGCCGGCCTATTCACGGCCTTCGCGCAGAACGTCCTCAAGGACGAGGAGACGCAGGCGGTGTTCCTCGCCGCCGCGGCAGACCTCGCCGGCTGCCCGGAGGCCGTCCGCGAGGCGGCCGCCGCTGCCGCCAAGGAGCGCGGTCGCGACGGCTGGGCGATCACGAACACGCGGTCGAGCGTGGAGCCCTTCCTCACCTACGCCGACCGCCGCGACCTGCGCGAGAACGTGTGGCGGATGTTCGTGGATCGCGGCGCCGGCGGCGGTGCGACCGACAACCACGCGACCATCGCCCGGATCCTCGCGCTGCGGACCGAGCGGGCGAAGCTGCTCGGCTTCGCCACCCACGCCCACTGGCGACTGGAGGATTCCATGGCCAAGACGCCCGCACGGGCGGCGGAGTTGATGGAGGCGGTGTGGAAGCCGGCGGTGGCGCGGGTTCGCGAGGAGGTGGCCGCCATGCAGGCGGTCGGCGACGCAGGTAATGCAGGCATCCGCATCGAGCCCTGGGACTACCGCTATTACGCCGAGAAGGTTCGCAAGGCGAAGTACGACCTCGACGAGGCGGAGATCACGCCCTACCTGCAGCTCGAAAAACTCCGCGACGGCCTGTTCTTCACCGCGGACAAACTCTTCGGCCTGCGGTTTCAGCCCGTCGATCCGGCGGCCGTGCCCGTCTATCACCCGGACGTCCGCGTGTGGCAGGTGCAGGACGCGGCTGGCCGGCTGGTCGGCCTCTTCTACTTCGATCCCTTCGCCCGCAAGGGAAAGCGGTCGGGCGCGTGGATGAGCGCCTACCGCCCGCAGGAGCGGTTCGCCGGTGAGGTCGCGACGATCGTCTCCAACAACTGCAACTTCTCGAAGCCGGCCCCCGGCGAGCCGGCGCTCTTGAGCTGGGACGATGCCACGACGCTGTTCCACGAGTTCGGCCACGCCCTGCATGGCCTGTGCTCGAACGTCGAGTATCCGTCGCTCTCGGGCACGCGGGTGGCCCGCGACTACGTCGAGTTTCCCTCCCAGATTCTCGAGCACTGGCTCTCGACTCCCGAGATCCTCGACCGCTTCGCCCTCCACCACGAGACCGGTCAGCCGATGCCCCGGGAACTGGTCGCCAAGATCGAGCGGGCGAAGCGGTTCAACGAGGGGTTCCGCACCGTGGAGTTCCTCGCCAGCGCCCTGATCGACATGCGGCTGCATCTGGCGACCGATGGTGTCGCCGACCCGGCCGCCTTCGAGCGAGACACGCTCGCCGCCCTCGGCATGCCGCGCGAGATCGTGATGCGGCACCGCACGCCGCAGTTCCTCCACGTGTTCGCCGACGATGGCTACTCGGCCGGCTACTACAGCTACCTGTGGGCCGACACGATCACGGCCGACGCCTGGGAGGCCTTTACCGAGGCGGGCGGCCCGTGGGACGCAGCCGTCGCGAAGCGGATGCTCGAGCACGTCTTCTCGGTCGGCAACACGCTGCCGCCCGAGGAGAGCTACCGCGCCTTCCGCGGCCGCGACCCATCGATCGACGCCCTGATGCGGAAGCGCGGCTTCGCCCCGGGCCTCGGCGAGTGATCCGCATCGGTCTCGCGGTTTTCCGGGCGATTCCACGCTACGGAGCCGTCCGCTACAGTGACGTGAGATTGATGACACGACTCGACGAGCCTCCCCTCAGGCGTCGCCCTGGCAGGATTCGGCTCATATTGCTCCTCCCTGAACCTCTCGCATCGTCGGCTTTGGTGCCGTTCGTGGAACAGAGATCGGCCGCGACGAGGATCCGGCAATCCCCGGCGGGAGCCGGGGGATCCCCCGGCTCCCGCCCGGGGCTTTTTGGAGGAACCCGCGATGATCACATGTGAGCCGTATCGGTTTCGTCACGCTGTCACCCGCGTCGGTGGAGAATCACTCGTGAGCCCGATCCACGGCCGGTTCCTCGTGCTCGCCCTGTTGGCCGTGGCGCCGGCGGCATCGTCAGCCACCGCCCACGCGGCACCGGCTGAACTCCCCCGGCCCTTCGGGGCCGAGTTCCCCGATCTCGACGGCTGGTGCACGGGCGCCTGGTGGGACCAGCCGCCCGGCAAGGGGCCGAAGGCCTTTTCGCTCGACGTGCCGCGAAAGGACGTGATCGCCTTCGCGCTCTACGCGGTGACGCCCACCGCCGCCGGCCGCGGCATGCTCAAGCTCTCGGCCCAGCTGTTTCCGTTGCGGCCGGACGAGCCGCGGGAGGTGCGGCTCGAGATCGAGGAGGCCGGCGCGTGGCGCGAGCACGGCACCGCCCCCGTCCTCTATCCCGGCTGGGACGCCCACTTCCGCGTCGCGGCGTGGGACACGTCGCGGGACCGCCGCTACCGCGTGCGGCACGGCCGCGACGCCGTGTTCGAGGGCGTCGTCCGCCGCGACCCGGCCGACAAGCCGACGATCACCGTCGGCGTGCTGTCGTGCAACTCGTCGAGCACGCCCGGCCCGCGGCAGGAAATCGTCGCCGGCCTCCGGGCCGCCGACCCTGACCTCCTGTTCTTCGCCGGCGACCAGTCCTATCGGCACACGCAGCACACCTTCGCGTGGATCGAGTTCGGCCTGCAGTTTCGCGATGTGATCCGCGACCGGCCCACGGTGACGATCCCCGACGACCACGACGTCGGCCATCCGAACCTGTGGGGCGCGGGCGGCCGCCGGGCAACCCGCCCCGACGGCGCCGATGGCGGCTACTTCTTCCCGCCCGCCTACGTGAACATGGTGCAGCGGCAGCAGACCTGGCACCTGCCCGATCCCGTGGATCCCGCGCCCATCGATCAGGGGATCGGTGTCTATTTCACGAACCTGATCCTCGGTGGCATCGACTTTGCGATCCTCGAGGATCGGAAGTTCAAGTCCGGCCCGGCTGGCACGATTCCCCAACTCGGGCCCCGGCCCGATCACATCGTCGATCCCGCCTACGACCGCAAGGCCGTCGATCTGCCCGGGCTGGAACTGCTGGGCGCTCGCCAGATCCGTTGGCTCGACGCGTGGGCGGACGCCCGGGAGGACGTGCGGGCCAAGTGCGTGCTCTCGCAGACGCCCTTCTGTGGAGCCGTGCACCTCCACGGCAAGCCGGACAACCGTCTGCTCGCCGATCTCGACTGCAACGGCTGGCCGCAGTCGGGCCGCAACGCCGCATTACGGATCATCGCCCGGGCCAAGGCCGTGCACCTGTGCGGCGACCAGCACCTCGCCGCGGTCGTGCGGCACGGCATCGAGCGGCACGGCGAAGGCCCGTGGTCGTTCGCCTCCCCGGCGATCGTGAACACGATCTACGGCCGCTGGTGGCATCCCGCCGACGAACGGCCCGGTCCCCATGCCGTGGCCGATAGCGCCCTGCCATGGACCGGCGACTACGAGGACGGCCTGGGCAACAAGATCACGATGATCGCGTACGCGAACCCCGACGACGTCACGGACGAGCGCGGCCGTGGCGACGGCTACGGCATCGCCCGGTTCGATTTCGCCAGCGACACGATCACCTTCGAGTGCTGGCCGCGGTTTCCACGGCCCGGCCCCAACGGAAAGCCGACGCAATATCCGGGCTGGCCCGTCACGGTGCCGCTGGAGCGGCCGCGTCACTGATACGGTTCATACGTGATCCACGCGCGTTGGTCCCCAAAAGCCCCGGGCGGAAGCCCGGGGATCCCCTGGCTCCCGCCGGGGGCTTGTTGGATCCTCGTCTCGCCCGATTGCGCAAGACGCACGTGTGATCCGTATAACAAGGTTCACCAGGGATTCGGCACGAACGCTCCCCCTCGGCAGCGCTTGAGATAGTCGAGGGCGGCGACCTGGCCGGTCGTTTCCAGGGCGTCGCGATACACGGGATCGTGAAACCCCTCGATGTCGATGCTCCCCTTCCATCCGCACTGACGGAGCGTGGAGATCAGGTCGGTCCAGTTGGTGACGCCGAACCCCGGGGTGCGGTGGTGGATGTACTGCACGCCGCCGCGGATGCCATGCTCGCGGATCACGTTCCAGTCCACCTGCGCGTCCTTGCCGTGGACGTGCCAGATGCGATGCGCGTACTTTTTCAGCTGCGGCAGCGGATCGGCAAAGCTCACGATCTGGTGGCATGGCTCCCACTCGAGGCCCAGCACGGGGCTCTCGACGGCGTTGAACATCGCGTCCCAGGCCCGCGGGGCGTGGGCGATGTTCCAATCGCCGCTCTCCCAGGTGCCGCGCTTCTCGCAGTTCTCGAAGGCCAGTCGCACGCCCCGATCCTCGGCCCGCCGCGCGAGCGGCCCGAAGACCTCGGCGAACCGGCCGAACGACTCGGGCACCGGCCGGCCCGGGATCCGCCCCGCGAAGCCGCTCACGACGTCGCAGCCGAAGAGCGCCGCGGAGTCGATGAGCCGCTCCCAGTCGGCGACCGTCTCCGGGCTGGTGAGCGGATTGCTGTAGACGCCGATGGCGCTCACCCGCCGCGGGAGGTCGTCGGGCCCGACGGCATGCGCCTCGAGCACCCGGCGGACCGCCGCGGCCAGTCCGGCCACGTCGAAGTCGCCGACGCGGATCCCGAACGAAACCTGGAACGTCTCGAACCCGTGCGGCAGCAGCTGGCGGACGACCTCCGCCGTCCGCTCGTGGGCGGGTACTACCGTGCCGATGCGGATGTCGTCGTGGGCCTGCATGGAACGGATTCTCGGCGGTCGGAGACCGCCGCTCCAAGAGCTGCCTGCTGGAGCGGCGGTCTCCGACCGTCGATGCCTGCCATCGCCTGGGAACGCATTTCGGCGGTCGGAGACCGCCGCTACAGCGGGTGATCGCGATTGTAGACTCATGGCATCATGAACAAGGCCTTTTGCAAGGAGCCGGATTCGAGCCTCCCGCCCCGCTGCCCGGCGTGCGGCGGCGACGGCGTGCAGGTCGGCCCCGAGACGCTCGCGGCTCACGTCTCGCCCGGCACCGCCGAGAGCCTCGCCGAGCCCGCGTATTTCTGCGGCGGTGACATGTGCCCCGTGGCCTACTTCGATCTCCTCGAGCGGACGATCGCCGCGTCGAATGCCCACGGGCTCCCCTGGCCCAAGGATCCGGCCGGGCCGCTGTGCGCCTGCCACGGCCTGACGATCGACGACGTAGATCGCGACCTCGCCGAAGGCGTGCCGACGCGGGTCCGCGAGGTGGTGCGCAAGGCCGGCGAACCGGGGGCGGCCTGTGCCACCACGAGCGCCGACGGCCGCTCGTGCGTCGCGCGGGTGCAGCGGTATTACATGAAACGCCGTGCTGGCATGGCGGGATAGTCCATGGGCGCCGCAACCATCATCGTCACGGCGCACGACACACCGGGGAGGCGTGGGGATCGGCGTGAGGATGCGGAGCGTGGCGGACCTTCGCCAGCGACGCAACTCATGCCGTCCACTCGCCGGCTTGGGCTGATGCGGGTTTCGCCGCCTGGTCCCGTGACGGGCTGAAGCATGCGGCTCCTGAGCTGGAACATCCACAAGGGCATCGGCGGCCGCGACCGGCGGTATTCGCTGCAGCGGATCATCGACTGCATCGAGGCTGAGAACCCTGATCTCGTCTGCCTCCAGGAGGTGGACCGGCTCGTCCGCCGCAGCCGCTTCGACGACCAGCCGCGGCTGCTGGCCGGATCATTGCACGCGCACACCGCATTCCAGGTGAACGTGCCCGTGGGCCGCGGCGGCTACGGCAACTTCGTGCTCTCCCGCTGGCCGATCACCAGCCGCCACCGTGTTTCCCTACGGCAGGGAGCGCGCAAGCCCCGCGGCGCCCAGTTGCTGCTCGTGGACACACCCGAAGGCCCGGTGCACCTCGTGCACGCCCACCTCGGCCTGGCGGAGCGGGAGCGGCACTGGCAGGTGGCCCGGATCCTCGGCCACATGCTCTTCCGTTCGGCCGACCGGCATCCGACGGTGATCGTCGGCGACTTCAACGACTGGCGAAACACGCTCGCCGCCGGCCCGCTCGCGGCCAGCGGCTTCCGCCAGGTGACGAGTCCCGTGAGCCGCTTCCGCACATTTCCCGCCTGGCTGGCCGTGGGGTCGCTCGACAAGGCGTTCGTGCGCGGCGACGTCGAGGTGCGACAGGCCCGCGTGGTGCGCACGAGCCTCGCCAAGGTGGCCAGCGACCACCTGCCGCTGGTGATCGATTTTCACGTCCGCCCTCTGTAGCGGCGGTCTCTGACCGCCGATCCCCGGGCTTCCGCCCGGGGCTTGTTGGAGGCGGCGGACGGCGAGCGTTCACAAAGCCCCCGGCGGGAGCCGGGGGACTCCGCGTTCCGCAACGTCTCGTCCTCAATGCAGAACGGTATCGCCCAAGAGCCCGGTGTCCCCGGGCTTCCGCCCGGGGCTTGTTGGAGGCGGCGGACGGCGAGCGTTCACAAAGCCCCCGGCGGGAGCCGGGGGACTCCGCGTTCCGCAACGTCCCGTCCTCAATGCAGAACGGTATCGCCCAAGAGCCCGGTGTCCCCGGGCTTCCGCCCGGGGCTTGTTGGAGGCGGCGGACGGCGAGCGCCCACATCGGCGGTCGGAGACCGCCGCTACAGACCGGCGTCAGGGCAGCTCAACCTGCTCGCCGCCGTCTCGGGTGAACATGGCATTCAGCACGTCCGCGGCGACGTCCCCGGGAATGATCTGCACGTGACCGTCGACGAACACCGCAAGGAATCCCGTGGGCCGGGCGTTCTTCAGTCCCGCGTGCGGTTGCTTGGGATCGACGGCGAGGTCTTCGGGCTTCGTCCACGGCACCGCCTTGGCCGCCTCGGCCTCCACGATGAGGAGCGTGGTGGCGCAGCCGTCCGAACCTGAGACGCCGTCCAGGGACGTCTGCTCGTCAGGCTTCGGGAAAACCGTCCCCTCGCCCGTGGGCACGAGATACCGGGTCGTGCCCGGCTTGGCCGCGTCGTCGCCCGGCGAGGCGTAAATCTTGGGCATCCGTTCCAGGAGCTTCTTGTTGTGCTCGCTATCCCACGGCTCGTCGAGGTGGAACTCATCATACAGTTCCTCTTGATCGAGGTAGGGCAGGATCGCCACCCGCCACGAGAGCAGCGGCTTCCCCTCCTTGTCGCAGATCGCAGCCGGCGGCAAGGCGTTGTGCGTGGACTCGTAGTTGAGCATCGCAAGGGCGAACTGCTTGAGGTTGTTCATTCCCTGCGTCCGACGGGCCGCCTCGCGGGCGGCTTGGACCCCGGGCAGCGTCATGCCGACCGCGATGCTGGCCACTGCCGGCGACGAGGCGATTCCCGCGCCGCCGAACGGGCCCAGCGGCAGCGTGGAGCGGCCCTCGGCGATGATGTCGCCCTCCGCATCACGCCGGAGCACCGACACGGCCGGGAGCAGATGCTTCGCGACCAGGCCGGCATCGGGAAGCTTCGGTACCGCGGCCCCCGCCTCGGCCAGACCCTTGCCGGCGAGCGGCGCGAGGCCGTTGTAGACAGCGATCAGCGACGCCACCGCCGCCTTCGGCTCCTGATAGCCCAGGGCCGCCGTCCTGTCGCCGCGCAAAGCCTGCACCTCAGCGACATCGGCCAGTGAGGCGGCGTCGCCCGCGCGAGCCATCATCTGCTCCAAACGGTCGGCCGAGACCGCTACCAGGAGCCGCCCGCCGTGGATGCACCACGCCGGCTGCAGCGGAGACTGGGGGATGCCCACGGTGAAGATCGTCACATCGCCGTCTTTGTCGTCGACGACCTGCCGTTCGGCGAGTTGGAGCGGCGGCATGCCGGGCCGGGCTGTGGCCTGCCGAAGCACGCCCAGCAGCGCCTTGTGCGTCTTGGCGAAGGTCTTGGCGTCGTCGAGTTCCGCAACCGCGGCAACACCGCCGTCCGGCAGCGTATACACGGTCCAGGTGTCGCCGAGCGGTTCGAGGAGGTGCGCGACGACGTCGATCCCCGCGACGGCCCGCACCTGCTCCAGCATCTGCGTGACTTGGACGGATGATCCGGCCTGAACGGCCTCCATCCACCCGAGCCCCGTCGCCAGCGTCGCCGCGAGGTCGAGTTTCACGATCTGGGCCATGGCGGCGTCGGCCGGGATCGCCTTCAGGTCGGCCGCGGTGACGGCCCCCTGCCCCGGCGCGAAGAAGCCGGTCGGCTCGCCGTCGAAGTCGAGGATCGTGGCCGATGCCATCTCGGTCTTGGTCAGGCCGGCGACGGCCTGCACGGCCCGCAGGCCATCGAGGCCGCTGGCGGCGACGCCCGGGGCAAAGTCCCGGTCGCGGATCTCCTTCTTGGCGATCTCGAGGACCTTGGCGACGTCGAGGTGGGTGAGCATGGACCGCCGCTCGAGGGGCAGCCGCCTTGCCAGCGCCGTCTTCCAGGCCGGCGGCTGGCGATCTTTGTCGGCGAGCCGGGCGAGCAGTTTTTGCAACCCATCGGGGCCGACGGCGGCGAGGAACAGGCCGTCCTTGAAGCCCCAGGCGACATCGGGCGCCCCGGGCGGCAGTCCCTCGAAGCGCCACCACGTCTGGCCCTCGCGTTCAAACTCGCCGACCTGCAGCCACGCTTCGATGGCCCGGAAATCCGCAATCACTTTCTCGACGGTTCGCTGCACCTTCTCCGCGTCCGCCCCGCAGTTGACGACCAGGCTGCCGGCCACCTGCGGTTCTGGCCCGTCGATCGACACGGAGTCGACCGTCAGCGCGGCCGGCCGCGTCAGGAGCGTGGACAGAAGCGACCGCATCTCGGGCCTGAAGAGCAGCGGCACGCTGCCCTGGGCCTCCTGCCGCGCGAGCATTTTCTGCACGATGCTCGCCATCTCGTCGACGAACCGCTGCACCTCGGCCTCGGCCAGCAGCGCCTCGGCATGGTTGGCCGAGCCGGCCACGGGCTCCGCCCTGCCGGCGAGGGCGACGTGCAGCAGGCACTCTTCGGGAGCCGCCCGCTCGATCATCTGGTCGGGCGGCAGCGGCGGCATCGACACCGGAAGGCTCGGCAGGCCGCCGAGGCCCACCAGCACAAGCAGTATTTCGAGTGGCCCCATCCCGAAGGTATTCATCGTCACGCTCCTCGATTCAGGTTCTGCGGGCCCGGGCCGCCGCCCGCGCCCGCCACCACTCCCACGCCAGCGGCAGCACCGACACCACCACGATGCCCACCACCACGAGTTCGAAGTTCTTCTTCACGGCTTCGATATTGCCGAAGAAGTACCCCGCCAGCGTGCAGATGAGCACCCAGGCGATCCCCCCGACGACGTTGTAGAACAGGAACGTCGGGTAGTGCATCCGGCCCACGCCGGCCACGAACGGGGCGAACGTGCGCACGATGGGCACGAACCGGGCGAGCACGATCGTCTTGCCGCCGTGCCGCTCGTAGAAGCCCTGCGTCCGCTCCAGGTGCTCGTGCTTGAGGAACCACCTGTTGATCTTGAACGCCCGCGGTCCGATCCAGCGGCCGATCGCGTAGTTCAGCGTGTCGCCGAGAATCGCCGCGATCGTGAGGATCACGAGCAGGGCCACGAGGCCGACGTGCTGCGGATAGAGCGCCGCCATCGCCCCGGCCGCGAACAGCAGCGAGTCGCCCGGGAGGAAGGGCGTGACCACCAGGCCGGTCTCGCAGAAGATGATCGCGAACAGCACGACGTAGGTCCACGGGCCCCAGGACTGGATGAGCGCCTCCAGGTGCTCGTTGACGTGCAGGAACAGGTCGATGAATTGTTTGATCGCGTCCATCGTTTCAGTGTCCTCGGCGGGTAAGGGGACCGCAACCCGAGCCGTTTTTGCAGGCCGCAATGCCCGACCTGTAGCGGCGGTCTCTGACCGCCGAGCAACCGCGCTGTAGCGGCGGTCTCTGACCGCCGAAATGCGGTACGCCGAGCACAGCAATCGGCGGTCGGAGACCGCCGCTACA
>JBIKND010000134.1:0-10551 GCA_044358905.1 Pirellulales bacterium | reverse complement strand
CAGCCGGACGAAGCGTGAGATTCATGATCAGGACGTGCAGGGACTGAAGTGCCTGCGAAAGATCCGTCCGCTGCTTTCGCGGCTGCGGAAGGTGGGCACGGAACGCGACCGAGCCGGCAATCGCCGGCTGTTCATGGATCAGTACTGCGCGCTGATCCTCATGGCACTCTTCAGCCCGGCGATCCAGAGTCTCCGTGACCTCCAGCGGGCCTGTGCGCTCGACAAGGTCCGCAAGCGCCTCGGTGTCACCCGGGCTTCCTTGGGCTCGCTGTCGGAGTCGGTGGCGATCTTCGATCCCGCTCCGCTCAAGGAGATTGCCGTGGAACTCGGCCACACGATCCGGAGCAGGCCCGACCGTCGTTTCGACGCAGTCGGACAGCGGATCACGGCCGTGGACGGCACCGTCATCGAGACGGTCAAGCGAGTGGCGGAACTCTCGTGGACGCCCAAGGCCAAGGGCAAGCATCTCTCGGCCTACCGTCTGCACACGCACTTCGAGGTGCTCGGCGGCAAGGCCGCACGGATCGACGCCACGTCGGCCAATCCCAAGGGGGA
Organism: Pirellulales bacterium; assembly: GCA_044358905.1. GTDB lineage: Bacteria > Planctomycetota > Planctomycetia > Pirellulales > UBA1268 > QWPN01. The sequence goes on along the minus strand of JBIKND010000134.1, from coordinate 9,996 downwards.
TGCCGACGAGCGGGCGGTATTGCAACGAACGATCGAGGCGGATCGCTGCTACATCCTCGATCGCGGTTACATCAGTTACCGGCTGTGGAACGCGATCAACGCCGCGGGAAGCAGTTACGTCTGCAGGGCGTCGGACAGGACCGCAGCGACGGTCCTGCAGACCAACGAACTGACGCAAGCCGATCGTGCCGCCGGCGTGACCAGCGACGAGATCGTCGACCTCGGCTGGAAGTCGCGGCACCGCACACTCCCCGACCATCCGATGCGGCTCATTCGCGTTGCAGTGAAGCCACACGCGAGCCGCCGAGGGTGGAAAGGGCCACACTGCGACGGCGTGCTTCGACTGGTCACCAACCGTCTCGACCTGCCGGCTGAACTCATCGCGGAGATGTATCGGCTGCGGTGGGTGATCGAGATGTTCTTCCGGACGTTCAAGCAGCTCCTCGGCTGCCGGCATCTGTTATCCAACGACCCCAACGGCGTGGAGATCCAGGCATACTGCGGCATGATCGTCTGCATGCTGATCCTGATCTACACGGGAGAGAAGCCGAACCGGGCGATGGAGCAGATGGTCTGGTACTACCTCATCGGCCTCGCCAGCCTCAAGGAACTCGAGGCCTTCATCAAAACACGGAAGTAATCCGCGCCGGCGCAGCCACGGCCTCGTCGGCACGTGGGGTTCGCTGCTGCGCCGTCGAGTGTTGAACGCGGCTCGGGGCTGCCCATCCCCCGAGACGGCGTAGACGGCAAGCGCAGGCACGAAGCCGGAGCGCAGACGTCTCCGAGCAAGCGAAGGTCAGGATGACCGCAGCGCGCGTCCGGCGAGGGGGCGTGGGCAGCCCCGAGCCGTTTGGGCGAGTTGACCAGGTTCACACGAGACCTGCCCTGGGAGGCGGCAATCGCCGTGCCGAACAGGATTGCCCCGGAGGGCCGCAGCGAACGTCCGGCGATGGGGCGTGGGCAACCCTGACCGGTGAAATGCGATGATCTATTCTGAGCCGTCTCAGGCCGCCTGGGCGCGGGCAAGGAGCGAGTCGGCTGCCGCCAGCACCTGTTCGACGGTGATGCCGGCCATCGACGCCGTGTCGTGCTTGCGGTCGTCCCACTGCGGCCGCAGCGCGGCCGGCGGCTCGACCGACACGTGCCCGGTGCCGTAGGGGCCGTTCCGCGTCGCGGGAACCGGGCCGAAGAGCCCCACGCAGGGCGTGCCCACGGCCGCCGCGAGGTGCAAGGGGCCGGTGTCGGACGAGATGAAGAGCGATGCCTGGCGGCAGAGTTCGCCCAGGTCCTGGAGGCTCGTGTCGGGGGCCACGATGGCCGCGCCGCACGCGTCGGCGGCGATCCGCTCGGCGGCGGCCCGTTCGGCGGACCCGCCCCAGACGACGACAACCGGCTGCCCGTGGCGGCGATGCAGCCCACGGGCCACGGCGGCGAAGCGATCCACCGGCCAGAGCTTCGAGGCCCAGCCGGCGCCGGGGTTGATGATCACCGGTGGACGAGGCAGCCGCAGCGACGCAACCCACTGCGCCATCCGCAGCCGGCTCACCGGCCAGTGCGGCATGTCGAACGCGGCCTCCGTGACGCGCACGCCCAGGGGCGCGAGAAGGTCGCAGTTCCGGTCGACGACGTGCGTGGCGGTCGGCTCGACCGGATGCGTGTAGGCCCGCCAAGCCTGTTCCCGCGACACCGGCTTGGCGAAACCGATCCGCGTGGCGGCGCCGGAGAGCACGGTGGCGACACCGCTCTTGAGCAGGCCTTGCATGTCGATGGCGACGTCGGGACGGAAGTCGCGCAACTGCCGGCGAAGCGCGAGCACCGCCCGCGGCGACTTCAGCCAGCCGCGCGGGAGGCGGAAGACATGGTCGATCGCGGGATGGCCGGCGAGCACGTCGGCCGCCCGGCCCTCCACGGCCCAGCCGATCCGAGCGTCGGGAAACGTTCGCTTGAGGGCCACGGCCGCCGGCACGCCGTGGAGCACGTCGCCGATGGCGGAGAGCTTGACGACGACGATGGAGCGTGGAGTGGCCATGTGCGCGGAGCCCCGTGAGGTGCAGAAGGATCGCGGGCGGCCGGCGGCCAGGCAAGGCCAGATTTTGCCGGAAAGCCCTCGGCAGCGGCCGGGCTCACGCCAACCGAGACACGTGGAGCCGGTCGTACTCGGCGCCCGTGCGGACGCCGAGCCACACGACCCGCGGTCGCCGTCGGTCGGGAAATACGCCCACGCCTCCGAAGGCGATTCGGAAGGCCGGCACGGTCGCCGCCGCCTCGTCCATGGCGATGCAGATCCGGTGCAGTTCGGAGTCTTCGACTGCGTCGCCGAGGAAGTGGATCGTGAGGTGCAGCTGCGCGGGGTTCGCCCAGGCGGCCTCGATGCCCGCGTCACGCAGCCGCGCCGCGATCCGCCCGGCCCGGGCGGCCACCTCGGGCGCCGGATCGACCGCGATGAAGAGCCGGTGTCGCTGGTGCATCGATGTCTTCGTCGTTCGCCGCACGCTTCGTTCAGAGTCCGCTACCGCCCAGCGAGTCACGCCAGACCGGCCAATTCGCAGAGCACGGTCGAGGTCACGGCCTGCGGGCAGCTCCAGACGAGGAAGAACAGCGCCTCGCGCGCGAGCCGTTCCGCCGGATGGCCACACACGAACCCCGCCCCCTTCGCGGCCGCCAGCGCCGCCTGGGAGGTGCGGAGCACGAGGCCGTTGGCATCGGCCCGCAACCGATCGCGGTCGGCGGCCTCGATGCCGTGTCGCGCGGCGGCGTCGAGCCGGCCGCGCAGCGCGTCGAACTCGGCCGTCAGGCCGGCGACGATCGGCGTCAGGAAAGGTCGGGTCACCGCCTCGCCGCCCACGACCGCCAGCGCCGCCCGCGTGGTGCCGATCGCCAGCGCCGTCGTCGCCAGGCCTCCGGTGCGCGGGCCGTCGGCGGGCGGTTCGATCACCGCGGCGATCTGCGCGGCGTCGAACCGGACCGCCGCGGTGCGGCTCCCCGAGAGCGCGAGCATCTCCAGCGGCGGTTCGATGGCGACGCCTGCCGTCCGGGTGGGCACGACGAAGAACCTCCGGCTCCCGTCCGCCGTGACCGCGCCGGTCACGATCGTGTCGACCTGATCGGCGCCCGTGACCCACGGGCAGAGGCCGTCGAGCCGCCAGCCGTCGACGGCGCGGGTCGCGACGAGCGCCGGTGCGGTATGCTGCCGGCTCGTCGTCAGCTGCGAGATGCCGACGGTGGTGAATGCATCGCCCCGCGTGAGCGGCGGCAGCAGTGCGGCCCTCACGTCGGGCGGCGCGGCGGCGATGATCCGCACGGCGCTGGCCCACTGGGTCACCGCCAGCGCGGTGGTCAGGCACGGCTCGGCGATCGCGACGAGCGCGGCGACGAGCGCCGGCTCTTCCGCACCGGTGCCCCCGCCGTCGACGGGCACGAAGCCGGCGAGCAGTCCGGCCCGGGCGAGCGCGGCCATCGCGCCGCTGCGCCACGGCCCCTCGACGCGGGACCGCGAAGCCAGGCCGGCGAGGGTGTCGCACGCCGCCGCGAGCGTGCCGGCATCGGGCTCGGTGCGGGAAAGCGTGAACACGGTCGCGGGTCGGGCGCCGTCGCCGGGGTCGAAGGTCGAGAGGGGCGGAGTATACTGCGGACCTTCTGGACGGCGTCCCATCCCCTCCATGTCCCGTTTCGGAGCCCTCCGATGAGCCAGGCCGAAGAACTTTCAGCGCCCCGTTCCGCCGCCCGTGCGACCGCCGCCGCGGCCCCGGCGTTGCCCCCCCTGCAGCTCGACGAGCTCTCGCCGCAGAACCTGTACGACAAGTGCATGGCCCTGGCCCGGAACCTGTGGTGGAGCTGGCACCCCGAGGTGACCAACATGTTCCGCGAGCTCGACCCCATCCGTTGGCGGCAGCTCGATCACAACCCCATCGCCCTGCTCGCCGAGTTCACGCCCGAACGGCTGGAAGCCCGGGCGGCGGAGCTCGTGCTCTACAGCCGCATCAACCAGGCCTACCGGCGGATGAAGGAGTATCTCGCCGCGGAGTCGACATGGAGCAACGTCCACGCCGGCGTACTCGGTTCCAAGCCGGTGGTCTATTTCTCGGCCGAGTTCGGCATCCACGAGTCGGTGCCGATTTACTCGGGCGGCCTCGGCGTGCTCGCCGGCGACCACATCAAGAGCGCCAGCGGGCTGGGCATCCCGCTCCTGGCCGTCGGCCTGTTCTACGACCAGGGCTACTTCAGGCAGCAGCTCGACATCGACGGCTATCAGCACGAGGAATACCTGCAGTCGCGGGTCGAGTCGTTGCCGATCGAGCCAGCGACGGGCCTCGACGGCGAGCCGATCACCGTGCAGATCGACACCCGCAGCGGGCCGTTGTTCGCCAAGGTGTGGAAGATGGCGGTGGGGCGAGTCACGCTCTACCTGCTCGACTCCGACGTCGAGGGCAACTCGCCCGAGGACCGTGAGCTGACGAGCCGGCTCTATGGCGGCGACACGCGGACGCGGATCCGCCAGGAGCTGATCCTGGGCGTCGGCGGCGTGAAGGCGATCCGCGCGATGGGGATCGTGCCGGGCGTCTATCACCTCAACGAAGGCCATTCGGTGTTCGCGACGCTCGAGGCCGTTCGGGGCCGCATGGAACGCGACGGCTATCCGTTCGACGACGCCGTGCGGCGTGTGGCTCGACAGACGGTGTTCACCACGCACACGCCGGTGCCGGCGGGCCACGACCGGTTCGACAACCACCTCATCGAGGAGCATCTCGGCCCCACCCGCGACGCGCTGGGCATCTCGCACGACCACCTCATGGGGCTGGGCCGTGTCGAGCCTCACAATCCCGGCGAGCCGTTCTGCATGACGGTGCTCGGCCTGAAGATGTCGCGCCGGGCCAATGCCGTCAGCGCGCTGCACGGGCACGTCAGCCGCCGCATGTGGTCCAGCCTCTGGCCGTATCGCGTCGAGGAGGAGGTGCCGATCGGGCACATCACCAACGGCGTGCACGTGCCGAGCTGGCTGTCCTGGCAGATGCTCCAGCTCTACGACCGCATCTTTCCGGCCAACTGGTTCCGCCGGATGGGCGAGCCCGACATCTGGCAGAAGATCTACGAGTGCGACCCGGGTGAGCTCTGGGAGACGCACTACGCTCTCAAGAACCTGCTCCTCCAGTTCGTCCGCCGCCGGTTGTCGCGGCAGTGCCGACGCCGCGGCGAGTGCGACGAGGCGGTGGAGATGGCGCGGACGGTGCTCGATCCGAACGTGCTCACGATCGGCTTCGCGCGGCGGTTCGCCACCTACAAGCGGGCCGACCTGATGCTCGCCGAGCTCGACCGTCTGCACGCCCTGATCAGCGATCCCGACCGGCCGATCCAGGTGATCTACGCCGGCAAGGCCCATCCCGCCGACGAGCCGGGCAAGGCGCTGATCCGCAAGATCGCCAACCTCCGGCACGACAGCCGCTTCGCCGGCCGCGTGGTCTTCGTCGAAGACTACGACATCAACGTGGCCCGCCACCTCGTGCAGGGCGTGGATGTGTGGCTCAACAATCCGCGCCGGCCGCTGGAGGCCTCGGGCACGAGCGGCCAGAAGGTGGTGCTCAACGGCGGGCTCAACTGCTCGATCCTCGACGGCTGGTGGGCGGAGGCCTTCGACGGTCGCAACGGCTTCGCGATCGGCCGCGGTGAGACCCACTTCCACGACGCGATCACCGACGACCGTGACGGAACGGCACTGTTCAAGGTGCTCGAGCAGGAAGTGATCCCGCTGTTCTACGACCGCGATTCCGACGGCCTGCCACGGGCGTGGATCCGCATGATGATGAACTCCATCGCCTCGCTCGCCTGGCGGTTCAGCGCCCACCGGATGGTGATGGACTACGCCCGGGCCTGCTACGTCCCGGCCGCCGGCGGCGTGTCCTGCGACATGACCAACCGGTAGGAAATGGGCGGCCGCAGGCAGCAACCCGGCCCTCCGGGCCTGTCGACAACGGCCATCGCTGTCCTCCTGTAGCGGCGGTCTCTGACCGCCGTATCCCCGGGGGTGGCGCTCGGGGATTCATGGGGGCGTGAACCCGCGGCAGCCGCCGTTCACGCCCGGTGCGTCGCCGTGGTACCCTCTGGCCGGTCCCGCCGACCGCGGGCCGTGGTGAGGGAGCTTTCCAATGTCCAGTTGCCGTTCGTTCGTCGTCCGATCGTCGTGTCTCGCCGCCTTGGTGCTGACGGCCGCGTACGGAGCGGCTCACTCCGCCCGCGCCGAGGACGCCGTGGTCGTGAACATCACCGGCCCGCTTGCGGGCAAGGTGGGCGACCGCGTCACGTACGACGTCGAGCTGATCAACAACTCCGGCCGCAACCTGGAAAAGCTGCGCGTGGTCGACTACTTCGACGCCGGCTTCCACCACGAGGCCTCCAAGAGCCCGATCGAACAAAATGGCACGGTCGACCTGCGGGCCAACACCAAGCGCTGGGTGAAGCTCGACTTCCTGCTCGACGAACCCGGCCGCCAGTGCCATCGCGTCGAGATCCTGGATCAGCAGCACACGTTCATGGGCGGGGCGACCGAATGCTGCCAGGTCGCGGCGAACCCGGCCTTCGTGCCGCCGAGCGCGGCGGGCACGACCGCGCCCGCGGTCGTCGTGCCGGCGCCGGTGGCGGTGCCACCGCTGGCGGCCGCGCCGCTCGCGACCACGACGGCGGCGGCCGCCGCGCCTCTCGCGGTGCCGCTGGCGGCGCCCGCCGCCCCGGCGATCGCGCTCGATCTCACCGGGCCCGTCGATGCGGTCTCCGGGGCCGTCACGGAGTACGTGGCCACCGTGCGGAACACCGGCAACGCGGCCTCGGCGCCGGCGGTGCTGGAGTTCTCCTGGGACGACGGGCTCTCTCCCCAGGAAGCCTCGGAAGGCTACAGCCTCGCCGGTTCGCGGGTGTCGTGGAATCTGCCGGCCGTCGCGCCGGGCAAGATGGAGAAGCGGCAGATCAACCTCCGGGCCCAAAGCCCGGCCGGTACCTACTCCGATTCGCCGGCGGTCCGGGCGTGCGTGCGGGCGGAACTGACCACCGCGGGCATCGGCCCGATCGGCGATCACGAGTGCCTGCAGATTCGCTCCACGACGCCGCGGCCGCGGTTGCGAACGCCGTCGGAGGCTGGCCTGCGGCTCCTGCTGGCCGATCTCGACGACCCGGTTCGCGTGGGCGACGCGACCACGCTCGTCTGCACCGTCTTCAACGACGGCTCCGCCCCTTCCGGACCCTTGAACCTGGTCGTCGACCTGCCGCGTGGCGCCCGCATGGTGGGCGACGCCCGGGTGCGGGTGGACAACGGTCGGGTGCTGTTCGACCCGATCGACCTCGGCCCCGGTCGGCAGCAATCCTTCGAGATCACCTACAAGCTCCAGGAGCCCGGGAAGGCGACGGCCGGCGCCACCGTCTCGGGGGCCAATCTCGACGGTCGCCTCGACCGCAGCTGCCAGACCGAGTTCTTCGGTCCCTGACGCCAGCCGGCACATCCCGCAGCACCGGCATCTTCGCCGCCGCGCTGTGCGCACGAGGGCTTCCGGTGTCGATGACAGGCCGGAGGTCGTGCCATGCTCGTCGTCACCGCAAACTGGGCGCTCGCCGACGGCACGCTCGTGGTGGCGCCACGCCGTGGCCAGCAGGACTTTCTGGAGGCGGTGCATCGGGCGGCCTTGCGAAGCGGCGTCCGAGGCGACGGGCGGTATGAGCCCGTCGACGGCATCGACATCGTGCTCGCTGGCGACACCTTCGACGCACTGACGTCGAGCGTGTGGATGGGAGATTCGCGGCCCTGGCACGAGGGCTCCCGGGCGGCGGGCATGGCGGCGGGCGTGCTGCTCGCGGCTGCAGTTCGGGGCCGCCGGCTGCTGGCCGGGCTGGCCGCCTGGGCGCGAGACGGCCTCGCGGTGCCGGCCGCCGATCGTCGCGGACGGCCGGCGAGCGACCGGCAGCGGCGGGTGCCGGTGCGGGTCACGATCCTGCCCGGTGATCGCGATCCTTGGGTCGCCGGGGCCGCGGCCCGACTGGCGCGGCGCGGCATCGGCGTGGCGGCGGCCTGGGCCGCCACCGGGCTCTCGGTCTGTCACGGCGCCGAGTTCGACCCGCTGTGGGCCGCGGCCGAGCCGGGCCGGCCGACGCTCGGCGCCAGCCTGGCCGTCGATCTCGTGGCGCGGTTCGGGAACGCCCTGCGCGGGCGGCCGGATCTGTGGCCGGCCTGTCGCCCGCTGCTTGCCCGGCTCGCGGCGGCGCGGCCCGTGGACATGCCGGGGATGGTCTGCGACTGGTTGGTTTTGTTGGAGCAGGGAACGGGGGTCGTGCGCGACACATGGCGGGCGGCTGTCGCGGCGTGGCGAAGGCAGGCCCGGCTCGCGGAGCCGGTCTGCGACGCGTCGTTCGACTCGATCGACGCGGTCGCCGCGTGGATGGACGCCCTGAACGCCGCGCCGGGGCTCGCGGCCTGCGACGTCGCCGCCTTGCTCGATTCGCAGCCGCCGGTCGAATCGCCGCCCGGCACGATCGTGTTCGGGCACTGGAGCGGCACGGTGGAGGGAGCGACGATCGGGAGCCGTTTGCGGGCGTTCGAGGCTGACGCCGCCGCGGGCGTCACGGTGGCCCGCGTGCTGCCGGCCCATGGTCGCCGGGGACCGACGCATGCCGTGTTTCCCGATCCCCGTCGGCCCGACATCCGCTGGCGGCTCATGCCCGATGAGGCGTCGGCGCCGCGGTCGTGCCATGCAGCGGGGCCCCATCGGATCGTCGAGGCGGCGTAGCATCAGGTTTATGTCCATGGCCGCCGACACCGTCGCCGAGATTTGCACGACGTTCGCCGCCCGCGACACGGCCGTGGCGTGCGCGAATCGCCTCGTGGCCGCACGGCTGGCGGCGTGCGTCCAGATCGACGGACCGGTGCACAGCACCTACCGCTGGCAGGGCGCGGTCGAGACCGCCGAGGAGTGGCGTTGCACGTGCAAGACGACGCCCGCGCGGGCCGCGGCCTGCGTCGCCGCGATCGTCGCCGGGCATCCATACGCGACCCCCGAGGTGCTCGTGCGGCAGGCGACGGCGACGCCTGCATACGCGGCCTGGGTGCGTGAGAGCGTCGGGGAAGGGGAATGATGGACGACGTCGATCTGTTCGCATTCGAGATCACGCTGCATGCGCGGGCCGCCGAGGCCGTGCCCGGGGGCAGCCACACCGACGCCTGGGGTGTGTGGCCCGTGCTCGACGTGCCGCACGCCGCGCTCTCCCGGCCGATGGCCGTGTCCTTCGACGACTTCCTGGCCCGGCTCGGCGCGCTCGAGCGGCTGTACGCGGAGCCCGACGGCTCGTTCGTGTGGGCGAGCCCCCGCGAGGGATTCGCGTGGCAGGTGGACGGCAACGCCTGCGAGCGGGACGGGCGGCTCCTGCTCGTCGACCTCAAGGGCAGTTGCCCCGAGCCGGCCTTCGACCGGCTCCTGGAAGCCTGCGGCTGGCCGGGGCAGCCGCTGATGGTGCAGCTCGTGCGGCCGGCGGTGTTCCTCGAGGAACCGACGTTTCGCCGGCACGCCCGGGCCCGGGCGGTCGCCGGGGATGGGGAAAGGTTGCGGCCCGGCTGATGGGCGGGTCGTGCCGGTTGTGCCGCCGCGGGAGCGGCGGCGGCGGGCCGCAGGGGCACCGATTCCGATAGCATGAACTGAAGCGTTTGATCGAGGGCGCGGAGGGACGGCATGGGCACGCATCGTGGTTGGTGGAACGGGGCGAAGGTCCGACTGGCCGGACTGGTGGCCTGCGCCGGCACGGCAGCCGTGTGGGCGTCCGCCGTGTCGGCCGCGCAGCCGTCCATCGAGAGCCTGCCGCTCGCGGCGGCCTACGGGAATGGCGTGCACGCGTACTTCGCCGGCGACTTCGAGCGGGCCTACGAGGATTTGTCGCAGGCGATCGAGGCAGGCACCACCGATCCCCGGGCCTACTACTTCCGGGGCTTGGCGGCGATCCGGCAGGGGCGCGGCGACGAGGCGGAAGCCG
>JBIKND010000133.1:0-10578 GCA_044358905.1 Pirellulales bacterium | reverse complement strand
GCTTCCTGTTCCTGCTTCGACGAACCGATGCGAAAGGTTTGATCCTTGCCCTTCACCTTGACCAACTTCAATTCGACGCCTTTGCCAAGATCGAAGACGAGATATTCAAATTCCTTGTCGAGTTTCGGGTCGCGAGCTTTCACCAGGCGCGGATTGGCTCCCTGCGGAGGTGCCGCGGCCGCATCGGACTTCGTTTTTTCGGAAGACTCGGTCGCAAATCCCGCCGTACGAACATCGGCATCTTGGATTTCCGGCAGGCCGTTCGTCAGCTTGTCCAGGTAGAAGAACGCGGTGCTGCTCCAGTCGGAGGGGCCGACGTCGAATCCCAACCCGGTCAGGCGGTACGAAATGTTCTCGTTGAACCAGATGGCATCTTTCACATGGTAGCGGTACATCGCGATCGATAGGCGATCACCAACTTCGTGAACATAGGGGCGTCCCGCGTGACGATGCGCGTAGGGCGGATGCGACTCTTCCTGCGACCACCAACCAGAAAGCAGATAGTCGTCGATCGAATTGATTTTGAGCGTCGGGGCGTCGGTGTCTTTGATCTTGTCCGTGAAGATCAGGCTCCGCCTGTCATACCATGTCCAATTTTTCCCGGGCCGATCCTGGTGGACCGCCCAGTGAGTTCCCAGGTACCGTCCCTTGCCGGCGACTTCCGGCAGCACGACGATCGAATCCTGCTTGCCGACGTTGCTCTGCCGTCTCCAGTAGGCGTGCAGATACAACGCATCTTCCCCCACCGGCTTGCGATCAACATGCACCAGATGGAAGAAATCGATCTTCCTGTCGGAGTCGTTCACCACTTCGATTCGAGCCGACTTGCGAAAGGGCATGGGAATCGAACAGTCAAAGACGCAGAGTCGGTTCGAGGCCGCGAAGAATTCGTTTTCAATCGCCTGCAGTTCGAGCGGCTGGCAGAAGAAATCCGACAGCGGAGCGGACACCGCGGGTTTTCGGCTGCCGTCCCAATAGATGTTGATGACCAGGAGCCGACAGAGACGATTGTCGAGGCCCGCCTGCTTGGAAGGACCGAAGGTTGCCCAGAACCGGGTGATCACACCTGGTTCCTTGAGATCCGCTATATCGGTCTTGCTTCCCGGAGCAAGAGCCGTGGCAGACCAGTCAACCTGAGTCTTCTGCCCGGACTGCATCTGATACAGAGCCGCGGGATTTGGAGCTTCAGCCTGCACGCATCGGCAAAAGCCAAGAAGCCCAATCAGTCCCAGTACGAAGCAAACGTCGAATCGGTTCATAGCCGTCTCGGCAATCGAGAGCGCCACTCGCAGGCACCGAATCCACGCCCGGCTCTTTTTTTTGTCAACGCGGTGATTCATCGAAGTGCTTCTGATGTGTCATGAGAAATATTTGCTTATTTCGCCTCAGCGCAGTGCGGAAACATTTCCTTTAGATCCATCCAGGTTTTCCATGGGGCCGGCCTGGTGGTCAGGGGTTTCCCGTGCCATCTCGCCGGACGACCGCTGCAGGCATCCTGCCCTGGGCTGCACTCGAAGGAAACCTCGCCTCACCCTCTTGGCTCCGCTCGGTTTCCTGCGCCGCTCGATTGGCACGGGCAACCCCTCCAACCCAAGGAGTTTCCGGAAGGACCTTCATTTGTTTCGGCGCCGCAGCACCGGTTTGTCTTCGGGCGGGCTGTCGGGGTCGTTGCCGAAGATGCCGGAGAAGTCGTCGGCGGAATAGACCTCCAGCCCCGACAGCAGGACCAGATTATCGATACTTCAAGAATAGCACGGTCAATGGAACGTCCGCAACCGGTTTCCGCTCGATGGGTCGGGTGCGGGCCCGGGCTGCTGGCTGCCTGGTGCCCGTGCCGGTCGGCGCGGGGATTCCCAGGCACCGGCACCCTTCGGAACGTCGGTTTTCCACCCTCAACGCAGACCTTTTCCGCATCCGGGCATCAGCCGGCTGGCGATTGAAGGCCTTGGCGTCGATCCCCGCACGCTGCTGGTGTCGAACCATGGCGTCGTCGCCCTGAATTGGCTGCCGCTGTACGCCATGTATCGAAAACGGCTGTTCGTCACGCTCTGACGGATCGAAAGTCATCCTCGGACGGCAGGATGCCACTCAGTGCATCTCGACGGCGCAGCTGCCGATCCCGCCGCTGAAATAGTTGAACTGCACGTTCGGATGATCGGCCAGCAGCGACATCGGCACGGCCGCATCGGCAAGCCGCTTCGAGACCATGAGCGCGGTCAGACGCTGGCCGAGGGGATTGTCGTGGCCGCCGGCCATCCAGATCGAGACCTTCTCCGCCTTCCAGGTCTCCGCCGGCCCGACCGTGATCGCTCGTTGCGGCACCATCGTGATGTTGCCGCCGCCGCTCGTGCGGGCGTTCTGGGCGAGCGTGACAGGATGGAGATCGACGACCCGCGTCGAGAGGGCGAGATATTCCTGCGGAGAGGGAGGAGCATCGGCATATTTCCCCGCGCGGCGAAAAGGATCGTTGAAGGCCCAATGCTTGACCTCCCCCTGGCCGCCCTGCATCACGGCGCAGCGGGCGGTTTCCCAGCTGGCGACGTAAGGGCCGGTGTCGGCCTTGGGGAAGTGCAGATTGGCCTCCGGCATCCGCAGCTCGGGACGGATGCGGTCGAAGCACAGCTCGCGGTCCGCCTTCTCGAACGACAACGGGTGCGTGACCGGCACCTCGCGGCCGTTCTCCCACCATTCGTCCATGCCCCAGAAGTGCGCGTGCCGCAGGTCGAGGCCCAGCTCGTTGACGAGCCGCGCCACCAGTGGCAGCTGCTCGGTCGGTCCGATCGGCCCGCAGATGCCCACGGGGTCGTCGGCCGTCGCCTGCTTCCAGGCGGTCACATATTCGAGCGCCTCGGCGAGGTAGAAGTCTTCCAGCGTGTCGTAGAAGACGACGCGAAAGCCGGGACGCGAGAGGGCGACTAAATCGGCCCGCGTCAGGGACGCGGCGTCGCGAATGACTTCAGGATCGAGCGTCGTGTAATCCCACCAGTCGGGGGCGATGCGGCTCAGCGGACGTGGCATGGTTTGGCTCCTTGCAGTGACAACGGTTGGTCAGTTTCGGAATTCGACGAGCTCCGGTCCGAGCGCCTGGGCGAGCGGATCCTCGTCGTGGGTGGAGAGCCCGAGATGCAGGTGTCGCCGCCAGCCTTCGGCGTATTCGAAACGCCCCGACATGTTCCCGACCACACGCGCCATCGCATCACCGGCATCGAGATAGCTGCCCATACCCTGGGTGGTATCGAGCCAGTCCTTCTGGCTCGCATGGGCGGCGAGCGCCAGCCTTTTGACCGCCTGCACCCGCGTCGTGTCGACGAAGAGGTCGGGCTCGATCGGCCGCCGCAGGCCGTCGCGGAGGCCGTGCGGCATCGCGTGATAGACGGTCACGTCGCCGCCGTAGGGTTCCACCGGCGGGTCGACCGTGAAGTTCGGCATGCTGCGGGTGAACGCCGCGCCGACGGCGAGCCGCGACGTGTTCATGTGGTCTTCCATGTAATCGTCGGGAGAGTGCGTGAGCACGATCCGCGGCCGCACCCGCCGGACGACGGCCGCGAGCCGCCGCAGAAGCCGCTCCTCGTAGAAAATGCATAGATCCGAGGCAAGGCTCTCGTGGAACGTCGCGCCGAGGATGGCCGCGGCCGCCCGGCCCTCGGCCGCGCGGATCCGCCTCGTCTCGTCGGCGGCCGTCGTCATGCTGCCGCAATCGCCGCCGGAAAGGTTGAGGCAGTGGGTCTCCCATCCTGCTTCGCGCAGGAGCACGAGCGTGCCCGCGGCGACGAACTCGATGTCGTCAGGGTGGGCCACGATGGCGAGCGCGACTGGAGCGGTCATGACAACGTGCCCCCCTTGTGAATCCCCCGGCTCACCATCCGCAGGGCGGCCGGGGTGGTCTTGAAATGCCGACGGAAGAGCGTCGTCATGTAGGCGATCGAGCGGCAGCCCACCCGAGGGGCGATTGACTTGAGTGCCAGGTCGGTCGTCGTCACGAGTCGCCGCGCCTCCGCGAGCCGCACTTGCAGGATGTCTTCGTGGATCGACCGGCCGACCGTGCGGCGGAAGCGGTCCTCGAGTTGCCAGCGGGAGAGCCGCGAAGCCTTCACGAGATCAGCGACTCCGATGCCCTCCGACACCCGTTCACGGATGATCCGGATCACGGCCGCCACCTCGGGGTCTTTTACCGCGAGCGTGTCGGTCGATCGCCGTGGCACGGCGCCGATCGGCGGCACGACCGTGAGCATTGGAACGTCTTTCTGGGCTCCCGCGGCCGTACCCGGCACCACGCGCATGAGCCGATCGAGGAGCCGCGCCGCCTCGTGGCCCACTTTCCGCGCCGCCTGGGCGATGCTCGACAGGGGAGGATCGGAAAGCTCGCAGACGAAGTCGTCGTCGTCGACGCCGATCACCGCGACGTCGTGCGGCACGCGCAGGCCCAGCGTCCGGCACGCCTCCAGCACGTGCCGGGCCCGCAAATCGTCGCAGGCCATGATGCCGACCGGCGTGGGCAGCGATCCGATCCACTCCGTCAGCTCGGCCTGCAGGAGCGACCACCGGGTCGAATCGTGGCGGGCGATGAGCGTCTGGCACGATTGGCCGGCCGCGGCAAGCCGGCGGGCGAAGGCCTCGCTCCGGACATGCGACCAACAGGTCTGCGGCGACGGGGGCAATCCGTAGAAGCCGAAGTGCCTGATCGCGCGTTCGAGCAGATGATCGGCGGCGAGCGCCGCGATCCGCGCATTGTCGGTCGCGACGCAAGGAATCCCTTCGGCGTCTGCGAACCCTCCGCCGACCGCCACGACCGGAAGCCGCGACGCCCTGATCCGCTGCGCGATCCGTCTGTCATCGAATGAAGCGATGATTCCGTGGCCCGGCCAGGCGGCGAAGTTCGGCACCCGGCGGCCGACCTCCTCCTCCACGTAGAGCCGCCAGTCGCCGACCCCGCGGGCGTATTGGGCGACGCCCTTGGCGATCTCGCGGTCATACGGCAGCGCGGTATCTACCACGACGGCGACCAAGGGGCCGCCGTCGGCGCACTGCGGTGGTGGTGATCGCAACTTCCGTGACGACATCGACATGCGGTCATTGTGTGCGGCAGGACGGCCGCAATCCAAGCCCTCGATCGCCGCGCTTGAAATCGCGAAACGATCACCACACGGATTGAAACCGCGACGCGGCTCCACCCGGCTATCGCGGATCTCCATCAACCGCCGGTCATGACGCCGCCGTCGAGCGTCAGGGCCGTGCCGGTCATCCACGAGGACTCGTCGCTCGCGAGGAACACGGCCGCCCTCGCGATGTCTTCCGGCGTGCCAAATCGCTTGAGCGGCATGCGTTCCGCCGTTTCACGGAGGATCGTGGCGGGATCCGGAAACGCCCGGGCGGAATCGTGGAGCAGAGGAGTGTCCACCTGGCCCGGGCAGATGACATTGATCCGGATCCGCGGCGCGAGATCGATCGCGAGCTGCCGCACGAGGGGCACGAGCGCCCCCTTCGACGCGCAGTAGGCGGGGTGGTTTGGAAAACCCTTGAACGCGGCGATGGAGCCGGTCACGACAATGCTTCCCCCCTTGCCTCGCAACATCACCGGAACGGCCATTTTCAGCAGGAAAAACACCGAATTCAGGTTCACGGCGATCGTTTTTTCCCAGCTCTCGATGGTCGCTTCCAGGAGGCTGCCGATGCCCAGGATCGCGGCGTTGGGCGCCACAACGTCCAGACCGCCGAACTCCCGCTCCGCCGCCTCCACGAGTCGCCGGTTGCTCTCCACCTCGGCCACGTCTCCGGCGACGAACACCGCGCGGCCGCCGGCGGCGCGGATCGCGTCCACCGTCTCGCGGCCCCGCTCCGCATCTCTTCCGCCGACCACCACGGCGGCGCCTTCCGCCGCGAACCGCTCCGCGATCCCGCGGCCGATGCCGCTCGTACCCCCCGTCACGATCGCGGTCCTGCCAGCAAGCCTCTGCATGATCGTTTCCCTCGTGCCCTGTCCTTGTCACTCATCCGCGTGGCCCGTGTCGCCTCGGCGACCGAACCTTTGCGGAGACCTTTCAGTATGGTAAACCATCCCGCATGAATGTGCACACCAACTTCGGCGCGATCGACTGGGTGATCGTCGTGCTGTATCTCCTCGGATCGCTCGCCGTGGGCGTGTTCGCCCATCGCTACGTCGGCCGCCTGGAGGACTACCTCGTCGCCGGCCGCGCGGTCCGGCCCAACCTCGGCGTCGCGACGATGATCGCCTCGGAACTCGGGCTGGTCACGCTCATGTACTTCGCCCAGCAGGGATTCGCCAACGGCCCGGCCGCCCTCCACATCGCGGTCATCTGGTTCGGCGGGATGCTCGGCGTGGGGCTCAGCGGCTTCATCGTGTATCGGCTGCGCGCCGCGGGCGTGATTACCATTCCCGAGTATTACGGGCAGCGGTTTTCGCCGCAGGTGCGGTGGCTCGGGGGGCTGATCCTGGCCCTGTCAGGGATCGTCAACATGGGCATCTTCCTGCAGGTCGACGCCAAGTTCCTCGTGGCGGTGACCGGCCTGCAGGATATCGAGGTCTCCGGTTGGCAGGCCAGCACCGCGCTCACGTGGGTGATGATCGGCATGATGGCGATCGTGCTCGTCTACACGGCGCTCGGCGGCATGGTCAGCGTGGTGGTGACCGACCTCTTCCAGTTCGTCGTGCTCACCGGCGGCATGCTCATCGTCACCGTCGTGGTGATCGGTCGGCTCGGCTGGGAACCGATCTTCAAGGCGGTCGAGGTGCAACGGGGCAGCCAGGCCTTCGATCCGCTGACGAACCCGGAATACGGCCTGGGGTACGTCGTCTGGATGGCGTGGATGAGCGTGGCGGCCGGGGCGCTCTGGCAATCGGCCACGATCCGGGCCCTCGCGTCCCGCAGCCCGGAGGTCGCCAAGAAGGTGTTCGCCTGGTCGAGCATCGGGTTTCTGGCACGGGCCGCGATCCCGATTTTCTGGGGCATCGCGGCCTACGTCTTCATCCTCTCCGGGCCGGAGGATCTGCGGAACCTGTTCCTCGACGAGGCCGGTGGCATTCGCGAGGCCCGGCCCGGCGTGAAGGTCGACACCGCCTACGCGCTGCCGATCATGATCGGCAGCCTCGTGCCGACGGCGCTCCTGGGCGTGGTCGCCGCCGGCATGCTCGCGGCCAGCATGTCGACCTATTCGAGCTACCTGCTCTGCTGGGCGGGCGTGATCGCCCACGATCTGGTCAGCCCGTGCGTCCCCGGCGGGCTGTCGGCCGCCGCGCGGATCCTGATCACGCGGATCTGCGTGCTGGCGATCGGCGTGTACCTGGTCGTGTTCGGGCTCTTCTACTACTCCGACAACATCTACAACTACATGGCGGCGACGGCGACGATCTACCTCTCGGGCGCGTCGGCCGTGGTGACGCTCGGTCTCTACTGGCCCCGCGCCTCCTCCCGCGCCGCCATCTTGAGCCTGCTCGCCGGCCTCCTCGGGCTCCTTGTTCCGCTGCGGCAGCCGCTCGTCGCTCAGGGGATTCTCCCGGCGGGCACGACCGATGCCACGCTCGCGCTCGTGACGATCGCCGCCAGCTGGGCGGCGATGATCGTCGGATCGATCGTCCTGCCCGACCGACGCGACGGGGCGCCGGGCTCCGCGATTCCCCCTTCGCCTTCGGGAGCGTCCGCATGAGCGTGGCAGCCTGGAGCCTGGCGTGGCAGGTGCTCGTGGCCGCGACGTTCGTGGCCTATTTCGGCCTCACCCTCATGATCTCGCGGCGGGCCTTCGAGGAGCTGTGGCAGATGTTTCACGACCTGGAGGCGACAGACGATGCTTCCCCGCCCCCGAACGACTGAGCTTCCTGGTCTCGTCGCCGCTCTGCTCTGCCTCATCCACTGCTTCGCGGCCCGCGGCTAGAGCGCATCTCGTTTTGCTGTAGCGACGAGTTGACAGTTTGCGAGAGGTAGGCGAGGGGGTCGGCGAACGCTCGAGGAGCGTGGGGCGTATCCTCGCCCCAGCGACGAGACTTTTGCCGCCCCCGAGCCGGTGCTACACCAAGGTCGGATGCGCTCTAGGCCCCGCAGCCGCTCGCGGAGCTCTACCGGATGCAGGCCGCCTCGACCGAGGTGACGTGGAGCTCGTTCGTGATCGACGCCGGCGGAGCCGCTCGAGTCCTTCGTCTCCACAGAGCAGCGATTCTCGGAAGTCGCAGGGCGGCGATCGACGAGGTGCGGCGGCAGGAGGTCGCCCAGCTGCGTCGGGACGGCTACGAGCCCGCCCTCACCAGTTCCCGCTGGTGCCTGCTCAAGCGGCCCGAGAACCTCACGGACAAGAGGATCTGCGCCGGGCGTGACAAACCGGCGATTCAGAGGGGTGTCGAGGCCTGGCACTGCACGCTACGACCGGCCCGGCAGGCACCAGCCGGTCACCGGCCCGGGCTCGGCCGCAACGCACCGACCGAAAACGGGTGCGGAGCTGCCATTGGCCCGACTACCCGTCGGCCCAGTCACGCCACCACGTCGCCGGCCGCGGCAGCCGAATCACCGTGCGGATGACCAACCGCGAGGAGTTGCCGGCGACTCTCGTCGGCACTGACGCCCTCTCCGACCTCACGATCCTCAAGATCGACCCGGCGGCCCGCCGCGACCCGGCGAATCCGTTGCCTGTCGCCGCCTTCGGCGACTCCGACAAGCTCCAGATCGGCGACGTCGTCCTCGCCATGGGAAGCCCGGCCGGCCTCTCGCAGAGCGTCACCCAGGGCATCGTCTCGAACATGGCCCTCGTTCCCCCGGGGGGCGCGCTGCAGATCGAAGGAGAGAGCGTGGGCGAACTGATCCGCTGGATCGGCCACGACGCGATCATCTTCCCTGGCAACTCCGGCGGGCCACTGGTGAACCTCGACGCCGAGATCGTGGGTGTCAACGAGATCGGCGTCGGCAGCCTCGGCGGCGCGGCCGAGGCCGAGAACCTCTTGAAAGGCTTCCGCGAAACGAAGCCCAAGCACGTCGTGTTCTTCATCCGCCGCGGCGTGGGCAGCGGATTCGCCGAAGTCGAGCCGCGCTGGTAAACCTGAGCCTGCAGGCCGCCGTTTTCGGTCCGGCTCTCCCCCTCCAGGAACCCGCCCGCGGGCCCACATCATGCTCCGTTCAGCTCTCTGCCTGCTCGTCGCCCTGGCCTGCGGTTCGTTCGCCGCCCGCGCCGAGGAATCGGTGCCGGCGTTGGCTCGCAAGATCTTCGAAGCGAACAAGGAGTCGCTCGTGAAGGTCACCGGCGTGGCCCAGATCCGGCTCTCCGCCGCGGGCCGACCGGGGCTCACCCTGCCCGAGCGAGAGGACAAGGTCCGCGCCGACGGCACGGTCGTCGACGCCGACGGCCTCGTCGTACTCTCGTTGAGCGCCATCGACCCGTCGCGGCTCATCGATGGCCGCGAGGCGAACTCGCCGCAGGGCCCGATCAAGGTCGATGCCTCGGCCACGATCAAGGAACTGGAGATCATCCTCGGCGACGGCACCGAGATTCCGGCGACGATGGTCTTCAAGGACGACGACCTCGACCTCGCGTTCGTGCGGCCGAAGGCCGACGCCCCGGAGGCCAAGGGCGTGACCTTCGACCCCATCGACCTCGCCGTCGCGGGCAAGTGCCAGGTGGCCGACTACACGGTGTCGGTGACGCGGCTCGAGGAGCTCTTCAACAACGACCCGGCGATGATGCCCGGGCAGGTGTCGGCGGTGATCGAAAAGCCGCGGCCGTTGTTCCTGGGAACCAACGTCGTACGCGGCTGCCCGATGTTCACGCTCGACGGCAGGCTGCTGGGAATCGGCGTGGTGCGATTGAGTAAGACGCAAGGGCAGGGCATGGCGCTCGTGCCAGCCGCCGAGGTGCAGAAACTGATCGGGCAGATCGGCGCCGGTTCGGCCGCGGTGAACTGACCGCGGCGTCCCGGAAATAGATCCCGAGACGGTTCACTTTCTTCCACTGGAGAATTCGGCGGGTGCTCCAGCTGGTCCACTCGAAGGGAACATCGACTCGAAGGGCACCCCTCCGCAAAAACCGGGCGTCGCCGTCCGTCGATCGCGACGGATCGCGTGTCTCCTTGCAGTCAGCGGGGATCGAACGCAATCCCAATGCGGCGGAGCACCACGATCTCGTCTTTCAAAACGGGTCTGCAGCAGAATCCGTGGGTAAAAACAGTCGGGTGTCTTGTGCGTGGCGTCATTGTCCATCACGAGGTGAATCTGCTGCCCGGGCCGCTTTTCGAGCGCCCTGTCGAGATGCCGCATGAAGGCGAGAAGCTCTTGGCCCTTCCGGGAACTCCGTCGGTTGGGCGGGTTGCCCGCGCCCATCGAGCGGCGAAGGAACCCGATCGGAGCCAGGAGGGTGCAGTGAGGTTTCCTTCGAGTGAGCGGAGGGCAGCGGGCACCGATCCGCCCTGGCGGATTGGTCGACGCAGCGAACGTCCGGCGAGATGGCTCGGGCAGCCCCGGACCATCAGGCCTGACCCTTATAGAGGTTTGAAGAAAACACTCTCTGGACGGAGGACAGGGCTCCGGTGAGGACCTATCTCGAGCCGCTCCAGGGGCCGAGACCGAAGGACGGGCGGTCGCCCTC
>JBIKND010000132.1:0-10630 GCA_044358905.1 Pirellulales bacterium | reverse complement strand
CAGACGGCGGGCGACGCGGCGCCCGCGAAGGGCTCGTTCAGCTACACCGCGCAGACCGATGGAGAATACTGGTTTCGCCTCCGGGCGGTCGACCGCAAGGGCCGCATGCGGGGCGGTGAGGGCCCCGACATGCGGGTTCTCGTCGACGCGGCCGGCCCGCGGCTCGCGGCCCGCGTGTGGAAGGGGGCCGACGGCGAGATCGTCTGTCGCTATGCGGCCGTCGACGACTCGCTGCGGCTCGAGTCGTTCACGTGCGAGTATCGCGGACCGGCCGACCAAGGCTGGAAGACACTGGCCACCGAACCGATCCTGTCCCGCGAGTCGCCGGCGCACGCCGTCGGCGAGGAGATCTGGTGGGCGGGAGAGAAGGTGACGGCGCTGACGGTTCGCATCACCGTGGCCGACGGATCAGGCAATCCGACAACGCGGCAATTCTCGCTCGAACCCACCGATCCCCACGTCGATCAGGCGGCGCTGGCCCGTGAACTCGGCGTGCCGCCGCTGCCCACGGCCGGCGCGGACGACGCCACGGTCGCGGGCTCGGTGCCCGCCGATTCCACGCCGTCGACCAGCGGCGAAGGCTGGGCCGCGGAGACCGCACGAGCGTGGCCGATGGAACGGCCCCAGCTCGCAACCAGCGACGGCACGCCGAACGGGCGCAGCGTGCTGGCGAAGCCGACCGGCTCCGCGGCCGCCCTCTTGCCGCGAGCCGACGCGACCTCACAAGCCGATATGGCCGCCCTCGATCCGCTGGCCGCAGCCACCGCCGGCCAAGCGCTCGAGTACCGCGGCAAGCCGTTGCACATGGCGAAGTCGCGGCGATTCGCCTGGGAATACCAGGCCGACAACGGGGTTCCGGGAGTGGGCCGCGTCCGGGCGGAGCTGTGGACGACCCGCGACGGCGGCGTGACCTGGCAGCGGGCCGCGGTCGATGCCGACGGCCGCAGCCCGATCGACGTGCAACTGCCGGCCACGGGGCTCTACGGCGTGCGGCTCGAGATGGTGGCCGACGTGCCCGACGCGGGCGACGGCCCGCGCTCCGGCGACGCCCCGGAAGCGTGGCTCGGCGTGGACGACGAGCCGCCGCAGGTCGACCTCCTCGGCGTCGCTCGCGATCCGCAGACACCGGGCGTCCTCACCATCCGCTACGGCGCCCGCGATCCGCTGCTCGGGCCGCAGGCGGCGCGACTGCTTTATTCGCCGAACGCCGAGGGCCCGTGGGCCACGATCGCCGATGGCCTCGCCAGCCAGGGCGAGCACCGCTGGCAGCCCGACCGCGGCGTGCCGGCGCGGGTCTTTGTCCGCGTCGAGGTGACGGACGCCGCCGGCAACGTCGGCGCCGCTTCCAGCGCCGAGGCCATCACCGTCGCCGCCCCGCGGGTCGTGGGAAAGCTCGGCGGCCTGCGGGCCGCACCCGACCGCTGACCGCGCTCTCACGCGGTCCGCGCGTGGAGCCGCTTCAGCAGCGGCAGGGTCGCCAGCCGGAGGAGGCAGGAGACGGCGAACACGGCCGCATAGGCGCGCCGATCCTCGCCCAGGGCCCGGAGGAGCAGCCCGCCACAGCCGGCACCGGCGACCGTGGCGATCGCCAGCCCGAGGTTGTAGACCGTGATCACTCCGGTGCGGTCGCGGTCTTCCACGATGTCGAAAAACAGCAACGCCACGGCGAGCTCGTAGGCCGCCCAGCAGGTCCCGGCGACGATCTGGACGCCCACCAGGTAACCGACCTCGGCGAACGGAAGCCACAGCAGGGCGAGGGGCACGATCGCCGTGCAGGCCAGCCCGAGAAGCCGCACGGAGCCGGCCCGCGAGGCCAGCCGGCCGAACGCAGGCAGCACCAACGCCTTGGCCAGGAAGGCGGTGGCGACGACGAGCATGAACGTGTGGTACGAGAAGCCCAATTCACGCAGCATGTAGGGCGTGAAGTACGGCGCCGCGAAGTGGGTGCCGAACATGAAACTGCACAGGAAGGCGACCAGCGTGCCCGCGGGCTTCGCAGCCATGCCGCGCAGAGCGGCCGCGAGCTTCGCGGGCAGCCCGGCCGGCGGTGTGGGAAGCCCCTCCGCCGCGACCGCCACCGGGGGTCGCGGCTCGCGGCAGGCCACGAGACAGGCGGTCGACAGCAGGCGGCTCACGCCGGCGATGGCAAAGAGCGCCGAAAAGGCGACGAGCGGCATGCTGCGGGCCTCGCCCAACTGGAGCACGAGGCCGCCGATCACGAATCCGAAGAACACGCCGAACTGCCCCAGACGGTTCCGCTGCGCGAAGTAGGCCGTCCGCATGCGCTCGGGCACGAGCCGCCCCATCCAGGCGTTCCAGGCGGGCACCCCCGCCATGCCGGCGGTCCAGTAGGCGCTCGCCGCCAGGAGCAACTGCCAGAGTTCCGCCGATCCGCGCAGGCCCCACCAGATCAAAGGCAGGAAGCTCGCGGCCTGGAGGATCGTGCAGGCGATCACCCAGATGCGATTGCTGCCGAGACGGGCGACCGCGTACGGCGTGACGAGTTGCACGGCGGCCGCCACGAGGATCGGCACGCTCGCCATCAGTCCCGCGGCCACCGGGCCGAATCCCAGGGCCAGGGTGAAGGCCGGCAGGTACGTCTCGCCGCAGCCCACCATCACGCTGTAGGCGGCGGCGTCGGCGGTGGTGACCCAGAGATCGCGGCGGAGCGCACCGCGGGGAAGGATCGACTGAAAAAACCAGTGGCGGGACAAGGTGGTGGGCGGGCGTGGCCGGGCGGACGTCGGTGGCGAGGGGGTCTCGCCGGTAGGCGACGGCCAGATTCGGATCATCTGTTTATACTTGCTCGCCGGTGATCCGCGGGACAGACCGGCTGCGGCTATCGTGCGCCGCCCCGTAGGGTCTCGCCCGGCATCATCTCGAGGGACATTTCCATGAAGGCATTGGTGACCGGGGCGAGCGGATTCGTGGGCCCGCGGCTGCTGCGGCTGCTGGACCGTCCGATCGTGGTGTCGCGAAACCCCGACCGCGCCCGGGCCGCCATCGGCCACCTCGCCGACCGGATCGTCCGCTGGGACCCCATGGAGGGCCCTCCACCCCCCGAGGCGTTCGAGGGCGTGGATGCCGTGCTGCACCTTGCCGGAGAGTCGGTCGCCGAGGGGCGATGGACCGCGGCGCAAAAGGCGCGGATCCGCGACAGCCGCGTGGTGGGCACCCGGCATCTCGTCCAGGGCATCGCCCAGGCGGCGCGGAAGCCGGCCGTGCTCGTCTCGGCCTCGGCCGTCGGCTATTACGGTGACCGTGGCGACGAGGAACTGACGGAGGCCGCGGCGCCGGCCGACGACTTCCTGGCACGCGTGTGCGTCGACTGGGAGCGGGAGGCGCTCGCCGCCGAAAAATCAGGCGTGCGCGTGGTCACGGCCCGCACGGGTATCGTGCTCGGCGCGGGAGGCGGAGCGCTCGCGAAGATGCTCACGCCCTTCAAACTCGGCGGCGGCGGGCCGCTGGGCAACGGCCGGCAGTGGATGCCCTGGATCCACGTCGCCGACCTGGCGCGGCTCTACGTGCACGCGGTCGAGTGCCAGGCGATCCGCGGCCCGATGAACTCGGTCGCCCCCAACCCCGTCCGCAACCTCGAGTTCACGAAGGCCCTGGGCAAGGCGCTCCACCGGCCGGCCTTCATCCCTGCCCCTTACTTCGGCCTGCGTCTGCTGTTCGGCGAGTTCGCCCAGGTGCTGTTCGCATCGCAGCGTGTCATCCCTCGGGTCGCGCTCGACACGGGCTTCACGTTCCAGTTTCCCGAGATCGCGGGCGCCCTGCGGGAGATTCTCGACGGCGCGGTCTGACGGCCCGCCCGGCCGTCTGCGCCGCGCATGGTTGTGGCCATGCGACTCTCCTTCGACGACGCCGGCCACCTGGTCATCGACCACGGCAGCGGCCGCCTGGCCCGGGTCGCCAACCCGTTCGTGACGTCCGAGGCGGATCGGCTGATCCACGCCGACTCGCTTCTCGGCGGCATGTACCGGCTGGCCGGCGGTCGGATCCAGGCGGAAGCCGACGCCGCCCCACGGATCAGCATCGACTTCCACGCGCCGAACCAGGGCTGGCTGGTCCATCGGTGGGACATCGACCCGGATGGCGGCTACATCGGACAGCAGCCCGTCGAGCTGGGCACCACACCGCCGGCCGTGGGCACCCCGCTCGTCAACGGGCGGTTCCTCGACGTGATGCGGCAATCGTTCAACGACCAGCGGCTGTACGACTTCCTGCGGTTGACGTTCGGCCGCGACGCGGCGGTGGAGTTCATCGACGCCATGGCTGCAGACCATGCGGTCGGCCCCGCCGACTGCCGGCTCGTCGTCATCTTCAACCATCACTACGGCCGCAACTGTCGCCCGCTCCACGATCTCTACCGGCGGCGGTTTCCCGCCATCGACTTCGTCCTGCCCGGCCCGGCACCCCGGCATCCCAACTACCATTCCTTTCCCTTCGGTTCCTACCAGTTCCATGGGCTCGTTCACGGCTATCTGGCCGCGCGCGACCATCGCGACTGCCGGGCGTATCTCTTCATTCACGACGACGTGCTCCTGCACCCGTCCCTGACGGCCGCCCGATTGCTCGCATTGCTGGGCCCCGGCCACGGGGGCATCTTCCATCGGCGCTTCCATCGCCGCACTCCCCTGCCGGCAGACAAGAGCCGATGGCTCTGGGCACCGCGAACCGAACGCTCGATCCGGGAACAGAACGACCCGCTGTACGGCAACGGCTTCGAGGGGCTGACGCCGGCCGTTCCCCTGCGGCGGCTGTTCAACGGCGTCAGCGACTGCTTCGCCCTGGCCGGTGGCATGGCGGACGAGTTCACGGCGACGCTCGCCCCATTGGTCGCGGCCAACGTGTTTCCCGAGACGGCTATCCCCACGGCCCTGTTCCAGGCCGCCGACCGCACGGGCATGCCGATCGCGATCCACCCGATCACGATCATGCGGCCCGCCGACGGCAACCGGCTCGACGAACCCGGGTTCGTCGACCGCTTCCTGGCGTCCGACAGCCTGTGCCTGCACCCGGTCAAACTGGCCCACCCTCAGCCCGCCGTGACACGGCTGCTCGAGGCCGTCGAACGCCGGACGGAGAACGGCACCAGCCCCACCCCGGCCACCCGGTTTTGCATCGTCACCACCGGTCGCACCGGCAGCACGCGGCTCCGCCTGCTGCTCGATTCCCATCCCCGGATCCTGTGTCACGGTGAACTGTTCGGCGAGAACCTGACGACGCTGGCCGCGGCCGAATCGGAGATGCACCGACTACTCGTCGCGGAGCGGGCCGCCGATCCGGCGGCCTTCCTGACGCGGCGCGCCTTCGCAGCCGCCGACGCCGGCGCCGTGGGCTTCAAGATCCTCTACGGCCAGCTCCTGACCCGGTGGCCGGGCCTCCTCGAGGCGCTGCGGTCCGACCGCGACGTGCGGATCATCCATCTCGTGCGGCGCAACGGCATCAAGCGGTTCCTCTCCGAGTATTTCGTCGGCACCGTCACCCACCGGCATCTCTGCCGTCAGGACGAGACGCCGCCCGCCGTCGCCCCGGTGACGATCCCCGTCGCGACCCTGCTCGCCGACCTGGAGCAGGTGGGGCGGCACGTGGCGCTGATCCGCGACCTGTTCCGCGACCACCCCTGCCATGAAGTGGCGTACGAAGACTCCCTGGACGACAATGGCCCCGCCATGCAGGGCGTGCAGGCCTTCCTGGGCGTGCCGCCGGCCCCGCTCTCCGTGCCGATCCGCAAGATCCTGCCCGACGATCCACGGCGCCTGATCGCGAACTTCGACGAGGTCGCCGCAGCCGTGCGTGGCACGCCCTTCGAGCCGATGCTCACCGACCGCTCATGACCGAGACACGCGGGTCCGAAGCTGACGGCACGTCGCTCGGCACCGGAACGGTGGCGGTGCTGGTGCTCGCCCAGCGCGCGCCGCGTTGCCTGGAGGCGTTGGCCCGCACGTTCGACGTGCCCGGCTATCGGACCTACGTGCACCTGGATCGCAAGGTCGAGCCCGCCGCCTACGCCCTCGACCGGCGGTGGCCCGACAACCTGACGTTCGTCGCGGAGCGGTTCGAGGTTTTTTGGGGCGGCTTCAACATGATCCGGGCGACCGAGTCGCTGGCTTGCGAGGCGCTCCAGGATCCACGCCACACCGCCTTCGCCCTGGTATCGGACGACACGCTTCCCCTGCTGCCGCCGGATCGCATCCGTGCCGCCCTCGGCTCCACGGCGGACCGCATCGACGTCGGCCTCTCCAAGCGGAACCCTCCCTTCCTGCGGCGGTACACGGACTGGTTTTTTCTCGACTCGGCGGCCACGAGCGCCCGCCCGCTGGCGGTTCAAGATCGCGCCGTCGAAGGAGCGGCACTCGACGCCCTCGGCCGGCTCACCCGCCTGCGGGAGCGGGGCAAGTTTCCGGTGCCCGAGGTGTGGGGCGGATCGCAGTGGTGGACCCTAGGGCGGGAGACGCTCACGGCGATCCTCGCAGAACTCGCCGGCAACGAGTGGCTCCGCGAGTCGTTCGAGTTTTCCGCGGTTCCCGACGAACTCGCCTTCCAGACGATCCACGCCAACCGGCTCGGGCTGACAGCCCGCTCGTTCACCGGACCGATGCTCACCGACGTCTCCCGGGAGCCGGCGCCCTTCGTGTTTCGCACGCTGGACGAGCCGCCGCCGATTCCGCCCGGCAAACTCTTCCTGCGCAAGATCGCGGACGACGCCGCCGCAGCCGTGATCGCGCAGCTGGAATCGCGCTGGAAGGAGGGCTGACGTGCTCGACCCGATCGCACACATCGCCGGCCTGCTCGGCCCCGGGGGCCGCTGCCTGTTCATGCCCAATGGCGGCAATCTGGGCGACGCCCTGATCGCCGCCGCCACGATCCAGCGGTTCGAGAAGGCGGGGCTTCCGTGGAGCCTGATCCGCGGCCAGCGGCACTCAGTCACGCCGCAGGACGTCCTGGTGTTTGGCGGCGGCGGCAGCCTCGTTGCGCTCTACGAGGGGGGAGTCCGGTGCGTCGCCTCGCTCCTCGAACTGGGGCGGCCGGTGGTCGTGCTACCGCAGACCTGCAACGGGCACCACGACTTCTGGACCAGCGTCACGGGCGTCACGGTGTTCTGCCGCGATGCCGTCTCGCTCGCCTCGATGCAGGGCTTTGCGAACCTTACCGCGCTGCCGGCGGACGACATGGCCGTCGGCCTCGACATGGCCGCCGACCCGTTTTCCACGGTCCAGGCGCTCCGCAGGGCCGTCGCCGCGCGGGGCGAACACCGCACGCTGCGTGCCTTCCGCGGTGACAAGGAGGCCGTGGGGTCGCCGCCGCCGGACACGCTCGACCTCGCCGCCCTGGCTCATCCCGCGATGACGAGCGCCGCCTCGATCCAGGCGCACGCATGCGCCTTCCTGGCCGCGATCGCCG
Organism: Pirellulales bacterium; assembly: GCA_044358905.1. Lineage (GTDB taxonomy): Bacteria > Planctomycetota > Planctomycetia > Pirellulales > UBA1268 > QWPN01. The sequence goes on along the minus strand of JBIKND010000132.1, from coordinate 3,220 downwards.
GATACTCGACGATCCACACCGACAGGCTGCACGTGGCGATCGCCGGCGGCCTCCTGGAGATCCCGACGCGGCTCGGCAATGACGCGCACGGCAAGAACCGGGCCGTGTACGACGCCTCCCTGCGGCACCGCTTTCCGACCGTGGAGTTCACGACGCAGTCCTCGTGCTTGGACAGCCGGCGCAAAGTCTTCGGCATCGGCTGGGCCAAGACCGGAACGACGACGCTCGGCGCGTGCCTGCGGCGGCTGGGCTACGACCATCAGGGGCAGAACCTATCGCTCGTCGATGGCATCATGCGCGGCGACCTGGCAAAGACTCTCCGGATCGCCGCCGCGAAGGAGAGTTTCGAAGACTGGCCCTGGATCCTGCTCTTTCGGGAACTCGACGCGGCGTTCCCGGGCAGCCGGTTCATCCTCACGACCCGCGATCCCGGCCGCTGGCTGGCCAGCTACCGTGCCATGCTCGCGTCCGAAGGGGAACCCACCGCGGAGATGGCCCGCATCCGTGCATTCCTCTTCGGCATGGATGTCCGCTCCGCGACGGACGAGGAACTCGTCGGCCGATTCCTGCGGCACCGGGACGAGGTGCTCGGCCATTTCCAAGGACGGCCGCACGACCTGCTCGTCGTCGACTGGGAGCGGGGCGACGGCTGGGCGGAGGTGAGCGGGTTTCTCGGGCTGCCGCAGCCGGACGAGCCGTTCCCCCACCTGAACCGGCGCCCGTGATTCCGGCATCGGCAGCCTCACGCGGACGCCCGACGCAGCCGGTCATGGACGGCTTTCCAAGGTTCGGTCGCAGGCGGTTCCTCCACGACGATCGCATCGAGGTCACGTTGGTCGAGGGCGTGCAGCGTGGCGTAGAGCATGCGGGCGTAGGTGTCGGGATCGGCGGGCATCGGCACGACGAGCAGGTCAAGGCTCGCGGCCAGCGCCCGCGTGGTCGGATCGGCGCTGCGCGTTGTCACGAGGCCGACGCGACGTCCGGCGTCGAGCAGTTCGCCGGCGCGGCGGGCGCCGTCGCCGGCCAGCTCCAGCGGCGTGCGCGGCGCGTAGTGCCGCTGCTGCTGGCCGGGCGAACGGGCGGCGGCGGGAGCCGGCAACCCGACGGGCGCAGGCCACTCGACAGGTCCGCCGACGACCGTTTCGAGTGCCTCGCGCGTGAGCGGCCCGGGGCGCAGGATTCGCGGCGGCGTCGTGGTGCAATCGACGACGGTCGACTCGATGCCTCGGCCGCATGGGCCGCCGTCGAGGATGAGTTCGACCTTGTCGCCGAGGCCGGCGAGCACGTGATGGGCGGTGGTGGGCGACACCGCCTCGGAACGGTTGGCGCTCGGCGCCGCGAGGGGTGTGCCAGCGACCTCGATCAGCCGCCGCGCGAGCCGATGGTCGGGGCAGCGCAGGGCGACGGTCGGCCCGCCGGCGGTGACGATGTCGGGAATCCGCGGGCCGCGTGGCACGACGACCGTCACCGGCCCGGGCCAGAGCCGGGCGGCGATCGCGGCGGCGGCGGCCGGCCACGATGCGGCCAACGACCGCGCCATGGCGACGTCGGACACGTGCACGATCAGCGGGTTCGACGCCGGCCTGCCCTTCGCGCGAAAGATGCCCGCCACCGCCTCCTCGTCGAGCGCGTCGGCCGCCAGCCCGTAGACGGTTTCGGTCGGGATCGCGACGAGGCCGCCACGGCGGAGGATCGCCGCGGCCCGCTCCAAGGCCTGCGCCGTCGCCGGCGGCGGAGCCTCCGCCTCGACCGGCCAGTCACAGCGCAGGATGTCGGGAAGCGTGCGGGCCATGGCGACAACCTTGCAACGCCGACGGGGTCGGAGCAAGATGGCCGAGTGTCGCCGCGGCCGGATCGGTGCCGACCCCCGACGGCGTCCCCCACCAGGACGTAGCCGTGCCCTCCTCAACCGCCCCGATCGTCGGCGTCGTGATGGGCAGCCGTTCCGATTGGGCCACCCTGCAGCGGGCGGCGCAGATCCTCGAACAGTTCGAGGTGCCGCACGCGTGCGAGGTCGTCTCGGCCCACCGCACGCCCGTCAAACTCGCCGACTACGCCCGGACCGCGGCCGATCGTGGCCTCAAGGTCATCATCGCCGGGGCGGGCGGCGCCGCCCACCTGCCCGGCATGCTCGCCGCCCAGACGCACCTCCCCGTGCTCGGCGTGCCCGTCGAGTCTTCGATGCTCCGGGGGGTCGACTCGCTGCTCTCGATCGTCCAGATGCCGGCCGGCGTGCCCGTGGGCACCCTGGCGATCGGTCCGGCCGGGGCGGCCAACGCGGCGCTGCTGGCGATCTCGATCCTGGCGCTGGAGGACGCGGACCTCCGCCGCAAACTCGTCGCCTACCGCGCGGAGCAGACGGCGCGGGTCCTGGCCGAGGATCTGCACGGCGAATCGACGGCCTGGTCCGAACGGCCCTCGGAGCGGTGAGCGTGCCGCCCTCCGTCTCCAGCCCGATCCTTCCCGGGGCCACGCTCGGCATCCTCGGCGGCGGCCAGCTCGGCGCGATGTTCGCCGCGGCCGCCAAGCGGATGGGCTATCGGGTCGAGGCGATCTCCGACGTCGCCGACTGTCCGGCCGCACGGTTCTGCGACCAAATGCACGTCGGCGACTACGCCGATGCGCCCTTCCTCGCGCGGGCGGCCGCGGGCATGGACGTGGTGACGTTCGAGTTCGAGAACATTCCCGCGGCGGCCGGCCGTGCGTTGTCGACGGTGGTGCCGGTGCGACCGCATCCCGACGTCTTGTTCACGACGCAGGACCGGGCCCGCGAGAAGGCGTTTCTTTCGAGCCATGGTTTTCCATGTGCCCCGTATCGCGTCGTGCAGTCGCGCGACGACCTGCACGCCGCCGTTCGCGACCTCGGCCTGCCGGCGGTGCTGAAGACCGCCGCCTTCGGGTACGACGGCAAGGGCCAGGCGAAACTCCTCTCCGTAGCCGACGTCGATCCCGCCTGGGCCGCGCTTGGTGCGGGCCCCGACGGCCCGCGGGAACTGGTCTTCGAGGGCTGGATCGACTTCGACTGTGAGATCTCCGTCGTGGCCGCGCGGGGACTCGATGGCGCGGTCGCTGCGTTCGCCCCGTCGCGGAACGCCCATGCCCACCACATCCTCGACGTCTCCAGCGTGCCGGCGGGCCTACCGGAACCGGTGCTCGCCACGGCCACCGACACCGCCGAGCGCGTCCTCGCCATGCTCGGGGTCGTCGGCGTGGCGTGCGT
>JBIKND010000290.1:0-2893 GCA_044358905.1 Pirellulales bacterium | reverse complement strand
GGTGCCGCGGAACGGACCGGCGGGTCCGTCGGCGCGCCGCAGCCGGCCTGAGCCGCGTCGCGCTGTTCGCGGGTGTGGTGGTGCGGGGATGTCCATGCCCCATCGCCGGAGGTTCGCTGCGCCCATCCTGGGCTCCGCTCACTCGGAGCTGACTGCGCTCCGGCATCCCTGCCTTCGCTGGTCAGCTACGCCGGCTCCTGGGGCACGGACATCCCCTCCTCGCATCGTCGATCAGGATGATCTCGGTCGTGCGACGATCAAGTGGGAGTCGCCGGGGCGGCTCGTGAGGGTCGGGAAAACGCTGCGGCCTGCGGGGGCGGTGCGGGTGCTGCCGATGTGGGCAGGCGGCGGACTCGTGGCTGGGCTGCCGTGACTCCCGGGCCGACGACCTCGGCCCCCGGCGGAAGGCATGGTTGCCGTGTGGCCATGCCTGCGGCGATTCAGCCGCGACGGGAGTCTGGATCATGTCGAGGATCTTCGCCGCGTTCCGGTTTCTGATCGGGCTGGCATTGGTGGCTGCCGGCGCCGCCCTCGCCGGGCCCACGGTCGTGGCCCTCGTGCAGGAGGTTGCCAGGCAGCGTCAGACGCCGCCGGCCTTCGCCGCGCCCCCTGGGGCCGTCGGAGTGATGCAGGCGCCGGGCGCCGTGCCGCCCGCGACGCCGGCGCTGGCGGTTCAGGCCCCCGTGGCCGAGTGGCCGCCCGTCGAGACCGCGGTCGCCCAGGGTCCGGCCGGTTCGCTCGACCCGCACTACCAGCCGCCGCCGCCGCCGGCTCCCTTGCCGCCCGTGGCGGCCGATCTGGCCGGCTTCGCGCCCGAGGTGCCGGCGGCCTATCGGTCGACGTTCGCCGTGCCCCCGCCCCCGCTGCTCGATGCCCATCGCCCGCCGCCCCTGGCGGCTGGCTGGACGGCCCACGACGTCGCGCCGGCGCCCGTGGCGGAGATGCCGGCTGCGGTCGTGCCGCAGTCCTACGTGATTCGCGATGGTGACGACCTCACCGGGATCGCGACTCGCTTCTACGGTCATGCGTCGGCCGCCACGGCGATCTGGGCCGCCAACCGGGATGCGCTGCCCGATCCGAACGTACTGCCGATCGGGGCCGCGATCGCGCTGCCGCCGGCGTGGACCGTGCACGCGGCGCGGAGTGGTGATCCGCGGGCGATCGAGCCGCGTCCCGGAGGCGTCGCCGCCGCCGCCATGCCCGCCGCCAACGGCGTGACGACGGCGGCACGGCCGGTCGGGTGGCTCACCGGTGAACGGGCGCCGCCCGCAGCGCCAGCCCCGTCCGCGTCGGCGGCGCTCCCGCAGCGGCCCGCCTCCGTGCGCGTCGCCCCGGGCGAAACGCTGGCGTCGTTGGCCCGGCGGTTCTACGGTGACGAGCGAATGGCCGCGCGGATTTGGGAAGTCAATCGCGACCGCCTCCGCAGCCCGGAACTGGTCGTGGCGGGCATGGAGTTGAGGCTGCCGTGACGGCGGCGCGCTGTAGCGGCGGTCTCTGACCGCCGAGGTATGGTTTGCAACTGCTCGTTTCAATTCGACGGTCGGAGACCGCCGCTACAGTTCAGCGAACCGCTCGCTTCACGTGCTCGCGGGTCAGCGTTTCGGGCGGGCGAGGGCCATGCCGAAGAACTTGCCGATCACCACGGCCGGGTTGAGCGTGCGGTCGGACGCGAGCGCGTCGGCCGTGCGGGTCGAGTCGAACTCGAAGAAGAACAGGCTCGCCTTGGCCGGGTCTTCGAGCTTCGCCGCCTTGTCCTTCGTGCCGTCGGCACGCTGCTGAAACCACGACGCAAGCCGTTGCCGCTTGAGCTGCTCGAAGACCTTGGCGGCGTCGCGGTCGGCGCGGCCGGCGATCACCATCACCGGGACGTCCGCCCGCACCGCCTCGTTGGCGAGCGGGCCGTTGATCGAGAAGCCCCGGGTCGTCCACGGCGGACTGATGAGCACCAGGCCGCGGACCTGACGGCCCTGGTCGCCCTTGGTGCCCGCGGGCCAGTTCGCGTCCTCGGCCGTCCAGGCCGCCGCGACGCCGGCGCCGAGGCCCGACCCGACGACGAACAGGCGGTTCATGTCGAGTTCGCCGTCTTCCGCCTTCCGCTTGATCCAGTTGCGGACGGTCTCCACGTCGCCGCGGATCGCGGATTGGTCGCGGATCTGTCCGCCGCGGGTGGCGGCCATCAGTTCGAAATCGGCCTTCTTGAGCAGCCGCGGATCGAGATCGCCGCCCGCCCGAGCCGTGCTGGCGCCGTGGCCGCGCAGATCCGGTGACACGACGTCGCACCCCGCCGCCTGGAGGGCCTGGGCGAGCGGTTCGACGGACCGATGCGACCCATCGAGGTCGTGCAGCAGGATGACGGTGGCCGTGGGCGCGCCGTCCTCCTCGAGCTTGGCCGGGTAATACCAGGCGTGGAGATCGAGGCCGTCGGTGGTGTTGAGCACGACCTCTTCCGGTTTCGCGGGCTTGTCAGAGGTGGCCCCGGCCCGCGGCTGGGCCGGCACCGGGGCGGGGCTGGGCGTAGCGGGAGGGGCTGGCTGGGGGGCGACCTGCGCCGGGCCACCGCCCATGCCGCCTTGGCCGTGGGCGGCGGCGCCCCATGCCAGGACCGCGAAAACCGTCCACAGACCAAGGGAAAGAGAGGTTTTCATGATGCCTTGCGAACCAAAAGGCCGGGAAGAGCGAATGAAAGGGCGGAAACAGCCAACCTGGAATAGAATACCGGGTCGCGGACGAAGAGTTCCATGGCGGGTCTGACGCAGGACCCGACCCCGGTTCCGGTGATTTCTACGCGGGTGCCGACCGTGAGTTCGCTCGATCAGGCCAGACGCTGGTGGCAGGAATACACGGGGGAGGAGGAGACCCCGTTCGACGGCGATACGCCCGCCTGGGCCGTGAG
>JBIKND010000131.1:0-10952 GCA_044358905.1 Pirellulales bacterium | reverse complement strand
CCCATGCCCACCACATCCTCGACGTCTCCAGCGTGCCGGCGGGCCTACCGGAACCGGTGCTCGCCACGGCCACCGACACCGCCGAGCGCGTCCTCGCCATGCTCGGGGTCGTCGGCGTGGCGTGCGTGGAGTTCTTCGTGACGAAGGACGGCCGCGTGCTCGTCAACGAGATCGCGCCCCGGACCCACAACTCCGGCCACCTCACGATCGAGGCCTGCGAGACGAGCCAGTTCGAGCAGCAGGTCAGGGCCGTGTGCGGCCTGCCGCTGGGATCGACGCGGCCGGTGGCGCCGGCAGCGATGGCGAACCTGCTCGGCGACTGCTGGTTCGCGGCAGGGGAGGAACGGCCCAGCGAGCCCGACTGGGCCGCGGCGCTGGCGGTGCCCGGCGTGCGGCTGCACCTCTACGGGAAGACCGAGCCGCGTCGGGGCCGCAAGATGGGCCACCTCACGGCCCTCGCGGCGACGGCGGACGAAGCCGTCGCGCGAGTCGTCGAGGCCCGCCGACTCGCCTGTCGGGTGCGACGGGCATATTCGGCGCGTCGCCTCTCCGGGTAGACTTCAGAGGGGCGATGCCCCTTCCCTGCCCACCACCCCCAGCCGCAGCCGAACCGGTCGGCCGCTTCCCGAAAGAGCTTCCCATGGCCCACGTCTCCCGCCGCGCCAATTCCGCACGCCACGCCGCGTTCACGCTCGTCGAACTGCTCGTCGTCGTCGCCATCATCGCGGTGCTGGTGGCCCTGCTCCTGCCCGCCGTCCAGGCTGCACGCGAGGCGGCCCGCCGCGGCCAGTGCGGTAACAACCTCAAGCAACTGGCAGTCGCGACGGAGGCACACAAGGCGCTGATCGGGCACTTTCCCACGGGGGGCTGGGACGGCAGTTCCGCACCCGTGGCCGGTGGCGGAAACGATTGGCGGCAGCCGGGGGGCTGGTGCTATGTGCTACTGCCCTTCATGGAACAGCAGGCCGTATACGACGCGGTGAACCAGACCATGCCGGTTCCGGTCCTCGCCTGCCCGTCCCGCCGCGGCTCGTCGCTCGGCCCGGGCCCAGCAGTGATGACGGACTACGCCGGAAATCGGGGGGCGTGGTCCTCGACGCCCACCTCGTCTGATCGGGTGACGGTCTTCGGCTGGCAGGCAGTCGTCTCCACGCAGCCGACGGATGCAGACGGTTGGGCAACGGTCTCGGGCACGAGCGGGCTCAACGCCCTGCAGCCAATCCTACTGGGGACCGGAACAGTCCCCACCGGCGGCGTGATCTTCGCGGGAAGCTCCCTCACGCCGGCCTTGATCCGGGATGGCGCTTCGAACACCTACCTGCTCGCCGAGAAGTACGTGCCGCGAACCGCCTACGGCAATCCCGGACAGGCCGGCTACAGCCGCTGTGCCTACGTCGGCGACTCATCCGACACTCTCCGCGGCGGACATCGGCCACCCGAAAGCGACAGCGTGTCCTGGAACGCCAATCTCGAAGGCGCCTTCGGAGGGCCGCACGTCGGCGTCTTCGGGGCGGTGATGTGTGACAGTAGCGTGAAATTCCTGGACTTCGGCATCAGTCCGAACGTGCATTTCCTCCTCGCCTGCCGCGCCGATCGCCAGACCGCCCAAGTGCCGGACTGACGGCCCCTCGCTATTGCGGAACGAGGCTGCGGCCGCGCCAAGCGGTCTGCAGGCCGAGGATTTTGCGTGCGAGTGCGACCCACTGGATCGCGAGGAACACGGCGACGCCCAGCGGATGGCAGACGGCGCTCCCGAGGCTCTGGCGGAAGCGGACGGCCTCCAGGAAGCGCGGCAGCCACGCGAGTGCGGCGGCGGCCAACGCAGCCCCGATCGCCCACCGTGGCCACCCCTGCCAGCCGGTCACGAGGCCAAGCCCCACGAGCGCGAGCGGCAGGATCTGCCCGCCGCCGAGCAGGATCGTGAAGGGCACGATCGTGGCCGGGGCCCCGATCCCTTCCGTGGCGTTCTTCGATAGCCCGCGCCACACGTCGGCGTTCCGCTCGTACATCCGGCAGGAGGCGATCGGAGTCGCGTCGAAGATGTCGGTCTTCAGGCCCGCGCGGCGATAGGCCCGTGGCAGCTTCACACCGTCGTGGAGCGAGGCCCGAATCGCCGCGTGCCCCCCTGCCCTGTCGTAGGCGGCCCGTCGCGTGACGAAGAACTGCCCGCAGCCGGCCGCCATGCCGGGGGATCCGTCCTGCCGGCTGCGGGCCAGCGGCAGGAAGCCGAGGAGGATGAAGTGGATCAGCGGCAGGAGCAGCCAGTCGAGCAGGCAGGCCGTCCGCTGCCGCGGAAACCCGCTCACGAGGCCCGCGGCCGATCCGTCGAGAAACGCCACCGCCCGCGCGACGGCGTCGGGCATGGGCGAGACGTCCACGTCGAGAAACACCCACGTCTCGTGCCGGGCGGCCTGGGAGAGCAGCCAGCAGGCGTGCTGCTTGCCGCACCAGCCGGCGGGGAGCGGGTTGCCCGGCACGAGCCGGACGCGGGGATCCTCCGCGGCGATCTGCCGCACGATCTCCGCCGTGCCGTCGGTGCTCGCGTCGTCGAGGATCACCAGCTCCAGATCCACGCCCGTGCTGGCCAGCACGTCGCGGCACAGCCGCCCGATGGCGGCCGCCTCGTTGCGGGCCGGCACGAGCACCGAGACCTGCGGCGGGGCTCCGGCCGGGGCGGCGGGCGGCGGCGCGAACGCCCTCAGGTTCACCAGCGTGAGCACGGCCGGCAGCGCCGCGAGCGCGAGCCCCGCGACGGCCAGGATCCCGATCACGGCTGGAGTCATCGTGCCCCCCTGCCCTGCTCGCCGCCGTGCGACGCATCGAAGCGTTCGCCCCGCAGCCAGGCCTTCACGCGGCGGATCGTGTCGTAGGCGGGGCCGACGCCGACGCGGCCGGAAAGCAGCGTGGTGAACGCAGCCGGATCACGGGCCAGCGCCGCCGTGGCGAGCCGGTCCTGCGCGGCCTCGAGGCCCCGTTCCAGCACGGCCGTCCACTCCTCCGGCGACCGGCCCGGCGCGTCGGCGACACGGAACGCCGGGCCGAAGGCCGCGAGCGCCTCGGGGCAGCGTTCGTTCCAAAACGGATACTCGACGGCCAGCGGCACGACGAGCCCACGCTCCATGGCCGCCACGGCATGGCCGACGCCGGGCCGCATCACGAGCGGCCGCGCCCGCGGATCGGTGAACTCCCCCTGCGCGGTGATCCAGAAGATGACGTCGGTCCGGCGGGCCGCGGCCCGGGCCATCCGCAAAAACCGCGCCGACCCGCGCCACGTGCCCGGTTCGATCCCGAGAAATCCGATCCGCTCCAGGAACTTGTATTTGCCGAGCGCCGCGGCATCGATCGGACCGTAGACCATGCGGTCGGTAAACAGCGCTTCGCCGACGAACAGGAACGAAAGCGGATCCCACCAGCCCGGATGATTCGAATAGAAGACGACCGGCTCGCCGACCAGTTCCGGCACGTCCACCGCCCCGCCCTGCCCTTTGAGCAACCGCACCGCATGAAAGTGCCGCTTCAGGTAGCGGCGCACGTACCACATGAACCAGCCGTGGATCGCCCATGAGAAAGGCGGCAGTTCCTCCCCCTTCCTTCCCGGCGGATCGCGGTCGACGGTGTGCATCGCTACAGGCTCTTCCCGTTCACAGGGCGACTATCGTACCTCGCGGCGATCCTTCGAGGGTGCGGGACTGCCGCTGAAGCCGGGGCGTGAGCCCTGGGGACACGGCGGTCAGAGACCGCCGCTACAGTGCCGAGACCGAATCAACCGCCAGCGCCGAATCCGCCTGATGCTTGCGGCGGAGCCGGTCGGGGGCCCGCGCATGAGCCGGTGAACTTTGTCTCCGCCACAGGATCTTCCATCGTCATGGAGCCGGATGTTGACAAAGTCCGCCGGCGAAGAGCAGGCCACCGCCGGCTCCGAATCCGGGTAGCCTCGAGGCTTCACCCGGTGGGCCGCGTCACACCGCCACCGCCGCCCGCGCGGCCGGCCCCGCCTGGGCGACGATCTTATCCTGGTCGACGCAGTCGGCCGCGATCCAGCCCGACATCATCACCATGGGCATGCCCGGCCCCGGATGGGCCGAGCCTCCCGCCAGATACAGACCCTCGACGTCGGGCGACCGGTTCGCCGGCTTGAAGGCCCCGAGATACTTCCCGTGGCTGGCCAATCCGTAGATCGCGCCGTCGAGCACGTGGTAGCGATCGTTGATGTCCTGCGGCGTCAGGGCCCGCTCGAAGACGATGTGTCGCTCGAGGTCCTTCATCCCGGCCGTCTCTTCGAGCTTGCGGAGGATCGTCTTGCGGTACTGCGGCAGCATCTTCGACCAGTCGTGATGCGGCCGCAGGTACGGCGTGTGAACGAGCACGTACAGCGCTTCGCCGCCCGGAATCGCCACCTCGGGCTCGGTCACCGCCGGAGCGCACACATAGCAGGTCGGATCGGGGGCGGGCTCGCCGCGGTGGTAGATCGCCTCGAACTCCTCGTGCGGATCGCGCGAGAAGATGAAGTTGTGATGGATCAGTTGCTCGTACCGCTTGTCGAGGCCCAGGTAGAGCACCACGCCGGAGCAGGCCGGCTCGTACTTCCGCCGGCCGAGGAACCGCCGGCTCGGCTGCCCGTCCACCAGTTCGCGGTGCGTCCGCACGCTGTCGGAGTTGCTGACGACGGCGCCGGCGCGAATCGTCTCGCCGGAGGCGGTCTCCACGCCGCGGACGCGGCCCCCCTCCACCAGGATCTGCCGCACGGGCGTCTTCGTGCGGATGTCAACGCCCAGGTCGACGGCGAGGTTCGCCAGCGCCCGCGGCACGGCGCCCGTGCCGCCGCGCGGATACCAGACGCCGTCGTGCGACTGCATGTGGGCGATGCCGCAGAGCACGGCCGGCGACTGCTCGGGGCAGCTGCCGACGTACTGCGTGTAGTGGTCGAGCATCTGGGCGGCCCGCTCGTCGGGAACGAACGACCGCACGGTGCCGGCCACGCTGTGGCCCGGCCGCATGCCGATCAGTTCCTTCAGGAACCCGACCGAGAGGCTCTGGCGGACGTTGATCATGTCCCCCATGCCGCCCACGCTCCGCCAGAAGAAGAACTCCTCGGAGAGCCGGTGCAGGCGCCGCGAGAGGTCCATGAAGCGGCCGTAGCCGGCCCCGGAGCCGCTGCCCGGGGCGAACTCGTCGAGCGTCGCCTGCATGGCCCGCACGTCCGAATGCAAATCCAGCGTCGTGCCGTCGTCGAAGAAGCTCCGCCACTGCGGGTCGAGCGGCACCAGGTCGAGGGCCGACTCCAAGTCGCGGCCGGCCTCCGACCAGATCCGCTTCAGCACCCGGGGAATCGTCAGGATCGTGGGCCCCATGTCGAAGCGGAAGCCCTGCTCGTCGATGACGGCGGCCTTGCCTCCCACCCAGGCGTTCTTCTCGCAGAGCGTGACCGCGTAGCCTCGGGCCGCGAGCGTGCAGGCCGCTGCCAGGCCCCCGAGGCCGCTGCCGATCACCACCACCCTGTTCTCGTCGCGGGCCTTCGTCATCGTGCGTTCCTTCCGCTGGACATGGTGGACTTCGAGGCCTCGTCAGACCGCCGCCGGCTCCTGACCGCGCCTGGGGCTGGCGGCCGACCGGTTCCGGACCGGACCCGCCGGGCCGACCCCCAGATCCGCGAGCAGGAGATCGGTGGTGATCCGCGCCGATGAGTAGATTACCGGCAGGCCGCTGCCGGGATGCGTGCCGCCGCCCACGAGGTACATCCGCTCCACGTCCTCGAACCGGTTGTGCGGCCGCATGTGCAGCATCTGTCCGAGGTCGTGGGAGAGGTTGAACGTGGCGCCGCGGTAGATCTCGTAGCCTTCCTGCCAGTCGTCGGGCGTGAGCATCTTCTCGTAGCGGATTCGGTCGCGAACGCCGCGGATGCCGATCCGCTCCATCTGGTCGAGGGCCACCTCGCGGTACCGCGGGCCCTCCCGCCGCCAATCGACGTTCGGATGCCGGTGCGTGACGGGAATCAGCAGGTACAGCGTGCTCATGCCCCGCGGCGCGAGCGTGGGATCGGTGACGGAGGCGTTTTGGACGTACATCGACGGGTCGCGCGACAGCACGTGCCGGTGCTCGATGTCGGCGAGGTTCTCCCGGTAGTTCTCCGAGAGGTAGATGTTGTGGTGGGCCACGTCGTCGTAGCGGCCCTCGATGCCGAGGTAGAGCATGAACGTGGAGCAGGAGAACCGCCGCGAGGCGATCTTCCGATCGTTCCACCGCCGCCGCAGGCGGTCGGGCACGAGCCGCGTCATGCTGCGGGCGAAGTCGGCGTTGACGACCGTGGCGTCGGCCGCATGCGTGCCCGAGCCGGTGCGGACGGCGGTGATCCGCCGGCCCGCGAACTCCAGGCCCTCGACCGGCTCGCCGTAACGGATCTCCACGCCCATGTCCTGCGCGATCCGGGCCATGGCGCTGCTCACCGCCCCGCAGCCGCCGATCGGGTGGTAAACGCCGTGCTCGTATTCGAGGAACGAGAGGATCGAGAACAGGCTCGGGCAGCGGAAGGGCGACATGCCCAGATACTTCGACTGGAACGTGAAGGCCAGCCGGATCCGCTCGTCGGAGAAGAACGTGCCGAGTTCGGCGTCGAGGCTCCGCCACGGCTTGAGGATCGGCACCAGCTTGAGGAGATCGGGGCTCGCGAGATCGATCCAGCTCTCGAACGGCTGCTCGAGGAACGGGGCGAACCGCACGAACTTCTCCCGGGTGGCCTCCATGAACCGGGTGAACGAGCCGTGGTCGGCGGGGGAGAGCCGAGAGACCTCGGCCTCCATCCGGGCGACGTCGGGCGTGGCCAGCAGCTCGCCGCCGGCGCCGAAGATGAGGCGATACTGCGGGTCGAGCCGCATCATCTCGACCTCGCGACGGAGGTCGTAGCCGCAGGCCGTGAAGATGTCCTCCAAGACCCGCGGATAGAGGAAGAACGTCGGCCCGAGATCGAACCGGAATCCCTCCGGCGTGGAGATGGTGCTGGTGCGACCGCCGGGAACGTCGAGCCGCTCGAAGATCCGCACGCGGACGCCGGACCGAGCCAGAAGCATGGCGGAGGCGAGGCCGCCGGGACCGGCACCGATGATGTTGACCGTCCGCGTCATCCGCGCCCTTCCGTCAGCACGACGTCCTCCGCCGCTCGCGCGGACGTCCGTACTATAGGGAGGGGGCGCAGGGGGTCAAGAAACGGCCGCGAAACGCGACCACCACCGCAACCCTGCGTCAGTAGGGAATGTAGTAGGCGGTGCGCACGGGGCGGTAGGCACCGAACAGCCCCCGGCGGTAGACCGGGGCGACCACGGCCGGCGCGTAGTAGGCGGTCACCGGCGCGGCGACGACCGGCGGCGCGTAGTACGCAGTGGTGGCCGCGTAGGCCGGAGCCGGTGCGTAGTAGGAAGTCATGGCCACCGGGGCCGCGACGACGGGCGCGTAGGCGGTGCGGACGGCGACCTCCGCAGGCGCGGCGTAGACCGGAGGCGAGAAGGCGGTGACGGCGGCGTAGTTGCCGGCCGGCACGTAGTTGGCGACGTAGGCCGGCGCGGCCACGACGGGAGCAGCGATCACCGGAGCCGCCGCGATGACGGGGCGGTAGGCCTGGTAGTAGACCACCTGGGCGGAGGCTTCCGTGGCCACCGCGGCGGCCACGAAGGCGAAGGCGGCGAACAGGGCGCGGCGACCGAACGGGCTCATGGCGTTCCTTTCAGCGTCCCGGGCGCGGGACTCGGGGGCGAGGGACCACGGGGCGTGACAATCGCCTCCGCCGGTCGCCTTCTCTCCATCGAGAATACGTTCGCATTGACGGCTCGTGCAAACAGCCGTCAAAGTCTGCCAATCCCAGCGTGAACCTGGGCAACCCGCATGCGGCGTGGGGCCGCGAAAACACCCATTCCCACCGGCCCTCTCCGCCAGCCACGAGGCGACACTTTGCACCAACCGGCCCCCGGCTTCCGCCCCCTGCTCCTGCTCCGCCTGCTGACGGTCGTCAACGACAACCTGCTGCGGTGGCTCGTCATCGGTCTCGGCAAGCGGGCGGCCGGCGCGGCCGGCACGGCGCTGGTGCTGACGATCGGTACGGCCGGATTCGTGCTGCCGTTCGTGCTGCTGGCGTGGCTGGCGGGCTGGCTCGCCGACCGGTACCCAAAGCGATCAGTGATCGTGTGGTGCAAGGCCGCGGAGATCGCCATCGTGGCCGCAGCGGCCGCCGCGATCGCCTGGGGCGCGGGAGCGGGTGGTTCCTTCGCCGGCCTCCCGACGGGCCTGTGGCTGCTGCTTGCGACGCTCGTCGTCATCGGCTCGCAGGCCACGCTTCTCGCTCCCGCGATGCTCGGCACGATTCCGGAGACGGTGCCGCAGCACCGGCTCGCGTCGGCCAACGGCGTGTTCGCCCTGGTGACGCTCGCCGCCACGCTCGCCGGCATGGCCGGCGGCAACTGGCTGGCCGACGTCACGCCGCTCGCGGCCGGTGAGACCGCCCCCGCGGCTGCGCCGGCGTGGCTGACGCAACTGCCCTTCGGCCATGCGGCGCCGGCGGCGCTGGCCCTCGTCGCGGTGGCCGTGGCGGGCTGGCTCGCGGCGCTGCGGCTGCCGCGGATCGCGGCAGCCGATCCGCAGGCCGCGCCGCCGTGGAATGCCCTGGCGCGGTCGTGGTCGGATCTGGCCGAACTCTTTGCGGCGCCGAAACTCGCCGCCGCCGCGGCAGGCATCGTCTTTTTCTGGGCCATGGGCGCCGTGGCCCAGCTCAACATCGACCAGTTCGCCGCCGAGTCGGGGGGCACGAGCCAAGGGCAGGTCGTGCCGCTCCTGGTGGCGCTCATCGCCGGCATCGGCATCGGCAGCCTCGTGGCCGGACGATTCGCCACCCACGGCATCGACGCCGACTCGCAGGTCGATCTGGGCTTCGTGCCCGTCGGCGGGATCGTCATGGCCGTGGCCTGCTTCGCGTTGGCCATGGCACCGATGCGGATCTTCGGCACCGACTCCGCCTGGACCCTCTTGACCCCCGTCTTCTGGCTCGCCGTGCTCGGCATCGGCGCGGGGATTCTCGACGTGCCGCTCGAGGCCTACCTGCAGGAGCAAAGCCCGCCGGCTCGGCGGGGGGCGATTCTGGCTTCGACGAACCTCCTCGTGTTCGCCGGGATGTTCGCCGCCTCGCTCGCCTACGGCGGCCTGCGCACACCGGTGCAGGCGGCCGACGCGGTGCGGCCGCTGGTGTCGGCACGCGGCGTCTTCGCCATCTTCGGCCTGCTGTCGCTGGTGGCCGCAGCCGCGGCCGTCTACGCCGCCCCGCGGTCGACGCTCCGGCTCTTCGTGGCCTCGCTCGTGAGCGCGATCTGGCGGTTTCGCACGGTCGGCGCGGATCGCGTGCCGGCGGCGGGCCCGGTCGTGCTCGTCGCCAATCACCTCTCGTGGCTCGACGGCTTTCTGCTGCCGATGGCGACCCCGCGACCGGTACGGATGGTCGTCTACGGCCCCAACATCCAGGGGAAGTTCCTGCGGATGCTCTCCGACCAGTGGCGGTTCATCCTCTTCGATCCGCGGCCCAAGTCGATCGGCACCGCGCTCAAGGCGATCCAGGGAGGCCTGGCCGACGGCGACGCGATCGGCATCTTCTGCGAGGGGGGCATCTCGCGGACGGGCCAGTTGCTCGGGTTCAAACGCGGCCTCGAGTGGCTCCTGGAGAAGGTCGAGTCGCCGCTGCAGCCGCTCTCGATCGACGGCCTGTGGGGCAGCGGCCTGACGTTCTCCGAGGGCCGCTACTTCACGAAGTGGCCGCGGCTTTGGCGCAGGATGATCACCCTCACCTACGGCCCGCCGCTGCCAGCCGGCACGCATCCCGACCAGGCCCGGCTCGCCCTGCAGGAGGTGACGGCCCAGGCCGTGCGGCGGCGGATGTCGGAACGCGCCCGCGGCCGCGGCACCGCGCCGGCCGGTGACGAAGCCGCCTGGATGGCGACGGCGGAGGCCTTCCACGGCTGCTGCCTCGTGCGTCGCGAGGATCGCCTGCTGGCGACGCTCGATGCGGACGATCCGCTCCACGAGCCGCTCGGCATGCATGGCGGCAGGCTGCTCGGCATCCACGCCGCGACGCTCGCCGCGGCAACGCCTCCGGCGGAGATCGTCGCCCGGCTGGCAGCGGACAAATCATCGCTCTGGCTCGCACGGGTCGATCAAGTGGCGGCGGCCGCCGGGGTCACAGCCCCCCCTGCCCTGCCATCGCTCGAGGTCGTGGTGATGCCGATCGGCTCGGCCAAGGACCTCCCCTGGGCCCGGGCCGCCAGCGACGCCTTTCAGGCCGCCTTCGGGATCGCGCCGGTCGTGGCCTACGCACCGCCGGAGGCGGGCGGCCTCGTGGCGATGAACACGCCGCCGAAACGGATCGCCTGGGATCACGAAGTGATCACCAAGCCCGACACGGTGGGCCGCGTCGTCAACGGCGTGGTCGCCTGGCCGCACGCGGCCGACCGCGGACCGCTCGGCCTGGAGCCGCTCACCTCCCGGGGCATCGCCTCCGGCGAGCCGCGAACGCTCGTGATCGGCGCCACGCTCCCCTGGCCCGCCGGCGAATGCAAAACCGCCGTACCGCGGGCCGTGCTCCTTGCCGACACCTTCGACGTGGACAAGGACGGCTTCCTCGTCCCCCGCGGCTGACGCCGCTGTTTTCGTGGCAATCTTGGTGCAGCGGCCAATTCACGGTATCTTTCTGGGCACGCACCCGTAGCTCAATTGGATAGAGCATCGGTCTACGGAACCGAAGGTTGAAGGTTCGAGCCCTTCCGGGTGTATTGGCCGCCGTGATGGCGGCCTCTCGAGAGCCGGCGGAGGCCGGCCAAGCAAACCGAGGCACGATGCCGAGGGTTTGCGGAAAACCGCCCCGAAGGTTGAAGGTTCGAGCCCTTCCGGGTGTAGTAGCGACGTCCAGTCGGCCGCCGGGATGGCGG
>JBIKND010000130.1:0-11007 GCA_044358905.1 Pirellulales bacterium | reverse complement strand
GTAGCCGCAGAGTGGCACTCTGCGGAATCCGTACTGCTACGGTGTGCAGACTGCCAGTCTGCACCAACAAGGCTCCTGCGTGTGGCCGCAGAGTGGCACTCTGCGGAATCCGTACTGCTACGGTGTGCAGACTGCCAGTCTGCACCAACAAGGCTCCTGCGTGTAGCCGCAGAGTGGCACTCTGCGGAATCCGTACTGCTACGGTGTGCAGACTGCCAGTCTGCACCAACAAGGCTCCTGCGTGTAGCCGCAGAGTGGCACTCTGCGGAAGCCGTCGTGCCACGGCCGCACGTCCGGAACCAGCCCGTTTCCCCAAGGAAAGGCAGAATGTTCGGCGGAGCGGGTCGGGGGCCCGCGCAGGAGCCGGTGAACTTTGTCTCCGCCGCAGGATCCTCCATCGCCATCCGGCCGGATGTTGACAAAGTCCGCCGGCTCCGAGCAGGTCACCGCCCGCTCCGAATGCGGGTAGCCTCCACGACAGCACGAACCGCGTGACACCATCCCATCCGCGCGGGTATTCTCCGCCGCTTCCCGATTCCCCGCGCACGGAGCTCCGCATGCCCCTCCCCCGTCTCTCCTTCGGCGTCGGCGATCGCTTCGCCCACCAGGCCGCGGCCCAGCTCGCCGCCTTCGAGCGACTCGCGGCCGACGGCGTCATCGTCGCGCCCGTGTGGAACAAGTCGAACCGCGAGCACGGCTTCATCGGCAGCGAGCCGCCGAGCGTGCGGGCCGCCGCCGCCGCCGCCGTGGCCGCCCGCCGCTGGCCGCACCCCTGGTTCGTGGATGCCGACCACATCCGCTTGGAGACGGTCGACCGGTTCCTCGATTCGAGCGACTTCTTCACGATCGACGTGGCCGATAGCATCGGCACCGCCCCCGCCCCGGCCGATCTCGACGCCTTCCTGGCGAAGCACGGCGAGTTGACCGGTCGGGTCACGATCCCCGGCGTGGCCGAGCCGATCGTCCTCGACCGCGACGCCCTGGCCGGCATCGCCCGCCACTATCTCGCCGCCTGCCGCGAGGCGGGCCGCATCTGGCGACATATCCGCGACCGCCGCGACGGCCCGTTCGTGACCGAAGTCAGCATGGACGAGACCGACCTGCCGCAGACCCCGCCGCAGCTGCTCGTGATCCTCGCCATGCTGGCCGACGAGGGCATCCCGGTGGACACCATCGCCCCCAAGTTCACCGGCCGGTTCAACAAGGGCGTGGACTACGTGGGCGACCTGGCCCAGTTCGAACGCGAGTTCGCCGCCGACGTCGCCGTGCTCGGCTACGCGGCGGCCCGCTACGGGCTGCCGTCGGGCATCAAGCTCTCGGTGCACAGCGGCAGCGACAAGTTCTCGCTCTACCCCGTGATCCGGCGGACGCTCGCCGCGTCCGGCGCCGGCGTGCACCTGAAGACGGCCGGCACGACGTGGCTCGAGGAGCTGATCGGTCTGGCCGAGGCGGGCGGCGACGGGCTCGATCTCGCCCGCGAGATCTACGCGACGGCGGTCGATCACGTGGACGAACTCTGCGGCCCCTACGCCACCGTGATCGACATCGATCGGGCCAAGCTGCCCGTGGCGGCGGAACTCGCCCGTTGGCCCGGTCCGCAACTAGCGGCCACGATCCGCCACGTGCCGACCAATCCCGACTTCAACCCGCACGTCCGGCAGCTGCTGCACGTGTCGTTCAAGCTCGCGGCCAAGCAGGGCCGCCGCTACACCGACCTGCTCGACGCCCACCGCGAGATCGTGGGCCGCCAGGTGACGGAAAACCTCTACGCCCGCCACCTCCGGCCACTGTTCGTGGGCTGAAGCCCGTAGTCAGCGTCGGCCGGCCAGCCGGCGCCGCGTCACCCAGGCGCGGTAGCCGAACATGAACCACAGATTCGGCTTGGAGAACAGCACCCGCGTCACCAGGCCCCACACGCCGGACTTGTGCTCATACTCGATATGCTCGCGGATCTCCGTCGTTTCTGGTCCGAGGGGCACGAACGTGTGGGTGTGCTCCCACTTCGCGGCCGGCCCCTCGGCCTGCACGTCGGTGAAGCCACGATCCGAGACGTCGCGGTGCACGGCCTTCCAGCGCAGGGGCAACGGCCCGACCCAGAGCGTGAATCGGGAGACGGATCCCTCGCCGAGCGGCTCGATCGCGTGCAGCTGCACGATCGTCGGCGGCGGCGTGAGGAGCTTGAGGGCGGACGTGTCGCGGTGGAACTCGGCCACGGCGGCGAGCGGGGCGGCAACGGTGAACGCGTAGTCGAAGACCGGCATGCATCCCGCCGCCGACGTCGCGGCGACCCTCGGAGAAGAGTCGCGACCGTCGCGCGACCCTCCGGCAGCGTATCGCCCTGCCCCCGGCGTGTCGAACCGGCGTCGCCCGGCCAGCCACTGTCAAAACCGACAATGGGACGTCGGAGGCTGCTGCGGTAGTCTTAGCGGCTACGAAAGTGGTGGGTGCGGACCGCCTTGTCCGGCCCCGAGGAGCCTCGCCGACATGCCGTGGATCATCGTTTCCCTGCTGCTCTTCGGTGCCCTCGCCTCAGGCCTCGCAGCCCGTGCCGAAGAGGCCCGTTCGCCGGAAGGCGTGGAGCGGCCGTTCGCCGAGCCGGGGCTCGGCGGGTTCACGAAGTGGCTCAAGAAGACGGGCCACGACGATCCGCAGGACGTGTTCCGCCTCCAAGACGGCATGCTGCGGTGCGGCGACGAGGACATGGGCTACGTGGCCAGGAAGCGATCCTACCGCGATTACCGCCTCTCGGTCGAGTATCGCTGGGGTCGGAAGCGGAACCAGCCCACCAGCGTGCGGAACACCGGCGTTCTGCTCAACGCGATCGGTCCCGACGGCGCGGCCAAGGGGCTGTGGATGACGAGCATCGAGTGCCAACTCGCCCCGGGGCTGTGAGGGCGACCTGATCGTGATCCGGGGCACCCAGGCCGACGGCAACCCGTTCCCGGGCACGCTCACGAGCCTGACCCGCGTGGCCGAGGACAAGAACACCCGCTGGGATCCGCACGGCCAGCCCGTCACCTACTCCGGCAACCCGTCACCTACTCTGGCAAGCAGTTCTGGTCGTCCCGGCACCAGCCGTTCTTCAAGGAGGACTACGACGCCCGCGGCAAGGACGACGTCGCCAGTCCTGTCGGCGAGAGGACGAAGGTCGAGTGCCTCTGCTCCGGGTCGCGGATCACGATCAAGATCAATCGCCGCCAAGGTGGATGTACCCGTGGAGCGGCGGTTCACCGGATTCGACGCCTACCAGCAGGTGATCGACAGCGGCGTGGACGTCGTCTTGCTCACGACCCCGCTGCACATCGAGGCCGCCGTCGCGGCCGGCAAGCACATCTTCGCCGAAAAACCTTGTGCGGTGGACGCCCTGGGCGGTCGGCGAGGTGCGCACGATCCTGGCCAACGACTACCGCAACGCGACCTGGTCGCTGCAGCGGAAGCCGGACTGGACGGACATGGAGTGGCAGATGCGGAACTGGCCGCACTTCACCTGGCTCTCGGGCGACTTCAACGTCGAGCAGCACGTCCACAACCTCGACGTCTGCGCGTGGGCGATGGGAGATCGCTACCCGGTAAAAGCCATCGGGCTCGGCGGCCAACAGGTCCGCAAGGGACCGGGCAACATCTTCGACCACCACAGCGTGGTCTACGAATATGAAGACGGCACGCGGCTGGTGAGCAACTGCCGCCAGATAACTGGCTGCAAAAAGGACATCGGCGTCGATGTCCTCGGGAGCACCGGCACGCTGCGACTCAGCGAGCAGAAGGGGGGCATGCGGATCACGGGGGCGAAGCCTTGGGAGTTCGAAGGGGCGCCGACCAACGGCTACCAGGTCGAGCACGACGAACTGTTCGCGAGCATCCGTGCCGGCAAGCCGATCAACAACGGTGAGGGCCTGGCCAAGAGCACGCTGCTGGCGATCATGGGCCGCTGGGCCACCTACACAGGCCAGGAAATCACCTGGGACATGATCTGGAACTCGAAGCAAGACCTCACGCCCGCCTCCTACGAGTTCGGCCCCCTGCCGATGCCGCCGGTGGCGACCCCCGGCGTGACGAAGTTCGCCTGACCGCGTTGCCCGCAGCCTCCGGAGGGCGAACGATGCATCGCGATGCCCTGCCGCTGCCTACCCGCCGCGGCTTCCTCGGTGCCGCCGTGGCGACGACGCGGCTGGCCGAAGCGCGGGCAACTCCAGGCAACTCCGAGTGAGCGGAGGCCCGGAGGCCGCAGGGAACGTCCGGCGACGGGGGCATGGGCATCACCGAACCAACACGATTACGGATGGCGAGTGCCCCGCGTCAGCCGACGCTCACCGGCGCGCCGGCGGCGGCGGCGCTCTTGTCGGCGGCGAACACCGCGTCGAACGCTCGCTTCGCCTCGCGGAGGCTCGTGAGCGGCATGTCCTGCCCCCTGTCGAGGGCGTCGAAGAACGCCTGCAACTGCGCCTGGTAGGGATGGTCGGATACGTCCCCCGAGTCGACGAGTTTCATCGCCAACTCGCTCCACCGGTGCCGGTCGGTGTGGAGCTTCTGCGAATGAAAGCGATTATCGAGCAGGCTGCCCGCGCTGCCCACGAGATGGGTGTGGAAGTAGTAGGGCTGGAAGCAGTCCACGATGGCGGCCGTCTTGCCCACGGCGCCGTTGGCGAAGTGCACGATCGTCACGCTCGAGGTGTCGTGCTCGTAGGGAGCGAAGATGCCGCTGGCCGACTTCGTGCTCATGGCGGAGACGGCCGTCACCCGGCCCTGCCGGGTGGCGTTGATGGCGGCGATGTGGGCGGTGGCGGCCCATCCGTAGCCGACGAGACCGACGTTGGAGGTGGACATAGGAAGCTCCCTTTCAGGCAGCGGGCGGAGGGAGCGGCATTCTGACGGTCGCTCCGAGGGCGTCCTACCGGGTTGCGCCCGTCACCCGCTGCCCGCTGCCTGTATCCTGTCTGGCCGGCCGTGCGCCGCGCCCTGGGAGAACGCCTCTATGACCTACACCTACCCCGACGTGGCCAAGATGCTCGACCACGCATTGCTCGCCCCCACGCTCACAGTGGCCGAGTTGGAGGCCGGCTGCCGGCTGGCGGTCGCCTACGACGTCGCCAGCGTCTGCATCATGCCCTACTATCTCGCCCGCTGCGGCGAACTGCTGGCCGGCAGCACGGTGCAGCCGAGCACCACGATCGGATTCCCCCACGGCGGCCACACGACGGCCATCAAGGCCGCCGAGGCCGAGCGGGCCGTGGCCGACGGATGCCAGGAGCTCGACATGGTGGTCAACATCTCGCAGGTGCTCAGCGGCCACTGGGACTACGTCGCCGCCGACATCCGCGCCGTAATCGACCTCGCCCACGCGGCCGGCCGCAAGGTGAAGGTGATCTTCGAAAACGCCTACCTGCAGGACCCCCACAAGATCCGCCTCTGCGAGATCTGCAGCGACTTGAACGCCGACTGGGTCAAGACCTCCACAGGCTACGCGCCGAGCGGGGCGACCCTCGACGACCTGCGGTTGATGCGGAAGCACGCGGCGCCCCACGTGCAGGTCAAGGCGGCCGGCGGCGTGCGGACGCTCGACGAGTTGCTGGCCGTCCGCGACCTGGGCGTGACGCGGTGCGGCACAAGCCGCACCAAGGACATGCTGGGCGAGGCCCGCCAGCGACTCGGCATGCCGGCGGTGGCACTGGCCGATGCAGGCCAGGCCGTGGGCGGCTATTGAAGTTCGCTCACGCCCACCGCGCCCGCAGTGCCTCCTCGGCGATGATCCGTCAGACGGATCCCACTTGATTCAGGGGCGTGGCGCCGTCCAGCCGCAGGCTAACCCGCCGCCAGGGCGGCCCGGGCCGCGGCCAGCGCCGCGTTGCCCGTCGTACCCGCCGCGTCGCCGCTGAACTCCGGTCGCAGCCGCTCCAGGAAGAACATCTCCACCGGCGCCCGGTTCTTGACCTCGATCCGGCCCCGCGGCACGCACTCGACCCACTGCTCGACGAGCGCGCGGGTGTCGCCCGAGATGTTGATCCGCCCTGCCTCGCTGCCGCTCTCCATGCGGCTGGCGGTGTTCACCGTGTCGCCCCACAGGTCGTAGGTGAACCGCTGCTCGCCGATCACCCCGGCCACGAGCGGCCCGGTGTGCAGCCCGATGCGGACCGTGAATGTCGCCTGCCCCCGGGCCTGCCGCTCGCGGGCCATCTCGGCCACGCTCTCTCGCAGGGTCAGCGCGAGCAGGGCGGCGTCGAGGGCGTGCGTGCGGTTGGCCGTGGGCACGCCTCCGGCCGCCATGTAGGCGTCGCCGATCGTCTTCAGCTTCTCCATGCCGCACCGCGCCGTCAGTTCGTCGAAGCGGCGGAAGTAGCCGTCGAGGTCGTCGATCAGCTGCCGCGGCGCCATCGTCTCGGCCACCCGCGTGAAGCCGACGAAGTCGGTGAACAGCACGGTGACGGCGTCGAAGTGCCGCGGCTCGCTGCTCCCCTGGTCGGCCAGTTCGTCGGCGATCTCGTGGGGAAAGACGCGGTACAGAAGCTCGCGGCTCCGCGTCAGGCTCGCCTCGACCTGCCGACTGGCCTCGGTGAGCTGGGCATGCATCTCCTCGAGCTTCGTGTTCTGCCGGAGGATGTTTTCGTAGGTGGAGAGGAGGAGGTTGAGCAGCTGACGGCGGCTGACTTCGAGCTGCAGCGTCTCGCCGCCGTAGGCCAGCGGCAGCGGCTCGCCCGGTACGTCGGGCGCCGCCACGTGGGCGAGCAGATGGTCGATCCGCTCCAGGACGTGGGGCGGATCGTAGGGCTTGGTGACGTAGGCGTCGGCCCCCTCCCGGAGCCCGGCGAGGATGTCGCTCGTGGCGGCGAGCGCCGTCAGCATCAGCACCGGAATCCCCCGCAGCGCGGCATCGCCCTTGAGCGCCCGGCACAGGGCGTGGCCGTCCATCTCCGGCATCTCGACGTCGGACACGACGAGCACCGGGCGATGCTCGCGCACCAATTGCAGGGCCTCCACGCCGTTGGCGCCCCAGTGGACGGTGTAGCCGCCGGCCTCGAGCGCCTTCTTGAGAATCAGCCCCTGGAGGCGGCTGTCTTCGGCCATCACGATCGTGCGCGAGCCGCTCATTCCGCCCGCGGCTCCTCGGCCGGGATCTCGAGCGCGAGCGTGCCGGCCACCAGCGCGGCCCGTCGCTCCGCGACGAGCCGCAGCACTTCCGCCGGCAGCTTTTCGTCCCAGCCGTGCCAGGGCGCGAGGCCCACGCCCCCCTTCGCGAACGTGCAGAAGCGGCGCAGATCCTCGGCGGTCACCTCGCCGGCGGCCGCCCGGGCGACGGCATGGGCGATGACGGGCCGCATGTCCCACACCGTGCCGGTGACGACGTGGCCGGGCGCCTCGTCATGCTGGTCGAGCATGTCGCCGAAGGCGATGACGCCGGTCTCCGCGGCAGCCGCGAGCGCTCCTTCCCGCTCGGCGAAGATCACGTCGGCGCCCGCCGCCACCTGGGCCAGCGCCGCGGCCCGGGCCTTGGGCGGATCGAACCAGGCGTCGATGAACGTGACCTTCGCCTTGAGGTCCGGGTTGGCCTCGCGGGCGCCTTTCAGGAAGGCGTTCACGGTGCGGTGCACGGCATCGTCGTGCTTGCCGGCGACGACGCCGACCGCGTTCGACTTGGTCGTCTTCCCGGCCACGAGGCCGCACAGATAGGCCGGCTCGATGAGATCGGCGTCGAACACGGAGACGTTCGGCGGCTGCGGGCGCTCCGCGCCACCCATGAGAAAGGCGACCCTCGGATGGTGCCGAGCCAGGGCGAGAAGTTCCTCCTCGGCATCGGCGGCGTCGGCGACCACGATGTCGGGCTTGGCGGCGACGGCTTCCTCCACCGCGTCGAGCTGCTTCTCGGCGGTGTCGAGGGCGTCCTTCCATTGATAGGTGATCCGCCCCGCATCCCGAGCCTCGAGCAGGGCGGCGTGGATCACCGCGTTCCACGGCTCGGCGACGGGCGTCACGTAGGCGGCGAACACTGCCGGCACCTTCACCGGGGCCGCGTCTTCCGCCTGGCCGACGGGCAGCGCGCAGCATGAGGCCGCTGCCAGCAGCCATCGTCCCGCTCCACGTGCCAGGTCGCGCATCACCTTCCGCCTCCGCGTCACTCCCGGATTGAATCCGCGGGGGCGGGGATTTGCAACGGCAAACCGTCCCGTCAGCCGCTGTGCGTCCGCCGCCAGCACTCGCCGAGCACCACGCCGCAGGCGACCGACACATTCAGGCTCTCGACCGTTCCGGTGCCGGGAATCCTCACCCGCAGGTCGGCCAACGCGTCCACCGTCCTCGACACTCCCTCGCCTTCGCTGCCCAGCACGAGCACCGCCCGCGGCGGTAGGGCGGCGCTGTAGAGCGACTCGCCGCCGTGGCTCGAGGTCACCACCACCCGCCAGCCTTCCCGCTTGAGCCGGCCGAGATCCGCCGCCGGATCGGCGAGATCGGCCACCGGCACCGCCTCCGCCGCTCCCTCCGCCACCCGCACCGCCGCGGGCGAGAGCGGCGGCAGGTCGCCCGCCCGCCCCACGACGGCCGCGGCCCCGAAATGCGCCGCCGTTCGCAGGACGGAGCCGAGGTTGTGCGGGTTCTGGACGCCGTCGAGATAGACCAGCGGGCCGGTCAGGCTGGCGCCGCGGCCGAGCAGGTCGGCCAGCGACAGCCGCGGCAGCTGCTTCGCGAGGATCGCCACGCCCTCGTGGTGGATCGAGCCGGTAAGCCGGGCGAGATTCTCGTCGGCGACGATCTGAAACCCTTTGCGGGAACCGGCGCACCAGGCGACGAGCTTCGCGAACTGCCGGCGCTTCGGCTCGGTGAGATAGACCCGCACGATCGCCTCGGGCCGCCGCACGAACAGGGCTTCGCAGGCCCGCACGCCGTGAAACATCTCCTCCGATTTCGCCTGATGCCGCGGCCGTTCGCCACGGGGCGGCACGGGCCGCTGCGGACCGGGTGCGGGAGCCGCCGGCCGTCGCTTGCCGGCGGCACCAGAGGGACGTGAGCGTTTCATGCCGGAAAGTGTACCTCGCGAACCGTCAGCTGCCGCTGTAGCGGCGGTCTCCGACCGCCGTGCCTGCCTGTGACCGCTATGATTTTCGTCGGCGGTCAGAGACCGCCGCTACAGGCCGTCCGGTTGACCGACTGCGTAGGATTCACACGTTCTCCGGCATGGCCGCCCTCCCCCGCGGAGCCTCGCCATGCCCCACAAGCGGATTCTCTTCCGCGACGACGCCCGCGAGCGGATCCTCCGCGGAGCCACCATGCTCGCCGACGCCGTCCGCGTCACGCTCGGCCCCAAGAGCAAGTGCGTGCTCATCGAGAAGCACTGGGGCGCGCCGCTGGTCTGCAACGACGGCGTCACGATCGTCAAGGAGATCGAACTGGAGGACCCCGAGGAGAACCTCGGCGCCCGCATGCTCCGCGAGGCGGCCGAGCGCACGGCCGACGTCGTGGGTGACGGCACGACCACGGCCACGCTCCTCGCCCACGCCATTCTCGCCGCCGGCCTGCGAAACCTCGCCGCGGGCGCCAGCGCCGTGGACATCAAGCGTGGCCTCGACCGCGGGCTGACCGTCGCCGTCGCCGCCGTCCGGTCGTTGTCACGGCCGGTGGCCAGCCGCAAGGACAAGGCCCAGGTGGCGACGATCTCCGCCCACAACGACGCCGCCCTGGGCGCCTTCGTGGCCGACGCGATGGACCGCGTGGGCAGCGAGGGCGTGGTCACGGTCGAGGAAGCCAAGGGCATGGAGACCTCGATCGAGATCGTGGACGGCATGCAGTTCGACCGCGGCCTGCTCTCTCCATACTTCATCACCGACGCCGAGCGGCAGGAGGCGGTGCTGGAGCACCCGCTGATCCTTCTCCACGAGGGCAAGATCGCGAGCCTCAAGGAGTTCCTGCCGTTCCTCGAAGCGGTCGTCCGCCAGCGCCGGCCGCTGGTCGTGATCGCCGAGAGCGTGGAGGCCGAGGCCCTGGCCACGCTGGTGGTGAACCGGATCCGCGGCGTGCTCGAGTGCGTGGCGGCCCGGGCCCCCGGCTACGGCGACCGCCGCAAGGAGATGATGCAGGACATGGCGATCCTCACCGGCGGCCGCTTCATCTCGGCCGACCTCGGCGTGACGCTCGACGCGATCCAGATCGCCGACCTCGGCACGGCCGCGAAGGTGACGGTGGACCGTGACGCCACGACGATCATCGGCGGCGCGGGAGACAAGGCCGCCATTCAGGCCCGCTGCGTTGAGATTCGGCGGCAGATCGCCGAAGCCACGGGCGACTACGACCGCGAGCAGCTCGAGGCGCGGCTGGCGAAGCTCGCCGGCGGCGTGGCCATCATCCGCGTGGGCGCCCCCACCGAGGCCGAGCTCAAGAGCCGCAAGGAGGCGTTGGCCGACGCCATCAGCGCCACGCGGGCGGCGATCGCGGAGGGCATCGTGCCCGGCGGCGGGCTGGCCCTCGTGCGGGCGATTCCCGCAGTGGAGCGCGAGGAGGCGGCCTGCGAGGGGGACGAACGCACGGGCGTGCGGATCCTGCGGCAGGCGCTCGAGGTGCCGGCCCGCACGATCGCGGAGAACTCGTCCGCCGACGGCGGCGTGGTGGTGGGCGACCTGCGGCGCGGCACCGGCAGCCACGGCTTCGACGCGGCCCGGGGCGTGTATTGCGACCTCGTGGCGGCGGGGATCGTCGATCCCACGAAGGTCGTGCGGGTGGCTCTCGAGAACGCGGTCAGCGTGGCCGGCACGCTCCTGCTCACCGAGGCCACGCTCACGGAGGTCAGGGACGACAAGGCGGAGGCGCTCCACCCGGAACTCGCCGCGGGGCTCGAGGGCTAGAGTCCCGAACTGGAAGTTCGTTTGCAAACATTCACGACCTGCCCGTGGAGGTGCAGACTGCCAGTCTGCACACCGCGGCCGGTGGGTCGGCCCGCATTCCGCAGAGTGCCACTCTGCGGCTACGAAGGCGATGGCCACGACCTGCCCGTGGAGGTGCAGACTGGCAGTCTGCACACCGCGGCCG
>JBIKND010000014.1:0-35554 GCA_044358905.1 Pirellulales bacterium | reverse complement strand
CACGGAGGCGCGACCGATCGCCGAGCGAATCCTCGGCTGCACATTCGCGCCGGCCGAGACGGCTGCAGGCATGCCGGCCACGTCGCCGACGTCGTGGCTCATGGGCGCCCAGTTCCGCATGCCCGCTCCGGAGGCCCCGACCGCACCGCCGGCTGCGGGCAGCCCGTGCCTCTTCGACACGCTCATGGAGCGGCAGCAGACGGCCCTCTGGTCGCGGTTCGTCGAACGCTGGCCCGAGACGCCGCTGCCGGAACTGCTCGGGAAGACGCCCCGGCAGGCGCTGGCCGATGCCGAGGGCGCCCGCCGCGTCGAGGCGCTCGTCACCGAGGGCGAGGCCACCTCGCGACGCCGCGACGTCGCGGACGCGTGGACGACCGTGCGGACGCGGCTGAACATGCCGGCCGCGGCCATGATCGATGCGGTGAAGCCGCTCGAAAGCGTGCAGCCGCTGCGCTGGCATCGCCTCGACATGGCGAAGGTCAATCTCGACCAGCTCCGCGGCGTGCTCGTCACGTCCGTCGATGCGGGCTTCGACCGGGCCGCGGAGCGGACGGCCGAGGCCGTCATCGCCCGCGGCGACACGACACCGGAGGACCGCTGGGAGGCCTACGGCGTGCTCGAGGAGCGGGCCGAGTCGACGGTCCGCAAGCTCGAACTGCTCGGCGAGTTGCGGAGCATCGCCAAGGCTCTCAAGGCCAACGACGGCATGCTCGATGTCGCCGAACTTCGTGTCCGGCTCCAGCGCGGCGACCAGGCGGAGATCATGCGGCTGCTCGACCACCTGCGGCGCGAGCACACTCGCGATCAGCAGGTGCTCCAGGCGCTTGCCGAGGTGCTGATGGAGGCGGGGGTCGATCTCAACGCCCTCGCCGGCCGCGCGGCGGGCGGCATGCCCGGCGCCGCTGCCCCCGGCATGCCGACCGCGGCCCCCGCCGCCGAGCCCGGCAAACTCTGGACGCCCGGCGGCGAGACGGCCGGGGGCGGCGAGAAGAAAACCATCTGGACGCCGGGGTGACACGGCTGACACTGGATCGTCGCGCATGAACCGCTCCGACTGAACGATGGTCAAGGGAGGGGTTGCCCATGCCCCGGGAGCCGGCGTGGCTGACCAGCGCAGCCAGGGATGGCGGAGCGCAGGCAGCCTCGAGAGAGCGGAGGCCTGGAAGGCCGGAGCGAACGTCCGGCGATGGGGCATGGGCATCCCCGACCCGTGAGACGTGCAAGGATTACCGGTGAACCGCATGACACGGAACGATGCCGACTCGATGCCCGCGCGGCGCGGCCGTGGCTGGACGTGGAACGACATCAACCTCGTCCTCGACGCAGTGCTCCTCGTGGTCTTCATGGCCCTGTGCTTCGCGGCCGTCGTGGTGCGGTTCGTGTTTCCCCCGGGGCCTGGCGCCAAAGGCTGGACGCTCTGGGGATTCGACTACGACGCCTGGGGCGGCATCCAGTTCGGCCTCGTCGCCACGCTCGCCCTCGGCATCCTCGTGCACGTGATGCTCCACTGGTCGTGGGTCTGCAACATGGTGGCCGGCCGATTCGTGAAAACCCGCCAAGGCCGCGTCGACGACGGCCTGCAAACGATCTACGGCGTCGGCTTGCTCATCGTCCTGCTCGCGGCCGTGGGCGGCGCCCTCGCCGCGGCCGTGCTCACCATCCGCGGTCCGGGCTGACCGTTTCTGGCGCACAGATCAGGCAGCCGGCCGGCATCTCGCCCGGCCACGTCAAAAAACCCGCCCCGCGGGCGACCGAGACCAGGCCGGTGAGCACGAGACACCAGGCGGCCACGGCATGCAGGCGCCGCCGCGCGGCGAGCCCGAGCAGGCCGCCACCGAGGCCCGCGGCCACGAGCGCCGGCACCGTTCCCAGGCCGAACGCCGCCATGGTGCCCAGGCCGCGAACCACGTCGTGCGTGCTCGCGGCGAGCGCCAGCATGCCGTAGAGCAGCCCGCAGGGCAGCAGGCCGGTGAACAGGCCCGCCAGAAAGACCTCGGTGGAACCGCGGGCCGTGAGCAGGGCCCGCAATCCCGTGGCCCCGGGACAGGCCGCAGCCGCCGCCACCGCCCGCTTCGGAAGGACGCCGGCCGCGAGCAGTCCCTGCGCGACGAGCAGGACGCCGGCCGCGATCGCGCGCATGGCCGGCACGTTCACCCAGGCGGCGAGCGCCACGGACAGCCGCAGCCCGCAGTAGGCGGCGCCGGCCCCGAGCACCGCGTAGGTGAAGATCCGGCCCGCGGCGTAGCAGCACTGCCGCCACAGGTTGGCCCGCCAGGCCGGCGCGGTGGTGCCGATCGCGAGCACGAACGGCCCGCACATGCCGAGACAGTGAGCCGAGCCGAGCAGCCCGGCAACGACGAGCAGCGGCCACTCGATCATCCCGCCACCTCCCCTCCGACCGACGCGCTCGCGAGCCGCAGCGAGTTCGTCACGACGAGCAGGCTGCTGGCCACCATCGCCGCGGCGGCGACCGCGGGGTGGACGAAGCCGGCGGCCGCCAGCGGCACGCAGGCGGCGTTGTAGGCGAAGGCCCAGAGGAGATTCCAGCGGATCGTGGCGTCGGTGCGCCGGGCCAGCGTCACCAGCCAGGGCAGGGCGGAGAGGTCGTCGCGCAGCAGGCACACGCCCGCCGACCAGCGCGACACGTCGGCGCCGCAGCCGAGCGCCACACCGACGTCGGCCGTGGCGAGCGCCGGAGCGTCGTTGATCCCGTCACCGACCATCGCCACGCGTCTGCCGCGGCGTTGCAAACCGTCGATCGCGGCCAGCTTCTCGGCCGGCAGCAGGGGCGCCTGCCACTCCATGCCGAGCGACGCCGCCACCGGCTCCGCCCGGTCGCGGCGGTCGCCGGAGAGCAGCAGCGCCGTGCCTCCCATGGCCCGCAGCGCCTGGACGGTCGCCGCGGCTTCGGGCCGAATCGTCTCGGCGAACGACAACCCGCCGATGATCCGGTCACCCTCGGCGACGAGGCACTGCATGCCCTCCACCGCCGCCGCGGGAGGTGCACCGACCTCCGCGCGGATCCACCGCGGGCTTCCCAGCCGCACGACCACGCCGGTATCGGCTCTCCGCGCCGCCACGCCGCTGCCGGGGACGGTGCGAACGTCGTCGAGCGGCGTCGCGGCCCAGCCCCGAGCCGCGGCCGCCTCGACGATGGCCCGCGAGAGGACGTGCGTCGAGCCGGCCGCCAGGGACGCGGCCACGGCGAGGAGCGCGTCGTCGGCCCCGGCCGTGGTCGGGGCGACTGCGGCGAGCCGGCAGCCGGCGGTGAGCGTGCCCGTCTTGTCGAAGCAGAACGTATCGGCCCGGGCGAGGTTCTCGAGCGCATCGCCCTCCCGCACGAGCACGTGACGGCGGGTCGCCTGGCCGATCGCCGCCCACAGGGCCAGCGGCGTGGCCAGCCCCAAGGCACACGGACAGGCCACCACGACCACGGCCAGGCCGGCGAGCACCCCGGCGGCCGCACCCGAACGCCTCCAGTGACCCACGCAGGCGGCCAGCGCCACCGCGATCACCACCGGCAGAAACCAGGCCGAGATCCGCTCGGCCAGACGCTGCCGCCGACTGTTGCCCGCCGCGGCCGTCACGGCGTCGATCAGCCGCTCGAGCGTGCCGGCGCCGGGCGCCGCCGCCACGACGATATCGAGCTGGCCGTCGAGGTTCATGGTGCCACTGTAGACCGCGTCGCCGGCGCGCTTCTCGGCGGGCACGCTCTCTCCCGTGACGGCCGCCTCGTCGATGGCCGCCACGCCCGCCACGATCTCGCCGTCGGTGGGCAGGTGCTCGCCCGGCAGGATCCGCAGCCGGTCGCCGACGCGGACCGTGGCCAGTTCCACGTCGCGCACGCCGCCTTCCTCGACACACCGCACCCGATCGGGGAGCAGGCCGCGCAGTTCCCGCAGCGCCGCCGTCGTCCGCAGTTTGCCGGAGGCCTCGAGCCAGCGGCCGAGCGTCACGGCCACGAGCACCATGCAGGCGACCTCGTAGTAGACGTGGCCCGCGCCCGTCCACGTGGACCATGCCGAGAGCCCGAAGGCGGCGGCCACGCCCGCGAACAGGAGCAGGTTGACCGCCGGCCGCCCACGCCGCACCTCGTCGAGGGCCTCGTCGACGAGGGGGCCGCCGAGCAGAAGCAGCACCGGCGCCGTGAACAGGAGACAGGCGTGGCGGGCCAGATCGTAGAACGCCGCGGCGGCCGGCCCCACGGCCGACTCCTGCTGCGACCATAGCAGCATCGTGAACACCATGACGTTCATCGTGAAGAAGATCGCCAGCCCGAGGCGGGTCATCATCCACCGGGCGCGGCCGTCGTCACCGCCGGCGCCGGTGATCGCCGCCGCGAACCGGCAGCCGTGGCAGCAGTAGGCGGGCCCGTCGGCGGTCCGGCCGGCGACGGGCAGCCCGCAGTAGTCGCACCCTGGCGTGCCGACCGTCGGGGGGGCGACATCAGGCTCTCGTCCCGTCGCTTCCGCGACGGGCTTTTTGTCGATCGGCATGGAGGGCGTCATGAAGCCCCGGGCGGAAGCCCGGGGACTCCGGTCCGGAAGGCCACCGAGGCTGCGCGGTGCCTTCACGGTTTCTGGAGCAGTTCGACCTGCATCGCCGGGAGCAGGTAGCGGATCGTGTAGGTCACGGCGAAGATCCAAAAGCCGATCCAGATGGCCCGCACGTACCAGGGGATGTCGTTGCCGACGTAGTCGTGGTGGCGGTTCTCCACGTCGGGCGTGGACGACGAGGCGGGGGGCGGTGAAAGATCAGGCATGGGAATCTCCCGGGAGCGGTGAGCATGCACGCGACGCAAGCCGCTGCGGCTGGTCGCGGCTCGAGGACGGCATGAGTTGCGTCGCTGGCGAAGGTCCGCCACGCTCCGCATCCTCACGCCGATCCCCTCGCCTCCCGTCTCCGGGTGGCCACCACGGCATAACGCACGCTTTCTAAAATCTAGCGGACTGTGCAACAAGTCTGTCCGAGCAGGATGCGCAGACCATCGATCCAGGAAACCCTCGGCGTTTCCTGCGGTCGATCAAGTGGACAAAGGCCTTGGATGGCTTTGTCCACGGACAGCTAAGCCCCTCCGTCGAGCAGCCGCTCGTTCTCGAGGAACTCCGTCTTCGGTCGTTCGATGTCGCGGAACATGCCGTTCCAGGCGGCCCACAACAGCATGCAAAAGAAGCCGGCGCTGGCGAGCAGGTAGTTGAGGATCGGCGCCACGGCGAACTCGCCGCCGGAGGCGCCGCGGTAGATGTGGACGAACTCCACGAACTTTCCCACGAAGCCGTACATGCTGGGAATCAGAATCAGCACGGCCATGCCCAGGGTGACCCAGGCCTGGCGACTCATGCCGCGACGCGGCGACCGGGCGGCTTCACTCACCCTGCACCTCCGCGAGTTCCTCGTAGTACGGATATTCGTCGAGCCACGAGCCGAGCCACTGCACGTAGGTCATCAGGGCCAGGCCGCGGCGGTTGGGCTTGTCAGGGCCGCCGTCGAAGAACCACGGATACTCGGGCATCGGCGAGTTGTGCGACACCGTCGTCGGCTTCCAGAAGTGGACCGCGTGCCAGTCGTTGCCGCGGCGGCCGCCCTCGCGGGACAGGTCGGGCCCGACCCGCCGCGTGCCGAAGAGCACGGGCCGCTGGAGCTCGTTGTCGTATTCCTCGGTCTTCGACACGGGCCCGTAACGGCGCGACTCGTTGGATACCGGCCTCACGAACTGGCTGTGGCAGTGCCAGCAGCCCTCGCCGACGTAGATCTGACGGCCGAGCCGCAGGGCCTCGGCGCACTTGTCGACCGACACTTCACCGAAGGCCGCCTGAAACTGCTCCGGATACCGCTCGGCCAGGTCGCGGAACTGATTCAGCACCCGCTTGTTCACGACCTCCTCGGCCGTCTGCTCGTGGCGGTCCTTGTACATGATCATCGGCACGGCCCCGTTGCCGAGGAACGCGAGAAGGAAAAATCCGATGCCGGCGATGAAGAAGATGCCGGACTTGCTCTCGAACATGATCGGCTCCGAATCGCGGTCTCAGGCGGGGCAAGGGAACGAAACGCAGGTCGTCAGGCGGTGGCGGCCGCCAGCCGTCCCGGCGACTTCTCCGCGGCCTCCGCGCCCCGCCAGGTCATCCACAGGTTGTAAAGGAAGCACAACAGGCCGGCGAACATCGTCAGCCCGGCGAACACGCGGGTGATCCAGAACGGCTGCGAGCCGTCGGTAGAGGCGTCCCACGGCTGGAGGCTCGCCCAGTACCAGCCCTGGAAGATGCCCGCCAGCGTGAGGTCGAGAAACATCACGAACAGGCCGCCGGCCGACAGCCAGTAGTGGTATTCGCAGAGCGTGCGACTCCACCACGGCCGGCCGAGGAGCCGCGGAAACAGGTACGTCATGATCCCGAACAGCCACAGGGAGAACACGCCGAACATCACCAGATGGGCGTGACCCACCACCCAGTCGGTGAAGTGGATCAGCTTCTGGAACGTGAGCGTCACCTGCAGGGCGCACTGGAAGCAGGTGATGAAGTAGAAGACCATGCCCGTGTAGAAGTAGCGGATCGGCAGGTTGGTGAAGAACTCGGAGCCCTTCTTGCCGAGCGTACCGAAGAAGTTGATCACCACCGTCGCCACGACGAGCTCCACGGCGATCGTGGAAATCACGGCCCCGTACTGGAGGAACATCGGGATCGGCGTATAGAGGAAGTGGTGGATGCCCTGGAGCGGGTAGAAGAAAGCCAGGCCCCAGAAGCCGACGAGCGAGAGGCCGTGGCTCCAGATCGGTCGCTTGAGGAGGATCGGCACGAAGTAGTACATCAGCCCCCAGCCCAGTGGCGTGACGAACAGGCCGACGAGGTCGTGGATGAACAGGCCGCCGATGGCCCCGGCGCTCGTCCCGGCGACGGCGTACTCGGGAAGCAGATTGCCCATCGCGTAGGTGAGGAACGTCCACACGAAGGCGGCCATGAAGTACCACAGGCTGACGTACATCGGCCCTTTGCTCCTGCCGATCGGCACCATGAAGTTCACGGCGACGAGCGCCAGGCCCAACAGCGCCACCGGATCGATCCAGAACGGGGTCTCGCCCCACTCGAGCCCCTGGGCGCCGAGGTTCATCGGCAGGTGCCACTGCTTCGCGAGGTCGAGCAGCCAGGGCTGATCCTGGAACGTGGGGCCGACGATGATGCCAACCGCCGTGAGCCCGACGATCACCTGCCAGGCCACGAAGATGAACCAGGACAGCCCGCGGCTCGCCACCTTGTGGAACGTGAGCCGCGGCACCGCCCAGTGGAGCGTGCCGAGGAAGGCGTTGGCCAGGAAGCCGTAGGCCACGGCGTTGGTGTGGATCATCCGCCAGCGGCCGGGCGAGAGGAGTTCCACGCCCCGAAGCACGTTCCAATGCACGAGTTGCAGGGCCATGAGCAGGCCCGCGAGCATCGACACCGTGAGGAACGTCAGCGCCGCGACGTAGTAGCAGAGGATGATCTTCTCGTCGACGAGGTCGGCGGGCACCGGGCGACTGGCGGCCGTGATGGAGGAGGCACGATTCATGTCTCGTCGGCCTCCTCGACCTGCGGACGGTAGGGATGGAACAAGCCCCACGGATAGATGACGGCCATCGTCCACCCGAAGACGAGGTGCGTGGCCAGGGCGACCCACCAGGGGAGATACACGGGATCGGTGCTCGTGATCCAGTTGCCGCCGAAGAGCAGCGGCTGAACCCACGACAGCAGCAGGTAGAAGTTCACGAACCAGATCGCCATGGCGATCACCGACGCCCAAGCCAGCCGCGTCGCCAGGCCGGCGTGCGCCGCGTAGCGGGTGAGGATCACGTGGAACACGATCCCCAGGAGCATGCCCGTGGCGATGTAGAGCACGCAGCCCATCGCCAGCGCGAGCCCCGAGTCAAACGCTGGGTCGAGCGATTTTCCACCCAGACCGAACGTCAGGTAGACACGAATCAACTGCAGCGGATCCTTGCCGGCGAGGCTGGCGCCGATGATGTTGAACATCAGGCTCACGAGCGCCGCCACCATGCCGAGGAAGAATCCGGCCGTGGCGTAGTACGTCAGGTAGTAGCCGCGGCGCGCCCAGTCGCCGGCGGCATGCGCGAAGGCCTCGGCATCGACCTCGGCGGCGAGCCGAGAGGCCTCGGCCTCGAGTTCCGCGAGCCGGGCACGCTTGGCGGCGATTTCGGCGGGATTCATGGAGTGGGCCCCTGCGCGAGCGTGTCGTGGATCGCCTGTTGGGCCTCGGGCGGGATCTCGCTCGACTCGATGACGGCGGTCACGAAGTGGACGAGGTGCCAGATCTTCTCCGACCGCTGCTCGGGGGTTTCGTTGATGGCGGTGTTCGGGTCCTTCGAGGACGGCATCGGCGTGCCGTTGATGCCGGAGTAGATGCGGCGGTAGATGTCGACGGGGCGGCGGCCGCCGTGCAGCATCCCCATGGCAAGGTTCGCGGGATAGGCGGTGCGGCCCCACACGTCCTGGCCGACGTCGGCCGACCGGCTCCCGCGGGCCTCGGCACCATGGCACTTCACGCAGGCGAACTCCGCGAACGCCACCGCGCCGGAGCGGACCGTCTCCGGCGTCCGCGGCGGGTTGACGGTGAGCGGGCGGACGATCTCGTCCTCGGCCCGATCCCAGGAGGCGGCGATGTCGGTGACGAACCCGGCCACGGTCTCGGGATCGAAGTCGTCCGCCTCGTCGAGCTCGTCCTGGGCCTCGCGGATCAGGTCGATCTCCAACTGCCCGCGGGCGGCGAGCACCTGCACGTAGTCGAGGACGGCCTCGGCATCCTCGTCTGACAGGAAGCGAAACGCAGGCATCGACGTCCCCTTGGCGCCGTACTTCAGAATCCGCCGCAGGTCGTCACGCCGCGGCTTCGAGCCGCGGGGCGTGGAGGTGAACTTGAAGATGCCGTTGCGGTAATCACGCGGCGGCGGATTGAGGTAGGCACCCGCCGGCCCCTTGCCGTCGCCGGTCGTGCCGTGGCAGCCGGCGCACTGCGCGGTGTAGACCGCGCGGCCGTGCTGGAGGTGGAGCCGATCGTAGCCCGGCTTGTCGGTGCGGGGCAGGGCGGCGATGCCTCCGGTTTTCACGACCTCGAGGTCGGCATCGGCCGTCGGCAGGGCCATCCGCGGATTGGCCGGCGAGCCGTGGAAGGCCGCGAGGTACTCCGCGATCTGGGCGGCATGCTTGGCCGGCAGCTCGATCTTTTCGGCTTCCGTGCGGAGCGTATAGGCCGAATCCGGCAGTCGGGAACAGCCGGTCGCCAACGCCGTGGCAACGGCGCAGGCAGCGAAGTACGAAACTCTGCGATCCATGGCGATGTCGCTCACCCGGTCTCGCGTCGGAAACCTTCAGAAGGCAATCGCGCAGAAGGCGATCGCGAAGCAGAACTCTAAGACCGCGCGGCGCGGCTGGCAACACGCCATATTCAAACCGCGCGCTGCGAAAAACACCGCCCGCGGCGATCAACTCGTGAAGAAGCGTTCGATCGCGTTCCGCGCCACGCGCAGCGCCCGCTGGCGTCCCGCGAGGTCGCGGCCGAACGTCTCGTCCTCGACCTCGATGCACACCGGCCCGTCGTAACCGACTCGCATCACTTCGGCCATGAACGCCGCCCAATCGATCTCGCCAAAGCCCGGGATCCGCGGCTGGTGCCAGCGCAGCGGGAAATCGAACCGGCCCACCTCGGCGATGGCCCGCCGGTCGAGACGCACGTCCTTGGCGTGGAGGTGGAACAGCTTGTCTCGGAACTCCGCCAGTGGCCCGAGCGGATTCATGCCCTGGATGACGAAGTGCGAGGGATCGTAGTTGAGCCCGAAGGCCGGCGAGTCGATGTCGGCGAAGGCCCTTCGCCAGATCGCGGGCGTCGTGAACAGGTTCTTGCCGCCGGGCCATTCGTCGGCCGTGAACAGCATCGGGCAGTTTTCAATCCCGATCCGCACCCCGTGCTCCTCGGCCAGCCGCACCAGCGGTCGCCACACCTGCAAAAACCGCGGCCAGTTGTCGTCCACCGTCCGCCGCCAGTCGCGGCCGACGAAGCCGTTCACCGTGCCCACGCCGAGGAGCGGCGCCGCGGCGATCAGCTTCCGAAAATGGGCGGCAGCCGGCTCCGCCACCGCCGGGTCGGGGTCGAGGAGGTTCGGGTAGTAGCCGAGGCCGCTGATCGCCACGCCGGCGGCGGCGAAGCGGCCCCGGATCTCGTCCGCCTCGCCCGGCGTGAGCGCCGCCACGTCCACGTGGGTCACGCCGGCATACTTCCGTTCGGCGCGGCCGACGGGCCAGCACATCAGTTCCACCGCCGTGAACCGCTCGGTAGCGGCGAAGGCGAGTACATCGGCGAGCGACAGTTCCGCGAGGATCGCGGACACGAAACCCAAGTGCATGGCGGTGGTTCAGGAATCACGAGGAGGAAGGCCCGCAGGCGTCATCCTATCCATCGCTCCCGGCCGCCGCGACCGCCCGGTCCTCAGCCCGGAGACCGCGCTATTTGCTGTCTTCGTCGCGCAGCGCGTGCCCGAAGACCGACCAGACGACTCCGTCGCTGATGATCGACAGCGTCATGCGGCCCTCCTTGGTGACGATCACGCTGATGACCCGGCCGTTCTCCACGCCGCTGAACACGTGCTGCCCGTCCATCTCCTGCACCGACTCCAATTTCGTGACCTCGCCGCGGCGCGAGTCGGGGCCGAGGATCGTCAGTTCCTTCTTGTCGGCATCCAGGCGGAAGAAGGTGGGGCGTTCGCGGTCCCCGAGATCGGGCGGGCCGATGGTGCCGTCCTCGTCCACCGCGACGGCCGACGCGACGGAACAGATCCAGGAGTGGCCGGCCCACGCTTCTTCGCCCGCCACCAATGCCGCCATCACCACCGCCGCGCCGATCTTCATGGTTCGCATGATCATGATTCCAATTCCTGAGGATGTGAAAGGTGTCGTTGTCCGCGGGGGATTCCGATCGGGAACCGCCCGCCATGCGTCGGGCATCACCGCACGGTGTAGCCCTTCGCTTCCATGGCCGCCATGAAGTTCCTGCTCCACAGGGCGAACTGCTGCTGATAGGCCGCCACGGCCGTATCGGAGGCACCGCCGGCGGCACGCATCGCGCGTCGCGAACGAACGCCGCCCGTCATGCCCAGTGACGCCGAACCGATGGCCGCGCCCTTGCCGGCATCGCCGGCGATGGCGCCGATGGCAGCGCCCGCGAGGGCTCCGCCGGCCGCACCCTTGACGGCACCGCCACGCGCGGCGCCGGCCGCCGCGGCCGAAGCGTGGTTCTGCTGATCCAAAGCGGCCTTGGCCTGGTAGGGATCCCACCCGGTCTGCTTCGTGGCCCAGTCATAGGCCGCCGCCTCGTCGGCCTTCTGCTGTTCAGGGCTCTGGCCCTTGGCCGGAAAAATCGCGAGATTGCCCGGGTTGCTGCTCAGCGTGGGCGGACCGGCCTGCGCGATCAACGCCGTTGCAGTCGCCAGCAGCACCACTCCTCCGTTCGTCAGCCACTGCGTCATGCTCTTCATCGCACTGTCTCCTGAGAAGTCCCGCTCGATCACCGGGCGGGTGATACCACAAGCACGCGTCGGCGCGGAACACGAGTTTGCCGACCCTGGATGATGAACCGTGAACCGCGCGCCGCGCGGACGGGCTGCGCAGAAAACGCCAAAAGGCATCTCGCGTTCCGTGGATGGCACACGCGCGATTCGTGGCGGTCAGAACTTCTGGATCATGTCGAAGCCGAGCATCGTCTGCTGGTTGCTGATCCCGTCGTTGTAGGGCGCCCGCGGGCCGCCGTACGGGCCGCCGAAGAAGTCCCAGCGGAAGGCCGGTCGCATGAGGAAGTTGCCGGTGGGCGTCCAGTTGGGCCCGAGCGTGAGGGAGTAGAAGTTGCCGGGGAGCGGCACGTGATTGGGGTTGCTGGGCCGGTTGAGGCCGACGCGGGTGCCGTCGGTGTCCTGGAACCACTCGAACCGGGCGCCCCACGCCCAGGCGTCGCTGACCCGGTAGTACAGGTATTGGTCGATGCCCACCCACAGGGCCGTGCCGCCGTCGGCGAGACCCTTAGCCTGCGTGCCGAGCCACTGATGGAAGAGATATTCCCAGTTGGCGGCCGGCCGAGCCTCGAAGATCAGGCTGTAGCGGGTGCGGTTCGCCGATGTCAGCGGTGGTGCCGGCTGGAACAGGGGCGAGAAGTCGTTGCCCTCGTCGCCACTGATGATGGCGAACGATGTGGCGAACGAGTTGTCGTCGTTGCGGGCGCGGATGCGGCCCAGGAAGTTGGCGTTGCTGTAGGGCGAGGCGAGTCCGTTCCAGCCGTTGACGAGCCCCGCGTCCACCTCGACGTTGTCCGTCGCATTCCAGTTGACGAGGCCGCCCCAGTGGGTGAAGGGACCGGCGAACTGGTAGCTGTAACTCTTCATGTAGAAGAAGTTGCCGACGGCCGGCACGCCCTCGTAGCCGACGATCGTGTAGAAGTGGCCGAGTTTCAGCGATAGGTCCTGGTTGCCGACCTCGGCATACAGCTGCGGGATCGCCAGGCCGTAATACTCCCCGCTGTTCCAGTCGCGCGGACCGGGGTTCGTCTCCCACCCGAGCGACATCGCCAGCGGGAAATCTTCGCCGTAGAGCAGGTCGGTGCGGGCGCCGATGCCGCTGGAGCCATCGGTGGGTAGCGTCCGCTCGGCGATGATGTAGACCTGATTCATCATCGCCTCGTTGGCACGGTCGACCGCGTTGTACGGGCCATTGAACTTGCTCGCCGGGACTCCGAAATTGCCGACGAAGCCGCCGTCGAGCCAGCCATAGACCCCGCCGCGATCGGCTTCGCCGAACAGGAACCAGTCCTGCCCGGACGGGATGATGCCGGTCACCACCTCGTCAGTCAGCACCGGGTCGAGGGACTCGAACCCGCCCGCCTGCCCAAGCCTCCCGACGAATCCGTCTTCCTGCGCGACCGCCACGGCCGCCGCCAGGGCGAACACCAGACCGCCGACCATCCGGCCGCGATGCAACGCGATGCCAAGCATGCACGCTCCTCCCGTGGCCGGCCCCGGGGGAGTGCGAACAAAGCCGTCCGCCGCCTCGACCCCACCCGTGCCAGACACCCAACCTCTTTTCGGTCAAACAACCGGCACATCCGTCGCGGATGGCATGACCGGAGAAAAAGTCACGGCTGGCCTCACCGCATCATCCGATCCGCAGCGGCTGGGCAAGATCCCCGGATTTCCCCGCCGCACGACTGGCCGCAAGGTCCGCCCAGCTTCTGTGTCTTTTCCGCCGCAAACCCGCCGCCTCAAGCCAGGCTTCGGGTCGTACCGATTGCTCCGAAGTCACCCGGGGGGAACGGTTATGACGACGAAGCGATTTCGCCGGATGGTGATCGGCCTGGTCGCCGTGTCCACGGCGGCGGCCGGGGCGGCGACGGCCACCGCGCAGACCTATGGCATCGACTTTCGCAACACCCTAATGCCGGCGTCCGGCGGCATGGCCGGGACGAGCGTCGCCGCGCCGCAGGATTTCCTGTCGGCGATCAACGCCAACCCTGCGGCTCTCACGCAATACAAGGGCACGAACTTCACGATCGGCGGTGCATTCGCCGAGGCGACGGTGAACCTCGAGCAGAAAACGCCGATCCCCCTGCTGGGCGTCGCTCCCTTCGAAGCCAAGAGCAGCACGCCGGGCGCGATCGTGCCGGCGATCGGGGTGGCCCAGGAAGTCGATGGCCTGTGGCTGCCGACCACGGTCGGCTTGGCCGTCGTCGGTGCGGCGGGGGGCGGCTCCAGCTACGTGCAGGTGCCGGCCAGCAACGCCACGTCGTCCTACCTGCTGCTCCTCGAGTTTGCGCCATCCGTCGGTGTCGAACTCACCGAGCGGCTGTCGATCGGGGCGACGATGTTCATCGGGGATGGCTACGCGTCGGGGCCTTTCGTGGGCACCAGCGGCATGACGAACGCCTATGCCCTGCGCGGCGGCTTCGGGCTCGACTACGAGCTCGGCAACGCGACCTGGCTCGGCGCCTACTACCAGACGACGCAGGCCTTCCGCTTCGAAAACGAGGCGGTGCTGTTCTCCGCCCGGCGGCCCCGCGACGTGGACATGGGCCTGCCGCAACAGGTCGGCGTGGGGATCGCGAACGAATCGTTCCTGAATGGCAGGCTCCTCCTGGCGGCGGATGCCCTGTTTCTCGACTGGCGCAGCGCCGCTCTCTTCAAGAGCATCTACCGCGGGCAGTGGGTGATGCAGCTCGGCACCCAATACCGGGCCACCGACCGCGTCAAGCTCCGCCTCGGCTATGCCCTCGCCCAAAACCCGATCAATGACGCCGTCGGCACGCGTGTCGGGCCGATCGAGGTTCCCGGTGGCATTCCAGCCGTCAAGTACCTGCAGTCGCAGTTCGCGATCATCAACGAGCACCGCATGGCGGCGGGTATTGGCGTCAGCGACCTGCTGATGCGCGGCCTCGATTTCGACGCCTTCGCAGGCGGGATGTTGCCGGCGGGCGAGAGCCTCGGCGACGCGACCTATGTCAGCGTGGAGAGCTACTGGATCGGCATCGGCTTCACGTGGCACTTCGACCGGCCCGCGGCGAACAACCCACGGCGCTCCTCATGATGGCATGCCTCTTCCCTGACGGCCGACCTCGGCTCGTGTCGGGGCGGCGCATCCTCGCCATCACCTTATCCGGCGCGCTGCTGCCGGCGCTGCTGGGCGCCGTGGGCCAGGCGCGCGAGGAACTCGAGACCGACCGCGACTCGTTCACCTTCGCGCCCACGACCGCCGGCCCGGGCATGTCGATCCTCGAGGCTTCGTACTCGTTCATCGACAATCGCCTGGGGCCGGAGGCCCACAGTTTCCCGGAGGTCCTGCTGCGCCGTGGCTTCGGCGAGAAAGTGGAGGCCCGCCTCGGCTTCAACTACGAGGCCGGCGGACCGGGAACCGTCTCGGGCAGCGAGTTCGGCGGCGAAGACATCGAGACCGAGAACGAGAGCCGCATCCTCTACGGCACCAAGGTCGAGACCACCGAGCAGGATGGATGGCTGCCCCGGTCGGCCGCCATTCTCCAGGGCTACACGCCCGTCTCCGGACCGTCGAACAAGTCGACGCTCGTGTTCGGCGAGGCGTGGGGATGGCGGTTCGCGGGTGGCTGGGAATGGACGACGGCCATGCGGTATGGCACCGGCTTCGAGGAGCAAGACGCCTTCAATCAGTGGGCACCGTCGACCGTGATCAAAATCCCCGTCGGTGAGCGATGGAACGTGCATGCCGAATACTTCGGCATCTTCTCCACCGGCAAGGAGGTCCCGCTCAACGTGCAGTACGCCAGTTGCGGGGGGCACGTGCTGGCGACGGAGAATCTCGAGATCGGCCTCCGCGTGGGCTGGGGGCTCAACGAGACGACGCCGGCCTTCTTCTCCAACGTCGGGATCGGCTGGCGGTACTGAACCCAGTCAACGCAACCCGTCGGCGGACTGTGCAATCTCCGCCAAAAGCCGCCGATTGCCCGCTATCGAGCTGTGTCCGTATTCTGCATCGCATGTTGTCGTTCGATGATTTCGACGCCTGGGCCGACGCCGTCAGCGGCGCGAGCCTCCGGCTCGTCTGCGATGCGGTAGAGACCCGCCGCTGGACGCTCGGGATCATTCCCCTGGGTGACACCATGCTCCAAGTTGCCACGGAAGGCGGTGGCAATCTCTGCTACGGCGCGAATACCCATCCCGGCCCGACGATCTTCGTCCCGCTCACCCATGCGGAAGCGCATGTCGTGAACGCCGAACCGCTCGATGACGATGCGTTCTTCTTCATTTCCCGCGGCGCCGATTTCCGGATCCAGGTGCGCCGACGCGCCCATGCCTGGTGCTCGATCGCCCTCCCGACGACAGGCCCCGTCGCCGCTCCTTCCTTTCCGGCCAGCGGCAGGGTTGCCTGTCATCCGGGATCCGTGTCGCGGCTCCGACAGCTCGTGCACCGGATCACGGATGCGCTCATGAACCAGCCCGACCAGAGCGAAGCGCATCACACCGCCGGCCGCGACCTCGTCGACGCCGTGACCGCCTGCCTGCCCGCCCTGGAGACGGCCCGTGCGACCACGGGCCGACCGCGTCTCGATCGGGCGCAGATCATTCGCCAGGCCATGGCGGTGATCGACGCAGCTTCGACGACACCGACGGCACGCACGCTAGCCGCCCACGT
Source organism: Pirellulales bacterium (assembly GCA_044358905.1). Taxonomy (GTDB): domain Bacteria; phylum Planctomycetota; class Planctomycetia; order Pirellulales; family UBA1268; genus QWPN01. The sequence goes on along the minus strand of JBIKND010000014.1, from coordinate 19,376 downwards.
CGGTGTCACCGACCGCACACTGCTGCGGGCGTTTCACGAAACCTACGGCGTGCCGCCGAAGCGCTACCTGATGTGCCGCGAACTGCACGGCATTCGCCGCATCCTGTGCGCCGGGGCACCGCTCGATGGCACCGTGGCCGACGTGCTCACGCGCCACGGCATTTGGGAGTTCGGCCGATTCGCGGCCCGGTATCGCCGCCAGTTCGGCGAACTGCCTTCCGAGACGCTGCGGCGGGCCCGGGACTAACCGTCCGTGGACAAAGCCTTCCATGGCCTTTGTCCACTGGGCCGGCCGCCATCTCAGCGGCCTGAGCCGGATCCCGCGGTGACCGCCTCCATCACGCGGTTGAGATTGAAGCTCCCCGGCTTCTGCCGCGGCGGAAACTCGCGGAAACTCTGCAGCCACTCCCCGACGTGAGCCGCGGCCGGCGCGATGGCGAACATGTGCTCCAGGTACCAGCGCTGATAGTCCATACCGATGTCCTGCGCCAGCTCGAACGGATCCATCCGCAGGTTCACGAGCGTCGGAGCCCGCAGTTCCACGAACGGTTGCTGCCAGACGTGCATGCCGTGGGCCCGCTGCTCGAGGAACGTGACCTTCCAGTTCTCGTACCGCAGCGCCGCCACGCTCCCGTCGTCGGTCCAGTAGATGAAGTCCTTCCGCGGCCAGGCGCCCTCGCCCCGGAGGGCCGGGCCGAGATCGTAGCCGTCGAGGTGCACCTTGTAGGTGCGATCGCCGATGCGGCGGCCCTTCTTCAGATCCTCCTTGGCCGTCGTGTCGCCGGCGGCGGCACAGAACGTCGTCAGCATGTCCTCGTGGGCGGCGATGTCGTTGACCACCGTGCCCGGCTTGATGACACCCGGCCAGCGGATCGCACACGGGACGCGGTAGCCCCCCTCCCACTGCGTATTCTTCTCGCCGCGAAACATCGTCGTGCCGCCGTCGGGCCAGGTGAACGCCTCGGCCCCGTTGTCGGTCGAATACATCACGATCGTGTTCTCGGCGAGCCCCAGTTCCTCCAGCTTGGCGAGGATCTCGCCCACCTGGCGGTCGTGCTCCACCATGCCGTCGGCGTAGATGCCGAGCCGGGTCTTGCCCGCCACACCCTGCTTGAGGTGCGTGAAGATGTGCATCTTGGTGGAGTTCCACCAGATGAAAAACGGCTTGCCGGACTGCTTGGCCTTCTCCATGAAGGCGACGGTCTTCCCGTTGACTTCCTCGTCGATCGTCTCCATCCGCTTCTTCGTCAGCGGGCCGGTATCGGTGATCGAGCCGTTGGCGAAGGAGTGGATCACGCCGCGCGGGCCGAACCGCTTCTTGAACTCGGGGTTCTGCGGATAGTCGGGATGCTCCGGCTCCTCCTCGGCATTGAGGTGATAGAGATTGCCGTAGAACTCGTCGAAGCCGTGGTTCGTGGGCAGCATGTCGTCGCGGTCGCCGAGATGGTTCTTGCCGAATTGGCCGGTCACGTAACCCCGCGCCTTGAGAAGCGTGGCGATCGTCGGGTCCTCGGCCTTCATGCCCTCCGGGGCTCCCGGCAGCCCGACCTTCGTCAGGCCGGTGCGGATCGGCGATTGCCCGGTGATGAATGCCGCCCGCCCGGCGGTGCAACTCTGCTGGCCGTACCAGTCCGTAAACAACGCACCCTCGCGGGCGATGCGATCGATGTTCGGCGTCTTGTAGCCCATCATGCCGAGGTTGTAGGCCCCGACGTTGAACTGCCCGATGTCATCTCCCCAGATCACGAGGATGTTGGGCTGCCGGGCCGGCTCAGCGGCGAAGGCATTCGCGACCAGTGCGACGGCATAAAGCGCTATCCCGACGGCGATCGTGCGGCGATGAGCGCGGGCGTGGAGAAACGACAACATACAGTAGGACTCCGGCGACAGCGGAAAACGGTCTGGATCAGGATACTGGGAATACGACGAACCGCCGACGCCGTGCAAGGCACAATCCGCCAGAACCCGCGTTCCTGCGACGATCCCTGGACCAGCGAGCAGGGCCAGGCACGCTGGCGGCGAACCGACTTAAGCGAGGGCAAACTCCGGCGGTGGCGGGCAATCGGGGTTCACCCACTGGATCACCGCCGCCCAGTTGGCGCTCTCCACGTCGTCCTGAAGATAGCCGTGAATGGGCTTCACGACCTGCCAGCCGTCTTTCAGATGCGCCGACAGCACGGGATCGGTCCGCACGCCGGCGACCACCTCTCGAACATACTCATCGGCGGGCACGGCGCTGGCGACGGCGGCGTAGCCGGGCAGTCGGCTGCCGCCGACCATCCGCCACAGGTTTTCCTCGACCACCAGGCCGCGGGTGGCGTCGGTCAGGGCGTGCGCGAGCCCATGATGCTGGTGCGCGGGGCTCACGAACACGTCGGCGCCGTACAGCGTGGGGCCGGCGGGGTCGTGGTCGCTGAACGTGCCGCGGGCGGTGAGCACATCCCACGAATCGTCCACGTGGTAGTCGGCCATGCGAATCCGGAGGGTGAAGTGCACGCCCACCGGCTGTCCCGTCGGCACGTGCTCGGCCACGAACTGGCCCTGGGGAAATACCGCGTGGTGCGCGGCCAGTTCCTCGGCGGTGTAGGGCGTGTCGTGCGGATAGACCATGCGGCAGATCTCGCCGATGGCGGCGTAATCCGAGGGCTGCATCAGCCTGATACGGTAGTCGAACGGCAGCGTCATGGCCGAACTCTTTGATGGGGGGCCGGAGGCCGAGACGTAACCGCCCATCCTATCGAGCGAGCAGAGCCGGGCGAAACAATCACCGGGTCCCAAGGAATGGAGGGCCGCAAGGACGAAAGGTCGGGCCCCCCGCAGCGCCTTCGCAAGCGTTGCGGATGGGGGCGGCGCGGGCGTCACAGCATCATTCCTGGATGGCTGCTGCATCCAATCGATGGGTTCGAACGATTAGGATATGGTCGGGTCCCAACATCTTCCCGGCCGGTGGCGGACGCTCCCACCCGCCCCTGACAACACCAGCAGGGCTGTATCAGCAGTTTTTTGAACGCATTTCTCGAGGAAGGCCGTCGTGACCCTCTGGAACGGATATCGTGGCGACGCGTGGTGGCGCCGGGGCGTCGGCCTCTGTTGTGGCCTCGCCTGGCTCTGCCTGCCGACACAGTCCCACGCCATCTGCGGTCTCGATGCGGCAGCCTTCGATCAGGTCCGCGACGTCGAGGATCTGGACGCCCAGCGGGCATGGGTGCGGCAGATGACATCGGGGAACGGGTCATGCGTCGTGTGCCATCTGGCCGGTTACGGTCCCCGGAATCAGTATGGAACCGCGATCAACCTGCTGGTGACGGCAAACGACCGTGAAAGTTCCGCGCGGAAGCGCGAGGCGGGGCGCCGGGTCAACGACATCCCTGCCGATCCCTCCCTGCCCGACTCACCGACCTTTGGCGATCTGATCCGGCGCGGCCTGCCGCCCGCTGCCGATCTCGCAGCCAACCTCCCCGCGTTCCGGAACCTCCGGGCCGATCCGCCCGAGGAGGTCACGGTTGAGCAGGCCCGCGAACTCGTGCGGCAGGTCGAGGCGGAATCGCGGTTCGGGATCCTCCAACTCAGCCGGACGCATGACATGAGCCCGGAAGTGGCGGCGGTGCTCGCCGAGTTCCGCGGGGAGATGTTGATCCTGGGGCTGAGATCACTCTCGCCGGAAGTCGCCCGGGCCCTCGAAAAAAGTCGAGTGGCCACCGTCTGGCTGCACTCGGTCACGGCGGTCGCCCCCGAGGCTGCCGAAGCGATTGCCGGAGTGCCGGGCAATCTGGTGCTCTCCGGTCTGGTGGAACTCGACTCCGTGCCGCTGGCGCGGAAATTGGCCCAGCGACCGGGAGCGTTGTCGCTCCCCTACTTGAAAGAGATCGGGGCCGACGTCGCCGCGGCGTTGGCCACGAACCCGCGCGGCCTGGCACTGGCCGCCCTGACCGACGTGTCGCTGGAAGTCCAGGACGCCCTCGCAGGGACGGTCGGCGCCCTCACGGTGCCGAACCTCGAGTCGCTGGACTCGCTGCCCCTCACCAGGAAGCTCGCCGCGGGCTATGCATCGGCGGTCCTGCTCCCGGGCATCAAAACGCTGTCCGTGGAACAGGCGAAAGTGATCGCTGCGGTGGCTCGCCCTTTTTTCCTCGGAGGAACCTTCCTGCCGCTGTCCGTGATGTCCGAGGAAGTCGCGGCCGTGTTTGCGCAGAAACCGGCGGCGGGGCGGCTGACGCTCGGGGCCGGGGCGATCTCCGATCCGGCCTTCCAGATCCTGATGGAGTCTCCCGTGACCATCGAGCTGCGGGACGTGACCTCCTTGAGCGACGAGCAGGTGCGGATCATGGCCGCAGCCGCGGCCACTGTCCCGGGCGGTCCATTTGGGCGGCAACAGAAAATCAGCGTGCCCATGGTGACGACGCTCGACTCCGCGCTCCTCGCTGAGACGCTGCTGCGATCCCCGACCGGTTTTGCCGGCGTCACGAGGATCTCGCCCGAGGCGGCGGCGGCGCTGGGCCGCGTTCCGGAAGCGGTGGCTAACGTACCGGGCAAGGCAGGTTTGTCATTCCCAAGCCTCGAGGAACTGGGCCCCGAGACGGCCCGGCTGCTCATGAACCGAAGCTGGGCGGGGATCTCGCTTCCGGCGTTGCGGGATGCGTCGCCCGAGACCGTTCGCAGCCTCGTTCGGCAGACCTCTACTTTGACGCTTGGCCTCACCACCATGACGCCCGAAATGGCCGCGGTGTTCGCCGAACTGGCCAGCGACCAGGGAAACCTGGGCGGCGGACTGCTGACTTTGCCCTGGCTGTCCGAACTCTCGCCGGAGGCTGCGCGCGTTCTGGTGACGGCACTGAATCGCGGCGAGGAGGTGCGGGGCGGACGTGGCCTCAACAGGTCGCCGCAATTGTTCATCGGCGGCCGCGGTCTGGCGGGCATGTCTCCGCCGTTGACCCCGGCCTTGGCGGGTGAACTGGCGAAGTATCGGGGCCGGCTGTCGATCGCCGGCCTGCGGAAACTTTCGCCGGAGGCGGCCGCCGCGCTGGTGCCGTATCGCGGTCCATCCATCGATCTCTACGGCCCCGCGACGGACGAACTGTCGGCCGAAACGGCGGCGGCACTGGCCACGATCCCCGGGGATCTGGTCATGCCGATCCGGGTGCTCGATTCCGTCCCCTTGGCCCAAAAGTTCGCCCGACAAAGCCAGCGCACGCTGGACGGCCTGGAGTCCATTTCGGCCGAGGCCATCCCGGCCTGTGTTCAATACAAGGGTTTTTTCACGCTTCGGCAGCTCACCGTGCTCGACTCCCCGGTGCTGGCCAAGCGACTGATCGAGGATTCCACCGGGCAGACGTTGCCCTCGCTGCGCACCATCACGCCGGCGGCGGCGGAGGTCCTGGTCACCAGGCCCAACGCCATCTACCTGGGGCTTGCCTCGCTCCATGACCCGGCAGTCGCCGCGGTGCTCACGAAAGCGCAGAAACCGGTCATGCTCCCGCAACTCCGCGCGGCCACGCCCGCCGTGATCAAGATCCTCGATGGCACCCGGTCGATCACCACGCCCCCGTTGCAGTCGCTCTATGTCCTGCCCGAAACCGCAGCCGATGGCGGGCAAGGCAGTTCGGACGATTTCCCGCTGGATCCCTGAGAAGCCACGCGTCACAGGCGTGGTGCGCCGCTGACAGGAATCGCCGTCCGGCACCGTGCCGAACCCCGTGGCTGCAGAGGGAAAAAACTTTGCATCCAATGCCGGAAAGTTGGCGGAGCCCTGTCGGGCGGAAGTCTCGTGACCCCGCCAGCCTCGTTTCCTTCTTAGGCTCGGGTGGGGGAGGAGTTTTCACTGGAGTGCCCGGGGTGCGGCGGCGACATCCGGCTCATCGCGTTCATCACCGAAGCCGGACAGACTGCCGGCAGGAGCCGGCTGACTTCGAATTGGAGGTTCGCAAGCGGGTGAAGGCCAGGATGGCTTCGCCCGCGTGAAATCAGCCCCTCACGCATCTCGGCGAGCCGCTCGAACCTCCACCCGGCTCGCCCGCCCGGGGCCCGCCCGCCGACCGGGGCGAGATCGTCCACATGCATGATGACCGCGACGCGATTCAGGCGTCGCCAAACAGCCAGCGGTGCCGAGCAGGGCCAAGGGCCACACACCATGGACCGCTCGTCACCCGCCACACGCTTCCGAACGTGCCATTGGCCGTCCTATCCTTTTGCTCCCCTGCTCCGCCGCCGTGAAGCTGCTCGGCGGCTCGAGCCGAGCGGAACACCCGACCGCCCGATCCAGTTCCGGGCCGCCCTCGCCCAGGCCGTTGGCGGCGTAGTGGCGGCGGCACTTGTCGATCCGCGTGAAGACGTCGTCGTAGCCGGTGCAGCGGCCGTCGGGATCGCAGTAGATCATCGCGCCGTTGACCTGGAACAACGTGATCATCTCCTCGACGTCGGGATCGACCACGAGGGTGTGCGTCTCGCCAGGAGCCTCGTAGACGTACGACCCCTCGCGGAGAAGAATTGATCCGAGTTGTCGCAGGGCCGCTGGTCCGCCGGGTACGTCGTCAACTGTGCCGGCCTGCAGGCCGACCGGATCGCGAAGCAGTTCGGCTTCTCCCAGCACTACACGATCCTGCCGTTCAAGGGCCTGTACCTCTCCAGCGACGAGCCGGCAGGCGCACTGCGCACCAACATCTACCCCGTGCCCGATCTGCGCAACCCGTTCCTCGGCGTGCACTTCACCGTCACGGTGGACGGCCACGCAAAGATCGGCCCCACCGCCATCCCCGCGTTCTGGCGGGAGCAGTATGCGGGCCTCTCGGGCTTCAATCTGCGCGACCTCGCGGAGATCGCCCGGCTGCAGCTGGGGCTGTTGTTGTGGGCGGGCTTCGAGTTTCGGCGGCTCGCCTGGGAGGAAATCCAGAAGTACAACCGGGCGCATCTCGTCGCGCTCGCCGGCCAGTTGGCCGCGGGCGTGCGGGTGGAAAACTACCGCCGCTGGGGCCGGACCGGCATCCGGGCCCAGCTCATCGACACCCGCACCCGGAAGCTGGAGATGGATTTCGTGCTCGAGGGTGACGACCGCTCGTTGCATGTCCTCACCGCCGTGTCGCCCGGCTGGACCTGCTCGATCCCGTTCGCCGCCTACGTGGTCGACGAGATCGAACGGCTGCGGGCCTGAGCCCCGGGCGTGGGCGGCCGGCGCCGACGCGGCGGGTCACACGACCTCGATGATCGCCGGGAAGTCGGCGGGCAGGGCGTTGCGGGAAGCTCGCAGGCTGATCTCGGGGCGATGCAGGGCGGGATGCTTGAAGGCGATCTCCTCCTGCGTGATGCCCACGTACACCAGGGTTCCCGTCGGGGCCACGAACTGCAAGGCGTTCGACATCGAATGCCGATTGCCGGTGGCGTCGACGACGACGCCGTAGAGATCGCCGGCGGTCGCGTCCCTGGCCGCCTCCAGCCCCGCATCCTTCGGGCCGACGGGGATCAGGTGGCGGATGCCGTAGTGCCGAGCGACGGACGTGGCCCGCGCGATCGCCGTGGCCCGCGGGGCGACCGTGGCCGACGTGCGCCACGACGCCAAGCTGTTGGCCACCAGTCCGCCGATTCCCAGCCGACCAGGAGAAGTTCTTTGCGGGGCGGCATCGGGCTGATTGACGCCCGCGGCCGTGTCAGACCGCCGAGGCGAGCGACTCGTTCCCTTCCGCGGCCGCGGCTGCCGCCTTGCGGGCCTGGCGGCTGCGGCGGATCGCCCCGGCGCCGAGGGCCAAGGCGCCGATGCCCGCGAGAGCCACCACGATAAAGCAACACCCCTTCTGTCAATCGCCCGTGCGTGCCTGACCGCGGCGAGCGCAAACGAGACGATTGAAGGCACGCACCGGCGGCCTGGGGACCGACGCCAAGCGCCACCAAGGGGCGCAATGGCATCAGCAAACGTTCAGCAAAGTCCTGGAGGTCAAAAATGACTCGCTGCACAAGAAGCCTTGGAAACAAGGCGTGTTTGATTCGACGTCCTTGCGCGGTGGATTTTCGACTCGAGGAGGCAGGTCATCATGGGAATAAAACATAGCCCATCGGGGGCGTCGCTGCACGGCCCGCCTGGCGCCGCTCGCACACGATCTCGGCCGGTAGATCGCCATGCGCTTCGGCCGGCGGCCGCGCCGGGAGGCAGCGGCTTATTTGACGCACTCCAGAAACACGATCGGGGGCCGCGCCAGAATCCCACGCCAGTGCTCTGCTCCCCACTGCTGGAGACCTTCGGGCGATACCTGGGGCCGATGCCAGCGGATGTCCCGGAATCCGGCCGCCTTCAGGGCGCGTTCCATCGTCGCGAGCGTCAGGTAGAAGTTCGTCACCTCGATGGTCCCCTCGGGCGGATGAAACCGCCAGACGATCGGTGCGCCTTCCTCCAGGGGGCCTTCGAGTCGCTTCGAGTATCCGTAGGCCCGCCAGGGCTGGAGCTTCGATGCCTGGTACTCCTTGGCGATCCCATCGTAGTTCGTCGTCATGAGCGGCCCTCGTGATGCGGAGACGGCCTGCCACGTGTTGTACTTCCCCGGGGGCGAAACGCGTGCACGATGTGCAGCCCGCCGATGATTGTGAACGCGTCATCGAGAGCCTATGCTTCTCGGGCTTGCGTTTCAGCGGGAGCGTTTCGCTCCGCCCATCGCGCCTGCTCGCAGAAGCCTCGGGAACGGCCGGGCCAAGCCCGTGCCCTTCGACTGCACCGGCGCACTACGACAGTCCCGGAGAACAGATGGCGATGCGTGACGCGCTCGAAGACTGGCGGCGGTTCGACGCCCAGAAGATCCCGAGCAAGGCCTCGACGCCGCAACTCGACAGGGTTCTGGCCGCGGTGCAAGAGACGGCGCCCGAGAACCAGCCGCTCGCGCTGCTCGATGTCGGGTGTGGCACCGGGCGGCTCGGCAGGCGGCTCTACGACAGAGGATTCTCCGTGCTGGGCGTCGACGTCAACCCGGATGCCGTTCGCGCCGCCCAGGACCTGGCCGTTGCGGCCGCCTCCCCGGGCCGCTTCCTGCGGTTCGTCGAGGGCGACTTCGCGGCGGATCGTGCGCCCCCGATCGATGGAGGACCGTTCGACGTCGTCGTCTGCCAACTGGTGCTTTCGATCATCGGCGACGCCCGCCGACGGTCGAACCTTCTGCGTCACGTGCGTGAGCACCTTCGGCCCGGCGGATGGCTCTACCTGTCGGCCTCGGGTGTGTCGGACTGCATCAACGCCGGCTACGCCCGGCTGTATGCCGAGGACATCCACCTGACCGGCGAACGGCACAGCTACCTCTCGCGGAATGAACAGGGAGAGGTGCTGTACATGACCCACCACTTCACGGCGGATGAACTCGTGCAGCAGATCGAAGCGGCGGGATTTGACCAGATCAGCGTGGCCACCGAGAAAGAGGCGAGTAGCCGCCGGCCGGACGAGGCGGCGTACTTTCACTACGCGACGTGCCGCACGGGCCTCGACGGGCTCGGCCAGCGGGCTACGCGGCCCCGATGACTTCTGCCATGGGTGGGACTTCAACCCACACGCTCTTGCGGGCAACGGATTGTGAGTGCGAGTAGATCGTCTCCACGAGGCCGAGGTCGCGTCGGCGAACGGCAAACCGAAGCCGCATGGTACCCGCCTCAGGGCACACAGGCGAGAAACAGGTACGTCGCGAAGAGCACGAGGTGCACCGCGCCCTGCATCATCGAAGTCCGCCCCGTGCCGAGAGTGACAACGCTCACGAGCAGGGCCGTCGCGAGCAGCACGATGTCCTTCGGGTCGAGTCCGAGAACGAGTGGCAGTCCGTAGGCGGTGGCGAAGAAGACGACGACTGGCACCGTGAGTCCGATCGTCGCGAGAGCGGAGCCGATCGCGAGGTTCATGCTGCTCTGGAGCCGGTTGGCATGCGCTGCCCGAATCGCGGCCCAGGTCTCGGGCAGGAGCACCACCATCGCCACCACGATCCCCACCACGCCGCGCGGCAGGTGAAATGCCTCGACGAACTCCTCGAGCGGGTGCGAGAGCACCTTCGCGAGGCCGACGACTGCGACGAGGGCGACGAGGAGGAGCACGAAGCTCAGTATCGCCTGCCGGCGAGAGGGAGGCAGGGCGTGCTCGTCGGGCGGGGCGTGGTCGTCATGCGGCAGGAAATAGTCGCGGTGACGCACGGTCTGGACGAAGACGAAAATGCCCCACAGCGACGCCGAGACGACGGCGGCGAAGAGCGACTGGGCGCGGCTGTAGGTGCCGACGCCGGTCGTGATGGTGTAGTCGGGGAGGATGAGCGTGACGACCGCGAGCACGATCAGGGCCGCGAGGCCCCCGCCCGCCCCATCCACGCGAAACGACTGCTCGCGGTGGGTTAGGCCGCCGATCATCGTGCAGAGGCCGACGACACCCGTCGTGATGATCATCACCGTGGCATAGACGGTGTCGCGGGGCAGCGTCTCCATCCCGGCGCCGCCGGCGACGAGCAGCGAGAGGAGCAGGGCCGCTTCGATCACGGTCACGGCGAGAGCGAGCACGAGCGTGCCGAGCGGCTCGCCGACGCGGTGGGCGATCACCTCCGCATGGTGTACTGCGGCGAGCACGGCAGCGATGAGCGCCGCACCGCAGCCCACGAGCAGCCAGGGCTGCTCGCCGATGGCGGAGGTGAGCACCAGCAGAGCCGTGGCTGCGAGCGGGGCGAGTGTCGTCCAGTGGTGGATGAGATGTGCCATGGCCAGACGTGCGGAGGGCGTTGGAATCCGGAGGTATGTCATATAGCCCGTGGGCCGGTTCCGCCAGGCTCCCAGCTGCTCGTCGAGTCGAGCAGCTGCGCGGCTGGGCCGTGCTCGATGAGCAGGCCCATACCGGTGATTTCCAGGAGAGACGTTACACCAACTCGTCACCCCACCGTCCGCTTGAACTGCTTGCGGTACTTCGCCGGTGTCGTGCCGATCAGATCGCTGAACAGCCGCGTGAAGTGACTCTGAGACGAGAAACCGAGATTGAGGGCAAGTCCCGCCAAAGAAACTTCGTCGTTTCTGAGGACCACCATCGCCGCCGATTGACGAACCGACCGAGGCTCAGTCCCTCTGAGCATCGGAACTTTTTTGCACAGTGGCTCGGGGAGAGGCCGGCGAGGGAGGTGATTTCCTCCAGATAGGAAAGATGGGGTGACGCTGGCGAGCGTCGATGTATTCAACGATCTGCTTGATGGCAGAAGGGGCGAAGATGCCGTTGTCGTTGTGCCATTTCGGCGCTTTTCCTCCAAGTAATTCCGAGAGCCGCAAGACGAGTTGGTGAGCCGTGATCTCGGAGCCAAGGCCGTGCGCAAGACCTTGGATGCCCACTCCGGCGATTCGAATCACGCATTCCCGCAATACGGAATCTTCACGAGGAAGGAAGCCTGCCCACTCACTCGGCGTCACCCCATCATCCGACTCAATACAGCCGCTCAGATGCCGTTCGGGAATGAACCGGACATAACCGCTCGATAGAGCGACTGCTGACTGACCTGATGTCTGTTAACCCCGATGCAAACAGCGCCCGAGAAATAGCCATGGCTGAAGACCGTGAGGTAGTCGCCTACCATGAGTCCGGACATGCCGTCGTAGCGCATTGTGTGGGCCTACCCGTCGATCAGGTGGACATCGAGTCCGATGGTATAGCCGCTGGATATGTTGACTATGGATACGGCTGCAACATGAATAAGACCGTTCATAAAGAAGACCCGAAACGCCAGTGGGCGTTGGAACCGGTTGCCAGGGTCGCCCTCGCTGGCGAAGTAGCCCAGCGGCGATTTAAGGCCGAGGCCGTCGCGACGGAACACGGCGGCGACGCCCGACGACTCGTGGAGCCGGAAGTGGAGCCGCGCAGCTTCGCTTTTTGGTTTTTCCGCGGACTAGACTTCGCTTATTCGATCCCTGTCGGGGGTAGTGTCTGTTCAGAAACTAACGAGCGCCCTCACGCCCGCGATCAGTGCCGGTTCCGCCAGCCGCAGCGCGGGCACGACGTATTGCACGTCCGGCGTGATGCGGACGGCAGGCGTGAGCGCGTAGTTGTAAAAACACTCGATGCCCTGGCCGTCGCCGACAGGGCCGAACTGCGACGTGATCAGAGAGCCGATCTGCGGGCTGGATGAGGCCCAATACCAGCCGATGCCAAACCTGTCGTCGCGCCGTCTTCGGCCAGGCACGTTGCCGCCCACGCCAAAACTCAGGAACGCATCGATCGGGCTCGTGTTCGGATCCGCGACGCCCGCACGACCGAATGGGCCCCAGCCCCTCTTCGCGTCAGTTGGATCGACGAATACGTACTGATCGAAGTTCCAATACAGGCACCACGAGCCGCGGATCGGTGGCGTCGGCACGGCCGGGTAGGGAATGTAGGCCTCGGCGATCGAATTGTAGAGCCGGCTGTTCCAGGTGCCGCCCAGAAGCTGGTGCCCTGGGAGACCGAACGCGTTCGTGGGCACCCGCACGGCCGCCGACAGAAGCAGGCCGTCGCTGAAGAGCGTGTCGAAGCCGCTCGTGGCCGTCGTATCGTTCGAGTTGAGCACGGTCACCATCACCATCGGCCCGTCATCCGGATGAAACACGAATCCGGCGCCCAGCGTGGAGTAGGGCACCGTCGCGCCCACGATCGGATTGAACACAAACCCCATGTTTGAAAACTGCGTCTTGCCCCGCCCGTGGGCGAAGGCGTTCATGTCGCCATCGAGCGTGTCCATCTTGCCGGCGAACACGGAAAACGCGTCGGTCAACTCCTGCGTGAGCAGGACGTTGGTCAGATACATCTCTTCGCTGTTGTAGACGGGCAGGTCCGCGATCAGCGTCGGCGAAATGAAACAGCCCACGTTGCCGACGATGGTTTCACCGTAGCGATGTTCGGCGCGGAGCTTGAGATACAGGCCCTCGTGCACGCCGAGCTTGCCGCCGTCGGCGATCACGCAGTAGTCGCCGTGGCCCGCGTAATCGAAGGCTTGGGCGAAGCCGCCATTGGTGTTGCCGATGAAAAAGCTCGTGTTGTCGGCGAGGATGGTCATGCCGGCGTCGGCCAGCCGCTCGCGAAAGCCATCTGCCCTGCCCAAAAGATGCGGAGCCGCACTGTATGACGGCTCTTCGACATACGGCTGCGGCGGGTCTTCCGCTGCGGCCAGGCCGATCACGCACCACCACAACCCGGCGGCGAGCCGCCACATCGGCCCGCCAATCGCCCACTGCCGCCGGTGCACGTCGTGACCCCCGCAGTTCGGTCGCATGAGAGCTGCCAGTGCCGTCGGGGGCCGTTGCATCGATACCATCGGCGCAGTCATGCGGCCGGATGTGGCGAATTTTCCGACAATGCCTGGCCAGCGTGGGAGTAGCGAGACCAGGCAAACTTTGCGGCCTGGCGGAGCCCCGGAGCCCGGATTACTGCCCGGGCCTCACGGTGCAGGTGTCGCTTGTCCAGGCAGTTGACCCCACCAGTAAAGCCCCGACACCGCGACCACGATCAACACGTCCAGAATCATGGCCTGCCGGGCGTAGTCGCGGATCGGCTTGGTGCACACATAGACGTCTCCCGACTCGGTCCGCACATGGCTGCTGACGATATGGTGGAGACCCAGCAAGGGCAGCAATGCCAACGCTGCAAACAGCAGATCCACCCGCAGCTGAAACGTCGGCGAAGTGTTGACGTATGCCAGGAGCGCCACGGTGAGCGTCACGAACAGCGCCTGGAGAGAGACCACCTCGCGAAAGGAATTTGCCTGCGCGACGCACGGAGTGACGTCATCCGGCGGGCTCGTGAAAAACGCCGCAAAAAAATTACGCCAGCTGGCCATCGTGAAGTAAAGTCGTGTTCGTGCCGTGAATCCTCGATGATCGTCGCACAACGATGCGACGTGATCAACACCGCCGGATCGTCTCGTGAAACCAGCGTTGTGCTCGGCTTGGATTACACTTCACCGACCGTGACCGGGGATCGTAGACAGAAAGTGACTCTGGACATAGTGTGGTTTCTGTTGATCGGCGTCGCCGCGAGCATCTCCTTCGATATTGCGCCCGGCCTCCCTTCGCGCTGGAGCGGCTGTCGCTCATCCGCGTTTCAAAAGACCGCATCGCCAAAGTTCGTGATGTGCTCCCGCGGCACAAGGCTGCCAACTGGGTCGGCCCGGGCCGCTCACGAAAATCGACGCGGCCGGGAGCCAATGGCGTCGTCGAACTCTCGCCGTTCGAGTTTCTAGACCGGCCCGCGGATCTGGTCCCGCCGCCTCGCAAGCATCGGCACCGGTATCACGGCGTATTTGCACCGAATCACAAGCTCAGGTCCGCCGTCACGGCGCTGGCCATTGGCAATGTCGGCAAGCACCGTGAGCCTGCCCCCGGCGGACATGCGGACGACGGTCATGCCGACGGAGGCTATTGCCTGGGCAAAACTCATGGCTCGGGTGGGGGAGGAGTTTCCGCTGGAGTACCCAGGGTGCGGCGGCGACAGCCTCGCGTTGGGCGAGTTTGGTGAAGGTCTGCGCCACCGGTGAAAAACTGCTCGTGAAGGGCTGGCTTGGGAAGATGTTTTGCGGTCGCCAAACAGCCAACTGCGCCGAGCAGGGCCAAGGGCCACACCCCATCGACTGCTCGTCACCCGCCAAACGCTCGAGGATGTTTTGTTGGCCGTCCTTTCCTTCACGGCTAGGCCATCCAGCGTCGGGGATGCCTCTCCCAATTTCTCACACCGTCCGGATCTCACGCCTTCACGCCGGCATCGACAAACTGCCGGGGTGCGAGGAGTGTGAGGCTGCCGATCGCCTTGGCAGGGAAGTGCCGTATGTTTCCAGAAACGAGTGGGCAGCCAAGCGCCAGTGCGCATTCCGCGAACGGGGCGTCATCGGCATCCGGAAGTCCCTGGACGACATGCGATGGAGCGACCATCGCCCACTCGGCCTGGAAACGAATCCGCCTCAGCACGATGGATACTTCGTGCGGCGGCAGAGCGAGTTCCTGCCGCGCCAGGACCTCTTCGTATTCCGAAACGATCCGATCATCCAGTCCCGCCCGCACCGCTCCGCTTCTGAGCCAGTCGACGATCCGGCCGGGGGCGTTGTGCGGGCTCAGAAATCCCGCCACAAGCACGTTCATGTCGAAGACCGCAACGCCCGGCCGGTCGCTCATGAGCGTGGCCGACGATCGCGACGGGTCGCGGCAATCACGCCATCGATCTCCGTGGCCGCCATCTTGGCCGCGCCGGTACGCCGCGCCCGCTCCCGGATGCGGCGCAGTGCAATCTGGCTGCGTGCCGCGCGCGCCGCTGTCAGCACGTCCTCGGGATCGTCCTGTTCATCGACGTACATGATTACAGCCATCGGGCGGCCGTTGCTGGTGAGAATCATCTCCTCGGCAGCGGCTAGCCGTTCCCGTACGGCCCGCGGCCGCTTCAGCTCGTTGACCGCAATGTAGTCCATGATGGTTCGGTGTGATTGCCTGGTCAATTGCTCGAACGCCGGGAACAAGACCTGCGGCTCGGCTCACATGGCGATCGCCGGGAACGAGCTTTCCATGCGCGATCTGCAGGGGCTGACCGCCCTGCGCCGGGGCGAGGAACAGGGCGGTCACCGCTGCGCGGTCTTTCAGATTCTCGCTGTGGCCGCAGCGGCCACACGCTCGTCGAGCGTTCGCCGACCCCCTCGCCTACCTCACCCAATCTGCCAACTCGTCGCTACAGCAAAACGAAATGCGCTCTAGGCCGAGGACTGGATGGAGCTGAGCTACTATGACCTCGGCTACGACTTCCGTGCGGCCGCGGTCCGCCGGCGGCCCAGCCGCAAGGCGGCGAACAGGCCCGCTCCCGCGAGCATCGCCCACGTGCCCGGTTCGGGCACCACCGCGAACACCCCCACCGAGCCGGCGATCGAGGCGCCTTCTCCCTCGAAGCCCACGATCAGCAGGTGCTGGCCCGTTGGATTCCCGAGGTCGGCGGCGTCGAGGAACTGCATCGACTCAGACGACACGTAGGGCCCGCCCGTGAATCCCGTGCTGGTGAAGGCGTTGAAATAGCCCACAATCGACACGCTGTCGGGGTCCGTGAGGAAGTTCGTGATGTCGAACTGGAAGATGCCGTTCTGCCGTTCAGCCCCGACGAACACGTAGTCGCGGCCGAACATCGTCGCGAACGCCACCGCTTCGGGCTCGGGGCCCTTGTCGTCGGAGCGGCCGTCGAAGCTGGTCGTGGTCTTGTTGACGTTGAACATGGTGGGTTCGTTCGCGGCCACCCACTGCTCGATGAGGCTGCCGCTGTCGAATGCCAGGGCCCCGGTCTCCGCATTCCAGATCGAGAAGCTACGGGTGCCCAGTGCCGTCGGCACGTCGATGTCGCCGTCGGCGTCGGTGTCGCCCTGGTCCCTGAGGATGTTGAGGCGGCCAAGCGCCGCGTCGGCCTTGAAGTTGCCGCCATAGAGAGCGTTGAGGGTCGTCTTGACCGTCGCGTCGATGGCCGGCCGGCCGCTGGTGCCTTCCTGAGAGACCCGCATGGTATCGTTGTCGTTGGGGTGGGCGTCGCCCTCGTTGGCCGTGATCAGGTAGCCGGTGCCGCCGACTGAGAACCGCACCATCGTGTCGGGCATCGGCAGGCCGCGGATCGAGTCGTTGATCCCGATCGCCCCTTGGGAGGAAGAGACCTCCCGGTCCGACGCGTCGATCAGTTTCGTGATCGAGCCGAGACCGTGGATCGCCTCGTACTTTCCGGTGGTGAAGTCGAGCACGGCGACCGCGTTGTTTTCCTGGAGCGTCACGTAGGCCTTAGCGTTCGTCGCCGCGATGTACTCCGGTTCGATGTCCGTCGCCGTCGTCGCGAACTGGCCGGGACTCTGCGAGCGGTTGTTCCGCAGGCCCGTGAGCGTCACGCCGGCGGCGAGGTTGCCGGCGGAGAAGTCGTAGGTGGCCACGTTGGCGGCGGAGAGCCCGGCAAGCGTGGTCGTGTAGTTGCCGCTGGTCACGCCCGAGATGTCGATCACGCTCACCGATCCGGGGCGGGCGAACGAGGCTTCCGTGCTCACCACCTCCCCCTCGTTGGCGACGAGAATCTTCGTGCCGTCGGGCGTGATCGAGACCGAGTCGGGGTGGTAGCCGACGTCGAGCGTCTTGAGGATCGATCCGGTGGCGGTGTTGAAAAAGGCGACGCGGCCAAAATTGGTCGAGCCGCTCGCGACCGGGATCACCGCGGCCACGCCGAAGCCGCGGCCGTCGGCGAGCACGCTCGAGATCGACGCGATGGCGGTGCCGGTTGTGAACACGGTGGACAGATCGGCCGTCGCGGCGGGCGTGAGCGAGCCCGACGCGGAGAGCGTGTAGGACAAGGTCTGATGGACGACGCCGCCGACGGTGCCCGAGTTGGTGACGAGGAGCCGGCCGCCGGCCGTGGAGACGATTTCACCGCCGTTGGGGAGCGTCACGCCGGACAGCCAGGTGATCGGTAACTGGGCCCGCGCTGCGGGAGCGTGGCAGAGAGCGGCGAGGCAGACGATCGCTGCGATCGAACGGGAAGACTGAGCCGGCCTGCTGATGCTCCATCGGAAGGTGACACGACCGCCCCCGGCGGGGACGACGATGCCGTGCGGAATGGCGAACCGCGGGCCACGCGCGGTTAGCTCTTCGTGAGCGGGCGTGGTGAGCGCCATGCCCGGGATTCAACGCGGCGGACCCCGGCTCGACATCCGCCCGCACCGGCTGGCCGCAGGCGGAGCTCCGAGGGTTTCACAACTTCGGTTTCACCAGCACGGTGAATTTCACGCCCGCTGTGAAACGGAGTCGGACGCGCAGCCGCTTACCTGGGCTGGCGCGGCAGCCGTGGCCGGCCGATCGGCCGCCGGCCCGGTGGCACCGCCGCCTCTTCGACGAGCCGCGTCATGGTGTTGAGGTGCACGCCGAGGAGTGCCGCGGCCCGCCCCTTGTGGCCGTCCGTGAGCTCCAACGCCTGACGCACCGCCAGCCGGCGGAGCGCCTCGAGTTTGAGCACCGGCAGTTGCGACTCCCGCTCCTCGCCCATGCTCGGAATCGGCGGCGGGCAGCCCTCGTCGGGCAACCCGGGAATGAAGCCGAGCACATAGCGCCGCTCGACGGTCTGGGCCAACTGCCGAACGTTGCCCGGCCAGTGATACCGCTGCAGCCGCCGGATCGTGTCGGCATCCGGCTGCCACGGGGGCAGCCGCAGCCGCTCGGCGATCCGTTCGCTGAACTGTGAGATGAACAGCGGGATGTCGTCGACGCGGTCGCGAAGCGGAGGCACCTCGATCTCGAGGGTGTTGATGCGGTAGAGCAGATCTTCCCGAAACTCACCGCGGCTGACCGCTGCCGCGAGATCGCGATTGGTTGCCGCGATCACCTGGACATCGACCGCGTGCACCGCATTCGAGCCCACGGGCATCACCTCCCGTTCCTGCAGCACCCGCAGGAGCCGAGGCTGGAGTTCGAGGGGCATCTCCCCGATCTCGTCGAGGAACACGATGCCGCCGTGGCCGGCCCGAAAGACGCCCAGGGAATTGCCATAGGCGCCGGTGAAGGATCCTTTCTCATGGCCGAACAATTGGCTCTCCACCAGGCTCGCGGCCATGGCCCCGCAGTTGATCGCCACGAAGGGGCCTGCGGCTCGGGTGCCCGCCGCGTGCAGGGCCCGGGCCACCTCCTCCTTGCCGCATCCCGTCTCGCCGGTGAGTAGCACGGTCGAGCCCGACGCGGCGGCCGTCGCGATCAGCGTCTCCAGTCGCAGGGATGCCGGCGAGATGCCCACGATCCTCGGGGGACGGGCGGGGCAGGTGCTGCCGCGAAGCCCCGCCGGCGGGGCGAGCGAGTCGCGAGACTCCCGGGCCCGAAGAAGCGACGTCATGCCGGCAATTTCCAGAGGTGAATCGCGATAGGCTAAGGACCCGTCGTGTGGAAATGATGCGGATTCGGTTCGGGTTGCGTTACGTCCCTGGCCGCGAATGGCGCACCGCTGCGGAGGTAACCGATTGGAAGGCGTGGGCGGTCACCGCGGTCTGGCCCGACGCGGAAGGCAAGGACGGTCAATGGTACTTCCGCTGCAGTCGGCTCAGTCGGCCGGCTGCGTCGCGGCGGTGCACGAGATGCACCCGGCTGGTGAAATTCGAGAGGTAGGTCGCCTCCTCGACGGCCGAGTCGCTGCTCCCCACGACCACCAGCGGCTTGTTGCGGAACCGCGGCAGGTCGCCGTCGCAGAAGGCGCAGGCGCTCACGCCCCGGTTCTTGAACTTCTCGGCGATGCGGCGCCGAGTTCGGTGGATGTCTTCGATGGTCGTGTCGCGATCAGTCGGTTTCTGTGTCCAAAAATGACTCGCTGCGCAATGAGCCTTGGAAACTGGCTCAAAAATTGGGCATGTTCGATTCGACGTTCTTCACCAAACGGAGAGGGCGGGATTCTTTCGAGGCTA
>JBIKND010000129.1:0-11059 GCA_044358905.1 Pirellulales bacterium | reverse complement strand
GCTCACGACGCGGCCGGCCTCGACGTCGAACTTGATGGTGCCGTCCCAGATCCGCTCGAGCAGGCGGGCCTCGAGCCGCGGGTCGTCCACCGGCGTGAGCACGGTGGTGTCGACACGGATGGTGGCCAGACCGTCGTGGACGTCCTCCAGCCGATACCGCAGCCGGGTGCGCACCGCCTTGCGGCCGGCCCCCGGGGCCTCCACGACGACCTCCTGCGGGATCGTCCACTCCGCGCCGGCCGTCACCGGCTCGTCGGGCAGCGGCACGACGACGAGGTCGCCGGTGGCCGAGGGAGGGCAGGGACGCAGTTCGCGACGGTCGAGCACGCGGCCGGTGGGGTCGATCACCAGCCGCGAGAGCGTCACGCCCAGGCTCTGGCGGACACCCTCGTAGCCCGGCGGCGGGTCGTCGGTGCCGGCGCTCGCCCAGCGGACCTCACCCTTGTCGCTCGTCCGCGAGGTCATCACGACGTCGTCCACGGAGTGCTCGAGCGTGGCCTGGCCGGCGGCGTCCACGGCCACGACCTTCCAGGTCTTGCGCGAGTCGGTCATCGTCTCGACCGTCTGCGTGGCGCCGTTCATGGTCGTTTCGGTGAGCGCCCGGTGGGCGACGTCCATGTCGATCCGGTCGCCGACCTGGAAGCGATACCGCAGCCGCACCGGCTCGGCGGCCCAACTCGTCGGCGCCGCCCAAGCGGCGAGCAGCGTCGCCGCGATCACGATCCCGCGCATCAACGACCTCCTGTCGTTCGCGGTTCGGCGGCCCGCAGGACGCCTCCCCAGCCGAGCTTCTCCCGGAGCGTGCGATAGTAGCCGTGGTGACTGGTTTCCACCAAGGTGAACCGTGGGACCGCCCGCCGGACGCGGACACCGTCGCCCGCCTCGAGGTCGGCCACGACCTGCCCGTCCACCACGCAGGCCGACCCGGGGTTGGGCCGGGGCACGAGCAGTTCGTAGGTGCGGGCCGCCGACTCGACCACCGTGCGGTTGGAGAGCGTGTGGGGATTGAGCGGCGTGAACACGAAGGCGTCGAGATCCTTGCGGACGATCGGGCCCCCGGCCGACAGGTTGTAGGCCGTGGAGCCCACGGGGGTCGACACGATCAGCCCGTCGGCGCGGTAGGTCGTCGCCAGTTCGCCGTCCACGAGGAGGCGAATCTCGATCATCGCGAAGGGGGGGCCGGCGAGGATCGAGGTCTCGTTGAGACCGATCTCCGTTCGCAGCACCCGGGCTCCGCGAACGATCTCCGTCTCGAACATCAGATGCTCCACGAGCCGAAACCGTCCGGCCCCGATCTCGTCCACGGCCCCGGCCACGTCCTCCCGCGAGAACCCGGCGAGGAACCCGAGCGTGCCGAGGTTCACGCCGAGCACAGGCACCTGCTCGTAGGCCAGCCAGCGGGCGGTCCGCAGGATCGAGCCGTCGCCACCGAGCACGACGACGAGGTCGGGCGCCGGCTCCGCCCCGGAGCGGAGCGGTCCCAGGCCCCAGTTCTCCCGCGGTGCGATCCGCATGGAGACCTCGTGCCCGCGGGCCGCAAGGAGCGCCGCAACACGCTGCCCCTCGGCTGCCACGTCGGGCAGTTCCCCGGGGCCGACGATGGCGACCCGCAGCGGGCCGGCCGGGGCACGCTGCGGCTGCAGACGCGAGGTCGGAGAAGCGGAGGGCATGGGGCGATCAGGTATGGGCCGCCGCGTGGTCGGCGTCGGCCGGCTGGGGGGCGCGTCCGGCCAGGCGGCGGCAGGTCGCGGCGATGCCGGCTGCATCGAGGCCCAGCGCCGCGAGCAGTTCGCCCCGCTCGCCGTGCTCCACGAATCGATCGGGCAGCCCCAGTCGGACGAGCGGGCCGAAGGCCGTCCGGGGCTCGCCCGCTTCCAGGGCCGCGGCCTGGGCGTCGTTCACCATTTCGAGCACGGCCGATCCGAAGCCCGTCGGCAGGGCATTCTCTTCGACCGTCACCGTCCAGGGGGCTGCCTCCATCCGCTCCAGGAGCAGCGCCGTGTCGAGCGGCTTCACGAACCGCGAGTTCACGACGGCGATCTCCAGGCCCTCGCGGCGGAGCTGCGATGCGGCGGCAACAGCCTCGCCGAGGAGCGTGCCGCAGGCGACGATCAAGCCGTCGCCTCCCTCGGCGAGCGGTTCCGCCCGGCCGAGCTCGAGGGGTGCCCGCGGGCCGGGCTGCCGCTCCACCACCGCCTTCGGATAGCGGATGGCGACCGGCCCGTCATGGGCGAGGGCCCAGTCGAGCATCGCGGTCAGGTCGTGTTCGTCGCCGGGGGCGAGCACGACCATGTTGGGGAACAGCCGCATGTAGCCGAGATCGTAGGAGCCGTGGTGCGTCGGGCCGTCGGGGCCCGTGAGCCCCGCCCGGTCCATCATGAACACCACGGGCAGGTTCTGGAGGCAGACCTCCTGGAAGACCTGGTCGAAGGACCGCTGCAGGAACGTGCTGTAGATGTCGACGATCGGCCGGCAGCCCGCCTTCGCCTGGCCGGCCGCGAACGCCACCGCGTGCGACTCGCAGATCCCGACGTCGAAGAACCGCGCCGGGAACTCCGTCCGCACCTTTTCCAGTTTGTTGCCCTGACACATCGCCGCCGTCAGCACCGTGACCCGCTCGTCCCGCCGCAGGGCGGAGCCGATCGCATCCGCGGCCACGTCGGTGTAGGCCCGCGCCGAAGATTTCTTGATCGACACGATGCAATCGTCGTCATCGCACTCGAACGGGGCGGGCGTGTGGAAGAAGACGGGATCGGCCTCGGCCGGCTTGAATCCGTGCCCCTTCTCGGTGAGCACGTGGAGCAGGATCGGCCCCTCCTCGTCCTTGACGAGCTCCAGGTAGCGGATCAGGTTCGGCAACGAGTGGCCCTCGACCGGGCCGAAGTAGCGGACGCCAAGGGCCTCGAAGAGAGCGCCACCGTGGAGCGTCGTCTTGATCGAGTCCTTGACGTTGACGAGCATCCGCTCGACCGACTCGCCCACCATCGGCACGCCCTTGATCAGTTCGCCGGCCTGGCTCTTGATGCCGCGGTACCAGGGGTTGGTGCGGATCACGTCGAGATACTCGGCCAGCGCCCCGACGCGCGGGCAGATCGACATCTTGTTGTCGTTGAGGATGATGAGGAGCCGCTTCTTGAGGAAGCCGGCGTTGTTGAGGGCCTCGAACACGATCCCCGAGGGCAGGGCGCCGTCGCCGATCACCGCCACGCTGCGCCGGTCCGTCTCGCCCCGCAGGTCGTCGCCGCTGGCCAGGCCGAGCGCCGTGGAGATACTGCAGCCGGCGTGTCCTGTCATGAACAGGTCGTAGGGACTCTCCT
This sequence comes from Pirellulales bacterium, assembly GCA_044358905.1. GTDB lineage: Bacteria > Planctomycetota > Planctomycetia > Pirellulales > UBA1268 > QWPN01. Next base: position 7,742 of record JBIKND010000129.1, on the reverse strand, counting down.
CCGGATTGGGATAGCCCATCAGGCCGCCGCGGGTGCGGATCGTGCCGAAGCGGGCGAAGCGGCCCGTGATCAGTTTGTGGGGATAGATCTGGTGGCCGGTGTCCCAGATGAGGCGGTCGCGGCTGAAGTCGAAGACGCGGTGCAGGGCGAGGCACAGTTCCACCACGCCGAGATTGGAGGCGAAGTGCGCCGTGCGGGTCGTGGCCACCTCGCACAGGGCCCGCCGCATCTCCGTGGCGAGTTGCTCGAGGTCGGACGTGGACAGGCCGACGAGGTCGCGCGGCGAATGGATCGAGGGAAGGATGTCGGCCATGGTGTTCGGTTCGCTCCTGCGTCGCAGCAAGGTTCAATGGTCGCGGGTCACGATCCAGCGTGCCAGTCGGGCCAGTTCTCCGGCGGCGGTGCCCAGCGGGCTGACGGCGTCCACCGCGGCGTCCGCCAGTTCGACGGCCCGCCGTCGCGACTCCGCCGTACCCAGCACGGTGGGGAAGGTGAGCTTGCCGCGGTCGGCGTCCTTGCCCACCCGCTTGCCCACGGCCGCTTCGGTCCCCTCGGCGTCGAGCAGGTCGTCCGCGATCTGGAAGGCCTGCCCGAAGGCGTCGCCGAAGGCGGCCAGCAGTGCGAGTTGGGCGTCGTCGGCAGCAGCCGCGAGGCCGCCGAGTTGCAACGCGGCGTGGAACAGGGCGCCGGTCTTGCGGCGGTTGATCCGCTCCATCCAGGCGACCTGCACCGCGGGGGGCTCGGAGCGGAGGTCGGCGATCCAGCCGCGTTCCGCGGCCAGGTCGTCCACCTGCCCGCCGACGAGGGCCTCGGCGCCCGCCGCCCGGGCCAGCACCGCGCAGCCGCGGGCCGCGTGGGCGGCCGGCATGCCGGTGGCCAGGATCTCGAAGGCCAGTGCCTGGAGGGCGTCGCCGCAGAGGATCGCCGTGGCCTCGTCGAAAGCCCGGTGACACGTGGGCCGCCCACGGCGCAGGTCGTCATCGTCCATCGCGGGCAGATCGTCATGCACCAGCGAGTAGGCGTGGATCATCTCCACGGATACGGCGGCCGGGGCTGCAGCGTCCCACGTGCCGCCACAGGCCTGCGCCGCCCACAGCACGAGCGCGGGTCGCAGCCGCTTGCCGGGCGCGAGCAGGGCGTAGCGCATCGCGTCGACGAGCCGCGGCGCGGCTTCCGGCGACGCGGTCAGGCTGGCTGCGAGCCGCGGCTCGATGAACTCGCGAACCCTCTCGAGCGCCGCGCGGATCTCGGTGTCGGGGCGAGCGGCGGCGGTGATGGTGGAGGCGGTCACGCGAATCCGGACGGAGGCCGGCCTGGTTGCCGAAACGGTCCGCGGTCGCCGTGTCGTACGACCGGGCCAACGCCGCGACTCCCGCTGTTTTTCCCTAGGAAAAGTCTAGGCTTCCGCCGAGGCATCGTCCATCCCGGGCAGGCTTCGCGGCCGGGCATGCTTGGACCGTTGCGAGCGCGGACTGCGCGGCGCGGCCGACTGGGTAGAGTCTGCGGCCTGGGCCACCCCGCCGCCGGCCGCCGGTTCGAGGATCGGTCGGCCTTCGTCGTCGATCCGCACGAGCACGTTCACCCGTTCCTCGGCCGCGGCGAGTTCGTCGTGCAGGCGACGGAGGAGCGCCACACCGCGCTCGTACGCGTCGATCGACTCGGAGAGCCCGAGGCTGCCCGACTCGAGCCGGGCCACGATGTCGCCCAGTTGGTTGAGCGACGCCTCGAAGGTCGGCGCGGCGTCGGCGGGTTGTGTTTCAGGGGCGGGCGTCATCGGTCGTGATCCTTTCCAGTCGGCTCCAAAGTCTGCCATCCGCGAGCTGGGTCATGATCTCGTCGCCGACGTCGAGCCCGGCCACGGATCGCAGGGCGGTGCGATCGTCCGCGCGGGTCGTCACCGACCAGCCGCGGGCGAGGAGGTGCAGCGGGCTGCCCGCCTCGAGTCGGCCGGCCGCGGCGGCGAGCCGCTCACGGCCACGGTCCACCGCGGCGCCGGCGAGGCGGCGCAGGCGGGCCGCCTGCTGGTCGAGCACGAGCCGTCGGTCGCGGACGAGCCGGGACGGATCGGCGAAGATCCGCGACCGGGCGAGGTGCACGACCCGCTCGCGGGCGAGCGTGACCCGTCGCCCGAGCCCGGCCTGGAGACGCACGCCGAGCGCGGCGACGGCCGCGGCCACCTGCGGCCCGTCGGGAGAGACCTGGGCGGCGGCGTCGGTCGGCGTCAGGGCCCGCAGGTCGGCGGCCAGGTCGGCGAGCGTGACGTCGATCTCGTGCCCCACGCCCGAGACCACCGGGATCGGGCTGGCGGCGATCGCGCGGACGAGCGCCTCCTCGTTGAAGGCCCACAGGTCCTCGAGGCTGCCGCCGCCCCGCACCAGCGCGATCACGTCCACCGCCGGCACGAGCCGCGCGGCGGCGGCCAGGGCCGTCGCCAGTTCCTCCGCCGCGCCGGCCCCCTGCACCCGCGACGGCACGACGATCACCTCGCTCCCCTTCCAGCGGGCGAAGAGCGCCGTGAGAAAATCGGCGATCGCCGCGCCGGTGGGGCTCGTGACGAGCGCGATGCGGCGCGGGAAGGCCGGGATCGGCCGCTTGCGGGCGGGGGCGAACAGCCCCTCGCGGTCGAGTGCGTCCCGCAGCCGGCGGAGTTGGGCCTCGAGCGTGCCGGTGCCGAGCGCGTGGAGCCGGTCGATCGTCAGCTGGTAGGTGCCGCGCGGCGCGTAGACCTCGAGCCGGCCGTGGACCACGACCTGCAGGCCGTCGGCGGGATCGATGGCCAGCTGGGCCGCCGTGCCCCGCCAGATGACCGCCCGCATGAGGGCCGATTCATCCTTGAGCGAGAGGTAGACGTGACCCGAGGAGGCCCGCGTCAGGTTCGACACCTCGCCCGCCACCCAGACGTCGGCGAACCGCGTCTCCAGTTGCTCCTTGACGCGGGCCGTCACCTCCGACACGCTCATAGCGTCCGGCGGCGGGCTGCGGCGGTCGGCGGCGAGGCGATCGATCATCGCCCGCAATGTACCAACTCCGCCCCCCGGCGGTTCCCCGCAGGCGCCCCATCCGCATGGCAGCATCCACCGTCCCATCGTCGCAGCCGGCCGGGGACGGGGCCGCCGCCGCGCCGCCCCGCGGCGCCCTGCTGGTCGTCTTTCTCACGGTGTTCATCGACCTGCTCGGGTTCGGCATCGTGCTGCCGGTGATGCCGCGGCAGGTGCAGCCGTTCCTCGACGCCCTCGGCGTGTCGCCCGTCGCGCGGGGTGCCGTGATCGGCCTGTTGTTCTCCGTGTTTTCGTTGATGCAGTTTCTGTTCAGCCCGCTGTGGGGCCAGATCTCCGACCGCGTCGGGCGGCGGCCGATGCTGCTCTTGAGCCTCGCGGGATCGGTGGTCTTTTATGCCGTCTACGGTTACGCCGCGAGCTTTTCGGACGCCGTCACGATCACGCCGCAGGCCGCGAGGACGGCGCTGGCCCTGATGCTGGCGGCACGGATCGGCGCAGGCATCGCCGGCGCGAGCGTCGGCACGGCGGCTGCCGTGATCGCCGACTGCACGACGCCCGAGAACCGGGCCCGCGGCATGGCCCTCATCGGCATCGCCTTCGGCGGCGGGTTCACGCTCGGGCCGCTGATCGCCTACTTCGGCCTCGGCCTCTTCGGCCGGCAGCCCTGGGGCGTGGGGGCGATCGCGTCGCTGCTTTCACTCGTCGCCCTGGTGATCGCGGCGGCCGTGTTTCGCGAGACCCGCCGGCCGGGGGCCCACGCGGCCAAGGAATGGCCGAGCCTCGCCCGCACCGCGGCCGTGCTCGGCATGCCGGCCGTCGGCGGCCTGGTGCTCGTCTACTTCCTGTCGATCTTCGCGTTCGCGAACTTCGAGGCCACGCTCGCCCGGCTCACGAAGGCGGCCTTCGGCATGGACGACGACGGCAACTTCCTGGTGTTCGCCTTCATCGGGTTCATGCTGCTGCTCGCCGGCGGCGCCTATCGGCCGTTGGCCAAGCGGCTTTCGGAAGGAACGCTGCTCGCCGGCGGCGTGGCCTTGATGATCCTCGGGCTCGGGTTGGTGGGCGCGGTCGCCTGGGCGGTCGCCCGCGGGGGGGCGGGCGCCGGGTTCCTCGAGAACCTGTTCTTCGCGGCCGCCGCGATCGCGGTCGCCGGGTTCGCCTGTGTGAACCCGTCGGTGTCGGCCCTGATCTCGCGGCGGACCGATCCCGAGCGTCAGGGCGAGGTGCTGGGTGTGAACCAGTCGTTCGCTTCGTTGGGGAGAATCCTGGGGCCGCTCGCCGGCTCGATCCTCTTCGACGCGCATGCGTCGCACACACTGCCGTTCGTGGCGGCGGTGGCGACGCTCGCGCTGGTGGCGACGATCATCCCGCGGATCGCCCGGCGGGCGTGAGGCCGACCGGGGGCGACGCGATGCACGGATCCGCGACCGCCGACCTGCCCGGGGTGATCGTCATCGGGCATGGCACCGCCGACGCGACGGGCGCGGAAGAGACGCGGCGCACGGCCGCGATGGTCGCCGACCTGCTGCCCGGTGCGGCGGTGGAGCTCGGCTTTCTGGAACTCGCCGCGCCGTCGATCGACGATGCGGTGGCCCGGCTCGCGGCCCGCGGCTGCCGGGCCGTGGTCGCCGTGCCCGTGCTGCTCTTTCGCGCGGGTCATGCCCGCCGCGACGTGCCCGAGGCGCTCGCGGCCGCGGCCGCACGGCACGGGCTCGCCGTGCGGCAGGCGGAGCCGCTCGGCTGCCACCCCGCCATCGTCGCGCTGGCGCGGCGGCGGCGGGAGGCGGCGGCAGGACGAGTCGCGGTGGCTGCGCCGGCGACGCGGCTGGTCGTCCTCGGCCGCGGCTCGAGCGATCCGCGGGCCGTCTGCCAACTCTGCCGGCTGACATTGGCCGCATCGGCCGGTGTGCCCGCGGCCATGCCGCTGCACCTCGGCTTCGCCGCGGCGGCCCGCCCCACGCTCGACGAGGCGCTCGCCGAGGCATGTGCCGCCGCCGGCGTGCGCCGGATCATCGTGCAGCCGCACCTTCTGTTCGCCGGGCACGTAGAAGGACAGGTCGATGCGGCCGTCGCCCGCGGCCGGGCACGGCGGCCCGACATCGAATGGCTGCGGGCGGCCCGGCTCGGCGCCGAGCCGGCGGTGGCGGCGGCGCTCGTCGAAAGAGCGATGGAAGTGGCTCCGGAACTACGAAACGCCGTTTCCCTCGCGGCAAATGAGACCTCGCCAAGGGCGCCGTGACTCGTCACAATGACGGGTCTCCGGCATGAACCATCGAAGGAGCGACCGCGTGAACATTTTCTGCCCGGCGAACCTGCTTCTCGGCCTGCGCCGCGTCTCCCTGCTGGCCGTGCTCGCGGTCGCGGCGTCCACGCTCTCCGCCGAGGAGCCCCCGCGGGCCGGGCCGGCGATTCCGGTGCCCGGCGGCGCCCCGAAACCGGGCCCCAATGATCGGATGATCACCCTCGCCGTTCGCAACTTCCTGGAGCGGGAGCACTACCTGAGCCGCCCGATCGACGACGAGGTGGCCCGCCGCTGGTTCAAGGGCTTTCTCGAGTCCCTCGATCCGATGAAGGTCTACTTTCTGCAGAGCGACGTCGACGCGTTTCTGCAGAAGCGGGATTCCCTCGACGACCTCGTCAAGCGCGGCGACGTGTCCTTCGCCTACGAGGTGCTGTCGCGGTTTCTGCAGCGAGTCGACTCCCGCCTTCCCCTGATCGAGAAATTGCTGCAGACACCCCAGGACTTCACCAAGGACGAGTCGATCGTCATCGACCGCGACGCCACCACCTGGGCGCGGAATGAGGCCGAGGCGGAGGACCTGTGGCGGCGGCGGATCAAGTACGACCTGCTCGTGCAGAAGATGGAGAAGACGCCCGAGGCGGAGGCCAAGGAGAAGCTCCTGCGTCGCTACCGAAGCTTCGCCAAGCGGATGCACCAGATGACCGCCGACGAGCTGCTCGAAACCTATCTCTCCTCCCTCACCTCGAGCCTCGATCCGCACACGAGCTTCATGTCGCCCGGCACGCTCGAGAACTTCGAGATCCAGATGCGGCTCCAGCTCGACGGCATCGGGGCCTCGCTCAAGGGCGAGGATGGCCACACGACGGTCGCCGAGGTGGTGCCCGGCGGCGCGGCCGACCGCGACGGCCGGCTCAAGGCGAAGGACCGGATCGTCGGCGTGGGGCAGGGGGCCGAGGGCGAGCTCGAGGACGTCGTCGATCTCAACCTCAACGAGGTGGTGAAGAAGGTCCGCGGCAAGCGCGGCACCGTCGTGCGGCTCAAGGTGATCCCGGTGGGCGAGACGGCGCCCAAGATCTATGACATCGTCCGCGACAAGATCGAGCTCAAGGACGCGGAGGCCCGCGGCGAGGTGATCGAGCACGGCAAGAAGGCCGATGGCGCGCCGTACCGCTTCGGTGTCATCAATCTGCCGAGCTTTTACATGGACATGGACGCCGCCCGCCAGGGGCAGGCCGAATACAAGAGCACCACGCGGGACTGTCGCCGGCTGCTCGACGACTTCCGGCAGAAGGGTGTCGACTGTGTCGTCCTCGACCTGCGGAACAACGGCGGCGGCTCGCTGCCCGAAGCGATCTCGCTCACCGGGCTGTTCATCGACCGCGGGCCGGTCGTGCAGGTCAAGAAGAAGGACAAGTCGGTCGAGGTCTACGATGACACGGAGCCGGGCGTCTCCTGGTCGGGCCCGCTCGTCGTGCTCACCAACAAGTTCAGCGCCAGCGCCAGCGAGATCGTCGCCGGAGCCATTCAGGACTACGGCCGCGGCATTCTCATCGGCGACAGCGCCACGCACGGCAAGGGCACGGTGCAGAGCCTTCTCGACCTGGGTCGGCAGTTGTTCCACAACGCCCCCTCGCTGGGCGCGATCAAGATCACGATGCAGCAGTTCTACCGGCCGTCGGGAGCCAGCACCCAGCTGGAGGGCGTGAAGAGCGACGTCGAACTGCCCAGCATCACGACCCACCTGCCGGTCGGCGAGTCGGACCTCGACTACGCGGTCGCCTTCGATCGCCTGCCGGCGGCGGCCTTCCGGGCTGTCGGCCGGGTCAACGAGCCGATGCTGGGGGCCCTGCGGCAGCAGTCGCAGAGTCGCGTGGCCGCACACGACGAGTTCAAGAAGCTGGGCGGCGACATCGAGCGGTACGAGCGCCGCAAGAAGGAGAAGACGCTCTCGCTGGTGGAGAGCGTCTTCGAGCAGCAGTGGAACGAAGGCAAGGCGGCCGAGGACGAGGAGAAGAAACTCGAGGAGATGGAGTCGCACAAGCGGCCCGTCGTGAAGCGCGATTTCTACTTCGACGAGGCGATGAACGTCACCGTGGACTATCTGCGGGCCCTCGCCGGGGGCGGCGGCATCGCCAACGCCCCGCAGCAGGCGGAAGTCTCGCGGCCGGCGACCCCCGTGCCGGTGCCCGCCCCGACCCCGCAGTTCCAGTCGCCCGTGCCCGTTCCGCAGTGACGACGGATCCCGTGTGTCCTGCGCGTTTGCGTCGATCGCATGGGATGGAATCCGGGATTGCCCCACGGCCCGGTGTCCCCGGGCTTCCGCCCGGGACTTATTGGGGGTGGGGCCTATGGCGCACAAAAAGCCCCCGGCGGACGCCGGGGGACTCCGGGCAAGGATGACCTCCCGCCACCCATGCCGATGGGCGGCGGTCAGCCCACCAGTCCCGCGAGCGCTGCCAACGCGTCGGGATGGGCGAGCACGACCGGCAGGTCGGCGAACA
>JBIKND010000128.1:0-11165 GCA_044358905.1 Pirellulales bacterium | reverse complement strand
GCGAAAGCGCCACTCTAACCCTCACCGGCGCCCGGCCGACCTGGCACCGCCCCCCCATGCCTCTCATGTGGGTGCAGACTGGCAGTCTGCACACCGTCGCAGCACGGATCACGCCCCCGGCTGTTCCCAGGCATCGAGGAGCAGGGCGAAGCTCAGCAGCAGCCGCACGGCTCCGCCCGCGTTGACCGGGTTTTTGAAGGCGGTGCGCACGTCCGGCCCCGGCAGCACCGCGGCCAGGGCCTGCGGGTCGAGGTGGCGGTGCAGCAGCGGCCGCAGCGGCTCGACCTCGCGCCGCACCGCCCGCCAGCGCGGATGATCGACGTTATAGAGCCGCTCGTAGCGCCGCGGATCGTGCCGCCGGATGGTCTTCCAATACAGGCGGCGCAGCCGCGTGCGCAGCGACGCCGCGAGCCGGCCAAGGCCCGTCCGCCGGTGGTCCCGTGGCTCGAAGCGGTACGAGTTCGTGTCGAGCGGCACCGCCACGAGATCCGGCCGCAGCGCGTGGAGAAGGTCATGCTCCAGCACGCGGTCGGCATACGCCGTCGGCGGCAGGCCGAAGAGCGGTTCCATGAACCGCCGATCCGTCGCCGGCAGCAGGGGCCACGTATGGAACGACAGCTGGTGCAGCGCGGTGGCCAGATGATTGCGGACCCGCTGATCCCAGCGCACCCGACTGGCCTCGAACGCGGGCTGATCGGGCCCGCGCAGACAAGCGGTCCGCAAATCGTCGAGGAGCGCGGCGTGCAGTGCCGCACCGTCGTTCCCCAGCAGGCCGGGGAGCAGCGGCGACTCCACGCCCCAGCGGTTCATGTAGGCCACGAGCCCGGCGAAACGCCACTCGCCGGCTGCCACGTCGAAGCCCTCGGCGTAGGACACCGGCTCGTAGACCCAGTCATACGCGATGCCCGACCACAGATAGCGACCGGTCGAGTCGGCCGCAGCCACGCCCTCGGCGAAGTCGTCGCACCCGGGAGCGGCGGTGAGGTGGCCGAAGCGGGCGGCCCGCCGCGATCGTGCGGGAAACTCCGCGTCGAACGCTTCCGTGGAGACGACCTCGAGCGGGATCTCGAGCCGCTGGGCCACCGCATCCGCCGCCCGCACCTCGAAGTCGTCGGCACGGCCCAACGCGATGGCCCGCGTCGGGATGCCGAGCCGCCCGAGGCTCGCCGCCAAGAGACGCGAGTCGAGCCCACCGGAGAGCAGGATCGAGGTGTCGCGCGTCGGCGGCGCGTGGCGGCGGATCGCGGCGAGGTGCTCGTGGGCGATCCGCGCTCGGAGGTCGGGAAGCGATTCGCCCGGGGGCGGGCTCGGCCGGGCCAAGCGATAGACAGGCTCCTCACTGGCACCGCGCTCACGGCACCAACGGAGCAGATGCCCCTTCGGCAGCCGCTGCGTGTCGGCCAGCAGCGGGCGATCGAACAGCGGCCCGTGCACGAGCAGGATGCCGGCGAGCCCACGGCGGTCGATCCGCGGCACGAACAGCGGATGGCAGCGAAACACCTCGGGGGTCGTCGCGGCGACGAGCGGTCCGGCGCCGCCCGCGCCCAGGCCGGCCCACTGCAAGGGAAACATCCCCATCGCATCCACACCCGCGACGAGGCCGGCCGACGGCGACCAGGCGGCCCCGACGTGATAGCCGTCGTGGAGCTGCGGCCGACCAGCCGGCGTGAGCCAGTCGGTGCGGAGATCGCGGGCCGCCACGCGGCGATCGTCGGCCGCGATGCCGTAGCCGATGAAGATGGAGCAGCCGGCCGGATCCTCGTGCACGTCGATCGGCGCCCGCGGACCGGCCGCCCACACGCAGGCGAAGCTCCCGTGCCGCCGCGCGCCGATCGTCAGGCCCGGCAGCGACTCGAACAGCCGCCGCGTGGCGGCCAGGAACGTGTCGAGGCGCTCCGGGACGTCGTCGACCACGATCGCGAGGTGGGCCATGAAGCGATGTTCCCGGCGACGTCAGGCCGCCCGGCGGGCAGTCGCCAGCGCCTCGGCGGCGGTGGCGGCGAACCGGCAGCCCAGCGCGGCCAGCCAGGTCTCGTGCATCGAGCGATTTTTGTGATAGTCGTTCGCCACCAGCGTGACGTCCCGGCCGGCATGCAGGCCGGCCACGGCGAAGTGCAGCCGGTCGGTGACGATGCGGCGATGGCGTGCGGCCAGCGCGAGATACGCGGCGGGCGTGCGGGCCATCCGCACGGGATCCCGGGCGAGCAGCGGCTTGCGGCCACCGCGTTCCTGATCGCGGCGCAGGAACACACCGAGGTCTCGATCCGGCCGGGCGGGCTCGTCCCAGGCGAGACCGAGGGCGAGGTCTGGTGCAAGAACTCCGCCCGGATGGAAGCGGAGACTGCTCCGCTCACGAACGTACACGCGATGAAACCCACGGTCTTCCGGCGACGTGAACGACTGCGGCAGGATCACCACCGGCAGCGAGGTGGCCAGCGCCTTGCCCCGCAGGTCGTAGTTGCCGCGGTAGCGGTCGCCCATGTTGCCTCCGCCACCGAAGACGAGCACGTCCACGTCGACGCACGGCCCCGCCAGTTCCTCCGCGGTGACCTGCCGCCAGCGGATGCCGTAGGCGGCGAACAGTTGGGTCGTCGCGAGTTCGATGAGATCGTCGCCGACGTTGCCCACCGGTCGCACGTAGCCCACCCGGCTGCCGACGAGCGGCGTGCAGACGTCGGCGAACGCCGCGGGGCCGAGGAGGCGATGCCGACGGCCGGTCGACGCGGCGGCCGGCCGCGTCGCGCGGGGCGCAGTGCTGCGGTCGAGCAACCGACGCACGCCGGCCGCCACCCGGCCGGCAAGGCCCGCGTCGAGCAGTTCCCGGTAGAAGGTCTCCACGACGCCGTCCACGGCCGGAATCGCGTCGACCGCCTCGACCAGCCCGCGGCCATGGTCGAAGCCCGCGAATCCGCCGAGGGTGCCGCAGGCGTCGAGGCAGAGCATCGTCCGCACGCACTTCTCGCAGCGGCCGCAGTTCGCTCGGTCGCCGACGTTTGCCCAGCAGACCCGCAGATGGCGTTGCACCAGCGGATCGCCACCGATGGCCCGCAGCTTCTCCAGCCGGGTCACGTCCGGCGCCACGTGCTCGACCGCGAGCGATCGCGAGCCGAGGAGCGGATCGGTGCCGGGCCGTGCGCCCACCTCCGGGTGCTCGAAGCCGAGACCGTCGCTGGCGATCAGGAGCCGGCTCACCGTCGGGGTCAGCGCGTGCCCGACGGCGGCCAAGGCCGCCCCGAACTCGCGCAGCCAGGGCGTGGCCCGCACGAGCGGATGCCGCCGGAGGTTGGTCCGCACGACCACGGCTCGGGCGCCGTGCGCGGCGGCGACGTCGCGGAGCAGCCGCTCGACGGCGACGAGCCGGGAGGTGTCGCGGAGCCGCACGTCGTAGCCGGCCACGTAGACGAGCGTGTCGACCGGCCGGCCGCCGGCGCGCAGGGCGTGGAAGGCGTCCACGCCGCCGCTGAAGCACAGCGCCGTGGCGGTCGCGGCGGGCGGTGCTTCACCCCCGGCGGCGACGCGGGCCGCCGGCGCGGCGGGATACCAGAGCTCACGAAACGCCGCGGCGAGCGGCGCGAGATTGCCGACCCAGACCGGACAGGCGGCCTGCCGCATGACCAACGACCGGCCGGCGTGCATCGCGGGCACCAGCAGCGCCGTGCCCAAGGCTTCCGCCGCCGCGGCCAACGGTGCGTCGGCCGACTCGAACCAGATGCGACGGCCGGCCACGCGGGCCGCCACGCTCTCTCGTGAAGCCTGGGCACGCCGCACCAGCGGCCCGACGTGGACCGGTCCGGCGTCGCCGGTCATGAACAGCGGCCACATCGCTCAAGCTGCTTTGCGCATGGGGACGGCATCCACGGGCGCTTCCGGGACGTCGCGTTCCCAGGGCTTGACCATGCCGTCCACACAGAACGTCGGTCGCTCGCGGATCGCGCGGAAGTAGGCGAGGTTGGGAGTGCCCACGCTGTTGCGAGCGAAGCTCGGCGGCGTCGGATGCCAGAGATGAATGGGCGCGGTGGCGAGGAGAATCGACCTCACCCGCAGCCCGAGCCGCTCGAGCCGGCACTGCAGATCGCGGTCCTCGAGTCCCCAGCCCACGAAGCCCTCGTCGAAGCCGTTGACGCGTTCGAAATCATCCCGCCAGAGGGCGATGTTGTTGCCGGAGAGCCGCGGCCGCATCGGCACCCGGGTCCACTCGTACGCCTTGGCCCGCAGCCCCTTGAGGCGGATCCGCCATGCCTCTGCGCGGGGCACGAACCGGGCCACGTTGCCGCCGTGAATCGCGTCGACGTCGATGCGAAACGACGTCTCGGCGTCGAGGCGGATGCAGTCGCCCCCCACCACCCGGCCCCGGCTCCGCATCGCCAAATGATGACGCAGGTGGTCGCGGGGCAGGATGCAATCGCCATCGGTGAACAGCAGATAGGGGGCCGTCGAGGCCGCCACGCCCTCGTTGCGACACCGGGCCAGGCGAAACCCGGCGTGGTCGTGCGTCGTGAACGAGAGCGGAAAGTCCACCCGGCGGGCCGTGGTGGCAATCAGCCGCAGGGTCTCGTCCCGTGAGCCGTCGTCGGTGACGACCACCTCGAACCGCCCGGCAACGCCCTCTTGAACCTCGATCGAGGCGAGGCAGCGGCGTAGGTGCTCGGGACGTTGATATGTGGAGACGATGACCGAGATGTCCATGCCCGCCCCCCCCTTGTGTCAGACCTGCATGGCCTATCGACCCCGCGAAGGATGGGAATCGAGCCCAAACCCGCTGTGGCCCCGCGGCGCGGCGAAGCAGGCAAGGTGGGCGGCGCGGGCAAGCCGGCGGCGGTCAGCCGAACCGCAGGCAGTGCCAGTCGCCGAGGGTGGCGAGGCGGGGCGCGGCGCCGAGCAGGCCGCGATAGCGATCCGCGACGCGGCCGGCTTCGTCGCCGCGCAGGCCCGAGAGCACGAGCACGCCGCCGAGCCTGCCGTCGGGCCCGCGGCGCACGCGCGCACAGAGGCCCGCCGCGTGATCCACCAGCACGTCCGCCACGATGTTCGCGACCACGAGGTCGTAGCCGGCAGCGACGGCGGGCAGCGCCGCGGCGACGCGCACGCGGTCCGCGATCCCGTTGCGGACGGCATTGGCCAGGATCGCGCCGTGCACGTTCGCATCGATCTCCACGGCATCCACCTCCCGCGCGCCGAGCACGGCGGCGGCGATGCCGAGGATTCCGGAGCCGCTGCCGAAGTCGAGCACACGGTCGAACGGGCCACCGTCGTGCCGCCAGGCAGCCAGTGCGGCGAGGCACAGCCGCGTGGTCTCGTGCAGGCCCGTGCCGAACCCGACGCCCGGCTCGATGAAAATCGTCGCGCCGTCGCGGCCGGCGGCGGCGATCCCCGGCTCCCATGCCGGCCGCACGGTGCCGAAACCCGCGACGTCGATCGGCCCGAACGCGTCCCGCCATGCCGCTGCGTCGCCGGCCGCCGCGGCGCGAATGCCCGCCACCCGGCAACCGTGGAGCCCCGTGAGCCGCCGCGCCGCCTCTCGCGCCGTCGTCTCGCTGTCGAAGGCGCAGGCGATCCGGGCCGTTGCCAGGGAGCCGACCCAGTCACGATCCGCGGGGGCGGCGGCGGCGTCGATCACCAGCGGTGACTCGACGAGCCCGAGCGTCGCCGCCTCGACGACGTCGACCGCCCCTTCATCGACGCCCAGGAGGCCGTCGGCCGCTCCCCACAGCCAGTCGAGAAAGACATCGCGGGCGACGCCGTGACTCGCTGGCAGTTCCACCGTCGCATCGACGTCGAGGTCGACGAACCAGGTGACGGCGGGCTGCGGGTCGGAGGGTGATTCATCCATGGGGCGATTCCGCGAGCGTGTCGATGGGCTGGTGGAGGACGTCGGCGGGCGACCAGCCGGCGGCCCGCAGGTCGCGGATCGCCAGGCCACCGCTCCGCTTGGCCAGCCGGCGGCCGGCAGCGTCGCATACGAGCGGCGCATGGCAGAAGGCCGGTGCCTCCCAGCCGAGCGCCTCGAAGAGCAGCAACTGCCGCGCCGTGCTCGTGAGCAGGTCGGAGCCGCGGACCACCTCGGCGATCTCCATGGCGTGGTCGTCGGCCACGACGGCCAGTTCGTAGGCCGCGAGATCGTCGCGCCGCCAGACGACGAAGTCGCCGAAGTCCACGCCCGCCGTCCGTCGCACCGTCCCCTGCAGCGCGTCGTGAAACTCGAGCGTGCGGCCGTCGGGCACGCGAAACCGCCACGGCACACCGCCGGGCGCCGTCGCCCGTTCCCGGCGAGCGGGCCGCAAGGCCGGCGGGAAGATGGGCTCGTCGGCGGTCGCGTGTGGTGCGGCGGCCGCCTCCTCGACGTCGCGGCGCGAATGGGGACTCGGGTAGATCGCCCCGACCGCTTCGAGCCGCCGCCAGACCTCCAGATACCAGGCCGTCCGACCGCTCTGCTCATACGGGGCGTGTGGCCCCCCGACATCCGGCCCCGCGGTCCAGTCGAGGCCCAGCCAACGCAGATCCTCGACGGCTGCGGAGATGAACTCGGCCCGGCACCGCGGCTTGTCGAGATCCTCGATCCGCAACACGAGCCCCGCTCCGGCGGCCCGCGCGGCAGCGACCGCGAACGTGCGCGCGTGGCCAACGTGCAGCAGGCCAGTCGGCGTCGGTGCGAGTCGGCCACGAAGCGGCATGATTTTGGAACGTCGGTTTTTCAGCGGTCGCGCCCGTTGCCCTTGACGCCCGAGGCGTGAGCCGAGCGGAGTGGATGGTGGGGTGGTTTTTATGACCGGAGTCCCCGGGTTTCCACCCGGGGCTTCTCGGGCGCCCACAAGAAGCCCCCGGCGGGAGCCGGGGGACACCGGGTCACCCGCCTCCCCGCTCACCATGCGGTGCGGGTTTGACCGGGGGAATCACGTGCCTTCGTCCGGCATGGATGGTGGGGTGGTTTTCATGCCCGGTGTCCCCGGGTTTCCACCCGGGGCTTCCTGGGAACGCCAGCCACACTCCAATCAACCCCTCCTAAACCAGCCACCACGCGCCCGTGGCAAGCACCCAGGCTCCGAGGGCGAGGTTCGTCGCCGCATGAGCAAGCACGCAGTCGATCGGCCGTCGCGTCGCTGCCGCGATGCCGCTCACGACCGCGAACCACCCGACGGCCGCGACGGCTTCGTTGGGATGCGTCGCCGCGGCATACACGGCGCAGGCCCCGGCCACCGCGGGCGTGACCAGGCCGAAGGGCACCTCCCAGAACCGCTCCTTGACGATGAACCGCAGAAAGAAGCCCCGCAGGAAGAGCTCCTCTACCAGGGGCGTGACCACGACGAGCCCGAGGCCCCGCAGCGCGAGGTAGGCCGGGATGGCGATCGAGTTCGCACCGTACTGCTCCCAGGGATTGAAGCCGCTCCGCTCGTGGAGGCTACCCGCCCAGCCGGCGTCACGCTGCAGCGCTGCCAGCACCACCCACGGCACGACGAGCGCCAGGCCCAAGAGCGGCGGCCACCATGACGGTCGGCCCAGCCAGGCCCGGATCGCCGGCCAGGCGGAGGCCACGAGCCCGACGGTCACCAGGAGACGGGCGGCATAGACCCACGGGTAGGCCGAGTAGGGGATGCCGAGGGTCCCGGCGATCCCGCTGCCGGACGGCGTGGGCTCGAGCAGGCCGAGCGTGAGAAAGGCCACCATCGGCACAACGCAGGCCTGCCACGGCCAGGCGGGGCCGTGATCGATGGCTGGCGACTCAGGGGAGGCGGAGGGCGATTTCATGGGCGTTTTCCCCGTTCCCGAGGCTCGAAAGGCCTCGTCTGTCGCGATTTTCCCACCGCGAGTATATTCCAGCGTCTCGCCGCCACAGTGCCCGTTTTCCCGCCCGGCGGCCCGCGGGTTTTCCCTCCGTTTCCAGAAGGTGCTTCGTGTCCATGGACCTGACCAAGCTTCGCAACATGGGCATCTCCGCCCATATCGACTCCGGCAAGACCACCCTCTCGGAGCGGATCCTCTACTACGCCGGCCGCATCCACCGGATCCAGGAAGTGAAGGGCGATGGTGACGGGGCGACCATGGACTACATGGACCTCGAGCGGGAGCGCGGGATCACGATCACCTCCGCCGCCACGAGCGTGCAGTGGGGCGACTGCGCCATCAACCTCATCGACACCCCGGGCCACGTGGACTTCACCGTCGAAGTGGAGCGCAGCCTCCGCGTGCTCGACGGGGCGATCCTCGTGCTCTGCTCCGTGGGCGGCGTGCAGAGCCAGTCGATGACGGTCGACCGGCAGATGAAGCGCTACAAGGTGCCGCGGCTGGCGTTCATCAACAAGATGGACCGCACCGGGGCCAATTTTGACCGCGTCGTGGGCCAACTCAAGGACAAGCTCGGCTGCCACGCCATCCCCTACCAGATCCCGATCGGCAAGGAGGACAAGCTCCAGGGCGTGATCGACCTGGTGCGGATGAAGGCGATCTACTTCGACGGCGACAACGGTGAGCACGTCCGTGAGGAGGAGATTCCGGCCGATTACAAGGACAAGGCGGCCGAGGCCCGGCACAAGCTGCTCGAAGACCTGGCGATGTACTCCGACTCCCTGATGGAGAAGCTCCTCTCGGAGGAGGTGCCCACGGAGGACGAGATCCACGCCGTCACCAAGGCGGCGGTCCACTCCCAGAGCATCACGCCGGTGTTCTGCGGCAGTGCCTACAAGAACAAGGGCGTGCAGCCGCTGCTCGACGCCGTGGTTCGCTACCTTCCCAACCCGCTGGAGCGGAAGGTGATCGCCAAGAACTGGTCGAACGCCGACGAGAAGTTCGACCTCGAGGCCAATCCGGCGAAGCCGCTGGTGGCGATGGCCTTCAAGATCGTCGACGATCCCTACGGCCAGCTGACGTTCATGCGGCTCTACCAGGGCACGATGAAGAAGGGCGAGGCCTACATCAATCAGCGCACGAGCCAGAAGCAGCGGTTCAGCCGCATCGTGCGGATGCACGCCGACAAGCGCGAGGAGATCGACTCCGCCGAGGCGGGCGACATCGTGGCCGTGATGGGCGTCGACGCGGCCAGCGGCGACACCTACTCGGCGGATGCGAAGTACTGCACCCTCGAGAACATGTTCGTGCCGGAGCCGGTGATCAAGATGGCGATCACGCCGACGAACCGCGACGGCCTCGACAAGCTCAGCAAGGGCCTGCAACGGTTCACCCGCGAGGATCCGACCTTCCGGGTGTTCACCGACGAGGAGACGGGCGAGACGCTGATCGCCGGCATGGGCGAGTTGCACCTCGACATCTACGTCGAACGGATCAAGCGCGAATACAAGGTGGAAGTCACCGTCGGTGCCCCGAAGGTGAGCTACCGCGAGGCGCCCACGAAGAGCACGGACTACGACTACAAGCACAAGAAGCAGACGGGTGGCTCGGGCCAGTACGCCCACATCATCGGCCACCTCGAGCCGCTGCCGGAAGACGCGACCGAGAACTTCGTCTTCGAAGATGCGGTCGTCGGCGGCCGCGTGCCACGGGAATACATCCCGTCGGTGGAAAAGGGCTTCCTGGCCGTGCTCAACAAGGGCCCGATCGCCGGCTTCCCGATCGTGGGCGTGAAGGCCACGCTCGAAGACGGCTCCTACCACGACGTCGACTCCAGCGACATGGCCTTCCAGGTCTGCGCCCGGGCCGGCTTCCGTGAGGCGTTCCTCAACACGAAGCCCGTGCTGCTCGAGCCGATCATGAAGATGGAGGTCGAGGTGCCGGCCGACTTCCAGGGGCCCGTCACCGGCGAGCTCAACAAGCGACGCGGCCTGATCATCTCCACGGAGACCGTGGGCAATACGTCCACGATCATCGCCGAGGTGCCGCTGGCGGAGACCTTCGGCTACTCGACCGACCTGCGGAGCATGACGCAGGGCCAGGGTGTGTTCACGATGGAGTTCAGCAAGTACAAGCCGACCCCCGGGAACATCCAGAAAGAGATCGTCGAGGAGCGGAAGAAGGCGGAGCTGGCCGCGGCTAAGTAGTCCGGGCGGCACGACGCTGTAGCGGCGGTCTCTGACCGCCGTAATGCGGTTTCCATTCGCGCTGTAGCGGCGGTCTCTGACCGCCGTAATCCGGTTTCCATTCGCGCTGTAGCGGCGGTCTCTGACCGCCGAAACCAGGTTTCCAGCCGCGGCACGACGGTCGGAGACCGCCGCTACAGCGCCGCGGTGATGGCGTCCCAGAGGGCGATCCGGGCCTCGAGGCATTCCCGTGCCGTGGCCGAGGCTTCCGCCCACTTGGCGGCGTCGTCGCCGCACAGCCGGGCCACGATCCGCCGGCAGACGGGGGCGTGCTTCTCGTCGTCGTGGGCGATGTGCCGCTCGAGGTAGAAGCGGAACGGCCCCCAGGCCGGATCGTGGTCGGCGAGCGCCGCCACGAGGCCGCGGAACATGTCGGGGATCACGTCTTCGCGGCCATAGGTGAAGGCGGCCACGATGCGATGGGTCTCTCCCGCCGCGATCACGGCGAACGAGCGGCGGATGAACTCCAGGGCCGCCGGTGGACCGCCACAGCTGGCGAGCGCGCCGTCGAGCGACGCTCCGGCACGCAGCGCATCGAGGAGCCTGATGATCGGCCCCGTGTCGGCGCCGGCCCGGGCCATGGCGGCGAGGTACAGCTCGAAGTGGCTGGCGTGGCCGCCATCGGGAAGTTCGTCTGATTCCTCGTCGAGCACGATCTCGTTGACCAGCCGCCGGGCCTCCGGATCGGGCGTGGGCACCCAGGGGATGGTCGTGCAGGTGAGCCGCTGCTGCAGGGCCTTGAGCAGGCTCTGGAAGTCCCAGACCGCGAAGACGTGATGCTCCATGAACCGCCGCAGCCGGGCTGGGCTGTCCACGATCCCGTAGATCGGGTGGCTGACGAGCCGCGAACGGCAGTCGCCGAGATCGATTCCCGGGCGGGCGGCGGGCGGGGGGAAGGCGGTGGTTGTCATACCGCTGTTCTAGCCCGCCGCACGCGAGCGGGGAGGCCCTTTGGCGGAACGGCCGCCGTTTGCCCACTGTAGCGGCGGTCTCTGACCGCCGAGCCCGAGGCGCGAGCATCCGCCTGAGCCTCTCTGCCCACGCCCTTGAAGCCCCCGGCGGGAGCCGGGGGACCGGCGGTCGGAGACCGCCGCTACAGCGCGCCAAAAAGCCCCCGGCGGAAGCCGGGGGACCGGCGGT
>JBIKND010000289.1:0-3006 GCA_044358905.1 Pirellulales bacterium | reverse complement strand
CTGGCTGGCGAGTTCCCGGGCGGCCTCTTGAAGTCGCTCGAGGTACGTCTGCATGGTGGTCGCGAACATCCCGAGCGAGTTCTGCGGAAGGAGCCGTATGCCAGCCTCGGGGAACGGCAGCGTGACCGTCCGCCAGTAGGACGATGCCTCAGACCGGACGGCAGCCACGGCACGGTAGGCGGGGTTCTTCGTGTCGAGGATGAGTTTGCTGGCCGTGAGCAGTTCCCGGTCGGCATGGAACGCTCGGGCCGCTGTAGTCCGCTGCTCTGGTGCGAGGGTCTTTCTGACGCCCAGCCACGTGAAGGAGAGTTTCACGGCGGCCATGGTGGTGCGGAGCCTGTTGGCGGCGGAGCGTTCGAGTTGGGTTGTCGGCGTGTTGGTGGGCGAGGTTGTGGTCCGGCGAGCACTGGTGTGGAGAGATAGGACCGTTTCAGCATTGGCGTCGACGTTGGTCAGCAAGAGTGCTGAACTGGGGCGGTATGGGGGCTGATGTTGGCGAGAACAATCTTTGAACGGTGTTTGAAACGCTCTCGCTTCACCTCGGCAGCGGCTTCCGCCGTCGCCGCCCCCGCTTGGCGACCGTGCCGGGGCAGGCCTTGGCGACGAGCTTCGTCATCGTCTTGGCCGAGACGCCGAGCAGGGCCGCTGCGCGGCCGTAGTGGCCCGCAGTGGCGGCGAGCGCCCGGCGGACCGCGTCGCGCCGCAGTTCGTCGAGGTTGAAGGTGTCGGGGCTCGCGGGCGGAGCTTGCGGGGGCGATGCGGCCGCGGGTGGCACGGCCGGCCGCTGGGCCTCCATCTCGTCGAGGATCTCATCCAGCCGGTCCTCGAAGATGGCGATTCGCAGGATCGTCTGTCGTAGTTCACGAACATTGCCCGGCCACGAGTGGTCCATGAACCGCCGGATCGCCGCGTCGGGCAGGGTCCAGCCCGGGCGTTCGAATCGGCGGGCGCAATCCGTCGTGAAGTGCGCGACGAGCAACAGGATCCCGCCGTGGGCGGCCCGGAAGGCGCCGATCGCGGAATCGTCGGCGCCGGTGAAGGAGCCCTTCTCGTGGCCGAAGAGCAGGCTCTCGGCGAGCGTGCCCACAAATCTGATTCCAACGCGAGGGGAGCAGGTCGCCATCACGGGCCTGCTCCTCTCTGTGTTTTCACGGCTGCTCAGGTCACTCCCGGCTCAATCAGCCCGCACCACCCTCCGCACCCGACCGCCACTGCCACCTTCTGCCCGCGAATACACGCCTGCCCGATCCGCCGAGAGGCACCGGCCCGGAGGCCCACTGCCGGAGAGACTCGATCTTGTCGCCCGCAGTGACAGCCACGGGTACGACGAGAGAGCGGCCATGGTGGTGCGTAGCCTGTTGGCGGCGAAGCGTTGAGCCGCAGGGGCATCCGCATGCGGTTTACCGGATCAACCGCGCTGCCGTGGCAAAGAAGAGGGCCGGAGAACGCCTAAACGACGCGCTCCGGCCCTGACAACATGTGCCGTTTGGAGGCGATCCGGCTTAGTAGCGGCGTCCGCCACCGCCGTAACCACCTCGGCCGCCGCCACCACCGCTCTCACGGGGCTTGGCCTCGTTTACGGTGAGGGGCCGACCGTCCAACTGTTTCTCGTGCATGCCGTTGATCGCCCGCTGCGCGGCATCATCTGACTGCATCTCGACGAATCCGAAGCCCTTGCTGCGGCCCGTCTCACGATCCTGAATCACCTGCGCGCTCGTGACGGCGCCAAACTCGAGAAACATCTGCTCGAGCGATTCGCTCGTGACGCTATAGGCCAGATTGCCGACGTACAGTTTTTTACCCATGAACAAAACACTCCTACCGATGACCCAAATGAACTTTCGGGGTCACATCGAAAGGGCCAGAGAGTGGCAGCCCGCCAGAGGGTAAAGGCGAGGAAAAGAAGCGGCAATCGCGGCCGATCGGCCACCGCGCAACTAGCGTCGTCCAGAACCAACTTTTCTAGGATAGATCACAATCTCGGGAATAGCAACGCTATTTCGGGGCTACAGGGTGGGGTAGAGACCCTCCAATT
Organism: Pirellulales bacterium; assembly: GCA_044358905.1. Taxonomy (GTDB): domain Bacteria; phylum Planctomycetota; class Planctomycetia; order Pirellulales; family UBA1268; genus QWPN01. The sequence goes on along the minus strand of JBIKND010000289.1, from coordinate 971 downwards.
GTTCAAGGTAGTTGAGAATGTGGGCTCGGGCCGCCCGCAACTCCTCTTTTGCATGAGCATCTAGCAGGCGGCGCCCGGATTGCCCCAGCATCGCCCCGGCCGCCTCTCGAAGTGCGGGCCCCAGAAACATCTGTTCGCATTCCGACTGTACCGCCCGCTTTCTGCCGATCTCACATTCGTGGGAGTCGTGGTCCAGATCGTTCTTCAGCGAGGCCAGTCGGCGTTGAGCGGCGGCTCCAGCAGGCGCACCAGCGGCGACACCGCCGCCATCGACTCCGGTAATGTCGTCAATGCGATCGCGATAGCGCCGCAATTTCAGGATTACGCTTCGGGCCTCGCTTCGTTCGTTGCTGCTCATTCGGTCCGCTCCAAATCGAGGTAGGGGAATAGCGGCGGTCCGTGACGGCGCCGAACCGCTGTTCGCCATCCGCTGTGGAACGGGGCGCATGAGGTTTGTCGATGCCCAGCGTAGCAGGCAGGGAGGGTCAGGCGAGGCCTTCCGCCTTCATGGCCTGCCAATCGGCGTCGGACGCCTTGGCCATGGTGCCAAACAGGAAATCGCCAGCGAGCAGAGCGACGTTGAAGTTTTTGTCCGGATAGCGGTGGTGAAGGTAGTGGTGCCGGGCTAGCGACTTGAAGATCGGCCATTGGGAAAAGAATCTGCCCTCGGGCTTGTGCATTTCCATGTGGATCAGATTCCACAGCAGGTGATGCAGACACACGACGACAGGAAACACGAGCGCGCCAGTCGTGGAAAAGAGTGCCAAAAGTAGGCTCACCGGCAGCGACTCCACGAGGCCCTCGAAGAGGTTCAGCCGAATTCCTCGGTCTTCGCCGCGCGGCACCGGATCGTCACGAAACGACTTTCGATACTGGCGGTGATGCTCGCTGGCGTGGCTGCTGAAGATCTTCTTCCGGGGGGCCAGATTCCTTAGAAAAAACAACTTTGGCCGCCGGTGCATCAGCCGCGC
>JBIKND010000013.1:0-36057 GCA_044358905.1 Pirellulales bacterium | reverse complement strand
CGCCCGGCAGGCGGTTCTCGCCGGAGTGCCCTGGCAACGCTGCCAGTTCCACCTCATGCAGAACGCCATGGCCCACGTGCCGAAGATCGCCATGCGAGCGGAGGTCGCTGGCGACCGTCGCCGCGTCTTCGACGCCGATGAACCTGCCGAGGCCGAGCGGCGGCTCCGCGACGTCGTGGCCCGCTATCAAAAGCCTGCTCCGCAACTCGCAGCCTGGCTCGAAGAAAACGTCCCCGAGGCCCTCACCGTCTTGCGAATCCCCGCTGCCCACCGGCGGCGGCTCCGAACGACCAACGGCCTCGAACGGCTCAACAAGGAGATCAAGCGACGAACGCGGGTCGCCACGCTCTTCCCGAACGAGGCATCACTCCTGCGGCTCGCCTCCGCAGTCCTCTCCGAGATCAGCGACGATTGGGAAACCGAACGCGCCTACCTGACCATGGAAGCCAGATGACCCACCTCTGAAAACCCGGATTTACAGAAGGGGTGTTGCTTTATCGTCAGCTTACCGACGCATCCGCAGGCTTCCTTCCCACCCTGGATCGCCCCAGAGCAGTTGCCCTCACCTCGTGCTTTGCCAATCGGAGTGGTCACTTGGTCGACTGATCTCCTTCAGGCTCCCAATCTCGCACAGGGGACTTGCGCCCCATACAATCACGCCCATGACGGGCGTACACCACCCGATACAATGGACTCGCGATGAAGCCCTGCGGTGTGGATAATCTTGTGGTCGCGAGCCATTGACCGGAAACGTTCGGCTAACAAAATTAAGGAAGGAAGAGATATGAAGCAGTATCGGAAAGGTGGAGAAGCTCTACGCATGATGAACAGGTCGCCGCAGATGATGGTCATTCTGCTAATCGCAGTATTCTGGCTTCTCCCGGGCAATCCCCTTCACGCAGCAGATACAGCGCCGCTTCGGATCATGCCTCTGGGGGATTCAATTACGGCAGGATACACGGATAATCCCAAATGGCAGCATCCCTTTGAGTTCGGTTATCGTAGCGGTCTTTACAAACTGTTAAAGAATGCCGGCTACAAATTCGAGTTTGTCGGTGAATCGCCTGAGCCATGGGATGGTAAATGGCGTGTGCCTGCCAATGAACCATCAACTGATCTCCGGCAATTGAAGATGGACAAACACCACGGATATGGTGGATGGAGCATTGAACGGATTCAGACGAATGTTGCCGAATGGATCAAGAAGGACCGCCCCGATATCATTCTTCTTCTTATAGGAATTAATGGGGTCAATGCCCATAGCCCCCAACAGCTAGAATCTCTCGTAAAGACAATCTATAACGCGGATAAAGGAGTGAAACTTATTGTGGCTCAAATAACCCCCTTGAGCAGATTTAATCAGAACATCTTTGACTACAACACCTACATTAGGCAGACCTTGGTGCCAACCTATGCAGGCAAGGGGTACACGATCAGCACGGTTGACCTGTATAGACTGTTTCTGGCAGACGTTAATGACCCAAAATCGATTGATGCAACGCGATTGTCCAATGGGATCAATCACCCGACCAACTCGCTCTATGACAAAATGGCGGAGAGTTGGTTTCAAGGCATTGAGTTGCTGTTAACCGACAAAGACAATATGCCGAACAAGGAACTGAAGGCGACGGATAAATCCGCGCCTTAGCTCAAACGTTCACCAGCATCTGACTGAACCATGAGCAACGGCAATCTGCCCCCTGTTCCTCTCCGCCTCGCACTGTGGGCAGGCGTGGCCTATTTTTGCTGCATGGCTTTGGCGCACTTCTTTGGCCTAAAGTATCCGATCCTGTTCGTCTATTACGACGTTCCCTTCTACGCGTATCAGGACAAGATCATCTCCTTCGCAGTCGTCGCCTATGCCTGCCTCTTTGCAAACGCCGCCTTGCATCGAAGCGGGGTGCCCGCTGCGATCGTGGCACTTGGCGTCACCGTGCTCGGGCTGAGTGCAGTGAATGTTTCTGACGCGCTCGGTTCGGTGCTGGATGGCAGGTCCACGCTCGCCTACTGGATACAGACAGGCCTCATTGCCGCCTATTTCGCGGCACTGCTCGGGTTGTACGCGGCGGGAGAGCGGGCATCGCGGAATCCTCGGTAAGTTGAACGCTGGGCGAGCGGAGCAGTCCGCATGACCGTCACAACCGTCGCGGTCGGGGGCTGAGGAGAGCCGCCCCAAAAAACTTTCGGTGCGCCCCGTGACACGGTCAGCCCCGGCGGCAACTCACCCCATGAGAGCCGCTCCCGGCGGAGGGCGCGGCCCGCGGAACTGCAACGTTTTCTTTCAAAGGACTTCTTCGTATGGATCCCCAGATCATCAGCTGGATCGTGAGCCTCATCGCCGGTAGCGCCGGTGGCAACATCGTCGGCGCCCTGCTGAAGAATCGCAACCTCGGCCCGATGCTCAACACCGTTCTCGGACTCGTGGGCGGCGGCCTCGGCGGCAAGATCCTGCCGCTCCTCGTGCCGGCCGTCGGCTCGCTCGTTGGCGGTGGTGACAGCCTCGTCGGTACGGGCGGCCTGTCGGCGATCGTCGGCGCGCTGCTGCCGTTGATCGTCAGCTTCCTGAAGAAGCCCGCCACCGCCTGATCTGGCTGCACGTGGCTCACGTCAGCGAACGAAACGCGGCCGGGGGAGCATGATGCCCCCCGGCCGCTGTTTTTGGACGATCTCCTCGCGGGGCGGCCCGTGCCGAAACGACCTACGCTTCGGAGTCGCTGCTGCCGCCGCTCAGGTAGCTGGCATAGTAGAGCAGAGTGAGGATGCTCTGCAGCGTGCCGGCAACGTACGTCCAGGCGGCGGCGTTGAGCACGCGATTGACCGCCGGCATGTCCGCCGCCGGCACGATGCCCAGGTCCACGAGTTGGGCCTTGGCGCGGTTACTGGCGTCGAGTTCGACCGGCAGGTTCACCAGTTGAAAGAAGACGGTGCCGGCAAAGAGGGCGATACCCAGCCAGGCGATCGGCTTCAGCGCGAACCCCAGGCCGATCATGAACACGAACAGGCCGAATCCGCTGCCGATGTTGGCGACACCGACGGCCGCATTGCGGATCGTCATCAGCGAATAGCCTTGGGCATCCTGAAGGGCATGGCCGGCCTCGTGGGCCGCGATGCCCACCGCCGCCAACGACCGGTCTCCGTACACGCCCTGCGACAAGCGCAGAACCTTCGTCCGCGGGTCGTAATGGTCGGTCAGATGGCCGGGCATGGCCTCGATCTCCACGTCGGTCGCACCCGCCGAGTCGAGGATGTGCCGGGCCGCGGCAGCCCCCGTCAACGGGGCCGGCTCCCGGGACGCCGCGGCGAACGAGGCTTGCACCCGCCACTGGGCCCACATGGCCAGGAGGATGGCGGGGGCGATGGCAAGCATGTAGTTGGGGTCGAAATAGAAGAACGGCATCGGACGACGTTTCTCCGGAAAGGGTGCCTGCGGCCTGCGGAATCCGAAACTATTCTAGACGGTTCGTCGAGACGGGGACGGCACCGCCATCGGCCTCGGTTCGATCCTTGCAGGCAGTTCGATGTTCTACGCAATCGCCGCCTTGATTGTTCCCCGTCGCTGGAGGCCGCTTTTCGCGATGGGCTGCCTGGCCGTCGCCGGCTGCGGCGGGCCGACCGCGGCGGACCCACCCGCGGGATCGACCGGCCGCCTGGCCACGGCGACGCTCTGCACCCGGATCGATTCGGCCCTGGCCCACGTCCGCTCGGCCCGCCTCCTCGACGCGGATGTGCAGGGGGCCTGGCAGGTGGTGCACGGCATTCTGGCCTTCGGTGCAGAACTCCCCCTGGAGCACGACGGCACCGTCTCCCCCGCGCTCGATTACCTGCTCAGTGGCGGCCGGCTCACCGGCTGGCTCCTGCGCCCGGGCACGCCGGGCCTGATCGCGGTCGTCGAGGAAGGGAGCACGATGGGCCAGGGGCACCCCGACCAGTGGCTCGGCTACCTGTCGCAATGCGGCGTCGATGCCGACGGCCCCGGCGGACTGCCGCTCGACACCCGCCTCACCGTCGCCGGTCGGCCCTTCACGCTGGCCGACCTGCTGGCCCAGGCCCAGCACGACATTCGCCCCGGCCAGGAGGCCACCTGGACGCTGATGGCCCTCGCGGCCTATCTCCCCACCGACGCTGCATGGATCGCCGGCGACGGCTCGAAATGGAACGTCGAACGGGTCGTGCGGATGGAGGCGGAGGCCGACATCTTCGGCGCCGCATGCGGCGGAGCCCATCGTCTCTACGGCCTGGCGGCTGCTGTCGCCGCGCGGCGCACGTCCGGACTGCCGATCGCCCCCGACAGCGGTTGGGCGGAGGCCGAAGCGGTGCTCGAGGACGCGATCGATCGGGCCCGCATGTTCCAGCAGGCCGACGGCAGTTTCTCCATCCACTCCTTCGAACGGCCGGGAACGTCGCCCGACGTCTTCGCCCGCCTGGGAGCCACGGGCCATGTCTTCGAGGTGCTGGCCCTGGCGCTCGACGACGATCGAATCGCGGAGCCCTGGGTGACTCGCGCCGCCGACCGTCTCGTGACGCTCCTGGAACAAACCGCCGACGTCGACGTCGAGTGCGGCGGCCTGTACCACGCCGCACATGGCCTCTCCCTCTATCGGAGGAGAGCCTGCACGAACGCCGCTCGTGCCCAGGCTTTCAGCCGCCCTGGGGAATAGTGACTAACGTTCGCCCCGAAGGAGGTGCTACCCTCGACGGGACGTCAGAACGCCGGTTACCCCGGCATAGCCCCCACGCCCCGGCGCGATCATCCCGTGCACGGCCTGATTTTTTTCTACATCCAGAAGTTCGCCGATCTGCTCGCGACCGGCACGAGCACACACGCCGGCCTGCGGTCTACGGTCGTACAGCACACGGCCCACTACCTACCCTCCGGTGTGTATGACGACGCCGAGGCGGTGGGGCTCCTGCAATCCATGGCGGACGGAGTCGGCATGCCGTTGCCCGGAATGCTCGGCCGCTTCGGCGACTTCATCGCACCTCATCTGGTCAAGGTAGCGGGCTCGCTCGTCGACCCTTCCTGGCGGACGCTCGATCTGATCGAGCACACGGAGTCGCTCATCCATGCCATGGTCCGGTCGGCAAAGCCGGGTGCCGAGCCCCCCGTGCTGGAAACCGTCCGCGTCGCCCCCGACGAGCTCCATCTCGTCTACAGCTCCCGGAGAAGGCTTTGCGCACTGGCCACTGGCTTGATGCACGGCATGGCGAAGCATTTCGGAGAGACGCTCGCGATCGACGAGACGAGCTGCATGCTGCACGGCGACCCGTTTTGCGCGTTTACGGTCCGTCGCACGGGCAGCGACACGCACTCCTCGGACTCGCGGCTCACGGAGACGGTCTGCGCCACGCCCGCGGGCCTGGCGGTGGCCGTGCCCGCCATCGCCGACGACCCGATGCCGGAAAGCATCGGCGGATACGCGATCCTGAGTCTGATCGGCAGCGGCGCGATGGGGCGGGTCTATCTGGCCCGCGACGCCCAACTCGGCCGCCATGTCGCCGTCAAGGTGATGAATCCCACGAAGGCCCGCGATGCGGCGGCCCGACGGCGGTTCATTCGCGAGAGCCAGGCGGCGGCGGCCGTGGAACACCCGCACATCATGACCATTCACCAGGTCGGCGAAGATCGTGGGCTGCCCTTCATCGTGATGCAGCATCTGCAGGGCTGCACGCTCGCCGAACTGCAGCGTGCCGGCGAGCGACTGCCGCTCGGTGACGTACTGCGGATCGGCAGGGAGATCGCGGAAGGGCTGGCCGCCGCCCACGCCTGCGGCCTCGTGCACCGTGACATCAAGCCCGACAACATCTTCCTGGAGGGCCGCGGCCGGAGCGTGCGGATCATCGATTTCGGGCTCGCCCGCGATGTCGGCGCCGACTCGGCACAGGTCACCGTCGATGGCGCCGTCGTCGGCACACCCGCCTACATGCCGCCGGAACGGATCGGCGCGCAGAACCTCGACACGAAGAGCGATCTCTTCGGCCTCGGCGTCATCCTCTACGAAGTGCTCGCCGGACGCTTGCCTTTCGAGGGCCGCTCGATGGTCACGATGCTGGCAGCGATCTCCCGCGGGCAGCCGCTGGCGCTGGCGGAGGCCGCCCCGCAGGTGCCTGCCGCCGTGGCGAGTCTCGTCATGCGGCTCATCGCCCACGACAAGGCCGAGCGTCCTGCCGACGCCCAGGCGGTGGCAAAGGAGATCGCGGCCTTGGAACGGACACTGCCGGCGACCTGACGCCCACGAGACGGGCTTAGTCCACTCGCATGGCCGCGGTCAGCGAGCGCACCGCATCGATGAGCACGTGCATGTCGCCGTGCCAGTCGATGACGACGCTCTCCTGCGTCCGCATGTTCTTGAACTGGGCCGTGCCGGCGGTGAACTCGTCGCCCCCGAGGATCAGTGCCGCAGGGAAACCCCGCTTGGCGGCGAGCTTCAACTGCTGCCCCACCCGCTTCGCCTCCGGGAAGAACTCCACGGCCACGCCCACGGCCCGGAGGGCCGCCGCGATCCGGAGGTAGTCGTCGCGACGATCGGCATCGAAGTGCACCAGGAACACCTGGGCCGGCGTCTCCACGGCCTCCAACCGCCCCAGCTCTTCGAGGCCGGCCAAGAGCCGATCGATGCCCAACGACGCCCCGACACCGGGCAACGGCTGATTCGTGTAGAGCCCCGCGAGGTTGTCGTAGCGGCCGCCCGAGCAGATGCTGCCGAGCGCCGGCAGGTCATCGAGAAAACTCTCCAGCACGATGCCGGTGTAATAGTCGAGGCCGCGGGCGATCGAGGGATCGACGACGATGCGGCCGTCGGCCACGCCGGCCGCCGCTGCGCCGGTCACGATGTCGCGCAGCGCGTGCACGCCCTGAAGGCCAGTTTCGACGTCGCCGACGAGCGTTGCCAGCCGCGTCAGGACCGCATCGGCCGGCCCCGCGAGCCGCGCCATCTCCATCAGCGATTCCACCGCCTCCGGCGCCACGCCGTGGCCGGCAAGTTCGGCGGCCACGGCCTGCGGGGGCGCCTTGCCTAGTTTGTCGAGGCTGCGGAGCACGGCCGGACCGCGCTCCGCGAGACCGAGTCGCGACAACACTCCGGCCAGCACCCGCCGATCGTTGATGCGGATCGTAAAGCCGCCCACCCCGATCGCCGCGAGCAGATCGTGGACGACGAGCACCATCTCCAGGTCGGCCACGGGGCTCGTCGTGCCGATGGTGTCGAAGTCGCACTGCATGAACTCGCGGTACCGGCCGCGCTGGGTGTTCTCCCCGCGCCACACCGTCGCCATGTGATAGCGCTTGAAGGGCAAGCCCAGCTCGTGCACGTGCTGGGCGGCGAACCGTGCGAAGGGCACCGTCAGGTCGAATCGCATGCCCACCTCCCGACCGCCGTGGTCGGTGAAGCGGTACATCTGCTTGTCGGTCTCCTCGCTCCCCTTGCCGGTGAGGATCTCGAGATACTCGAGCGCCGGCGTGTCGATCGGCGCGAAGCCGTAGGACCGATACACACTCCTCGCGACATCGAGGATCCGCTCGCGGGCCAGGGCCTGCGCCGGGAGGTGGTCACGGAAACCCTTGAGGGTGCGGGGTTCGATCACGAGGCAGTTCCCGTCAGATGATCTGGAGCAGCGGCGGCTTCGGGCTCCGGATCGACTGCCGTCGATTCCTCTTCTTGCGACCGTCGCCCACGTGCTCTCCACCGGGGCCGAGAACGGCGTCCATGTATTCCTCGACCTGCTCGGGAGTCTCGAAGTACTGGTCGTAGACCCAGTCGTCCTCGTACTCACACTCCTTCGTGGTGTATTCGCGGCAGATCTGGGGCCGGGTGTCGTAGATGCCGCAACGATGGTCTTCGCCGAGATGCTTGCAGACGGTGTGCACGCACACGTACCAGTCGCCCTCTTCCGTGAATACGGTCGCCTGATCGTGGAGCAGAAACCAGCGAATGTATTCGAACTCTTCGCGCGTGGTGGGCGTCTCCAAGGGAAGGGCGAAGTAGCGACAGCACTTCGCGGTGCAAAACTCGCACAGCACCTTCTCCGCGGGCACGTCGCCCCGCTTGGGCTTCGCGGCGAGCACGGGCAACGGCAGGTCGGCGATCGACATGGCGGTTTTCCTCCAACGGCGGGCCGACAATATAGCGTGTTTGGGGTGCGTTTTCGGGCCGATATACTGCCGAAAGTTTTTCGACGAACGAGGAAGGGAATCCCGCCGTGCCAAAACGCTGGCATATCCGCCCCCACGATCGCGCGGCAGTGACGCGATTGGAGCGTGCGGCGGGGGTGCCGAGCATCGTGGCGGCGCTGTTGACCGCCCGGGGGATCACGGCCGCGGAGCAGGTGAAGTCGTTCCTCGCCGGCACGATGGCCGACCTGCGCGACCCGGAGTCGCTGCCCGGTGTGTCCGCGGCGGCCGATCGCATCCTGGCCGCCGCACGGGCCGGCCGCCGGATCGTTGTCTATGGCGACTACGACGCCGACGGGATGTGCGCCACCGCGATCCTGATGGGCTGCCTCGAGGCACTCGACGCCCAGGCGTCGTGGTACGTGCCCGACCGGCTGGAAGAGGGCTACGGCCTGAACGCCGGCGCCCTGGAATCGCTCGCGGCGGGCGGCGCCAGCCTCGTCGTGACCGTCGATTGCGGCATCGCCAGCGTCGCCGAGGCCCGGCGGGCCCGCGAACTCGGCCTCGAGCTGATCGTCACCGACCACCACTCGTTCGGCGACTCGCTGCCCGAAGCCGACGTGTTGGTGCATCCGCGGCTCCCCGGAACCGGCTATCCCTTCGGCGAGCTCTGCGGAGCGGGCGTGGCCTTCAAGCTGGCCTGGGCGATCGCCACGCGAGCCAGCGGCGCAAAGCAGGTGACGCCGCGGCTGCGGGAGATGCTCCTCCGCGGCATGGGGCTGGCGGCCCTCGGCACGGTGGCCGACGTCGTGCCCCTGCTCGACGAGAACCGCATTTATGTGAAGCACGGCCTCGAGTGCCTGCGGCAGCGGGGTGGCCCCGGCCTCACGCGGCTCATCGAACTGGCCGGACTTCACGAGAAATCGTCGCTCGAAGCCGAAGACGTCGCCTTCCGGCTCGCGCCGCGGCTCAACGCCGCGGGGCGACTCGGGCAGGCCGCGTGTGGCATCGAGCTCCTCACCACCGCCGATGCCGCGCGGGCCGCCAGCCTGGCCAACTACCTCCACGAGTTGAACGCGCAACGCGAGACCGAGGAGCGGAGCATCCAGCTCGCGGCCACCAAGCAGGCCCGCGAACAGTTCGATCCCGAGGCCGACGCGGCCCTCGTGCTCGCCGATCGCGGCTGGCACGCCGGCGTGATCGGTATCGTGGCGGGCCGGCTCGCGGAGCGGTTCCACCGCCCCGTTGTCATGATCGCCCAGGATGCCCATCAGGGCCGGCCGGCGATCGGGAGCGTGCGCAGCGTGCCGGGCTTCGACGTCCACGAGGCGCTCATCGCCTGCCGTGAGCATCTCGTGACCTGCGGCGGCCACGCCGCGGCGGCGGGGCTGCGGATCGAGGACGACCGGATCGAGGAGTTCCGGGCGGCCTTCCGCATGGCGGTCGATCAGCGGCTTCCGGCGGAACTGCGGCGGGCCCAGGTGACGATCGACGGCGAGACGACGCTCGGCGGCCTCACGCTCAGCGCCGTGGAGCAATTGGAAAAACTTTCACCTTTCGGCCAGGCCAACCGCCGGCCCGTGCTCTGTGCATCCGCTGTCACGCTCGCCGAACCGCCGCGTGTGATCGGCGCCGGCGGCAAGCATTTGGCGATGCAGTTTCGGCAGCACGGCGCGAAAGTCCGGGGGGTCGCCTTCGGCGCCGCGGAGTGGCTGCCCCACCTGCCGGCGCCGGGTCAGCCCTTCCACGTGGCCTTCAAGCCCAAGATCAACGAGTTCCGCGGGCGACGGACGGCGGAGATGGAGATCATCGACTGGCGACCGGACGGCATCGATGTCGGCCTCGATCTGCCCGAGCCTGCGGTAGCCGTCTGTCAGCCCGCGAACTGAACACTCGGAGCCCTCCCCGTGCGTGCCCTCCTGCTCACTTTGCCCTGCCTCGCGTGGTCCATACTCCTCGCCTCGATCGCCCGCGCCGACGACTGGCCGCAGTGGATGGGGCCGCGTCGCGACGCGATCTGGCGCGAAGCAGGTGTGGCCGCCGCCATTCCCGCCGCCGGCCTGCCGGTGAAGTGGCGGGTGGAGGTGAAGGGCGGTTATGCCGGCCCGGCCGTCGCGGGCGGCCGTGTCTACCTCATGGACTACGACCGCCGTGCGGGTGAACTGTCCAATGCCCCCAATGACCGCACGCTGCTCAACGGCAACGAGCGGATCCTGTGCCTCGACGCCACCACCGGCAAGGTCCTCTGGAAGCACGAGTACGACTGCCCCTACTCGATCTCCTACGCCGCCGGCCCGCGGTGCACGCCGACGGTGGCCGACGGGCAGGTCTACGCCCTCGGCGCCGAGGGCCACCTCACCTGCCTCGATGCCGCCTCGGGCCGCGTGCTCTGGACGAAGGATTTTCAGAAAGACTATTCCGCGCCGGTGCCGATCTGGGGGTTCTGCGGCCATCCACTCGTGGAGGGCGATCTGCTCATCTGCCTCGTCGGCGGTCCCGGCAGCGTGGCCGTGGCCTTCGACAAGGCCACGGGCGTCGAGCGCTGGCGGGCGCTGACGGCCAGCGAGAGCGGCTACTGCCCGCCGACGATCATCGAGGCTTCCGGCCGGCGACAGCTCGTGATCTGGGATGCCGACAACCTGAGCGCGCTCGATCCGTCTACGGGCAAAGTGCTCTGGTCGCGGCCGCTCAAGCCGATGTACGGCATGTCGATCATGGCGCCGCAGGTATCCGATACGAAGCAGGGCCGGGTGCTCTTCGCCAGCGGCATCGGCCGCGTGGGGGCGCTCTTTCGGCTCGTGGCCGACGCGCCCGGCGCGGAGGTCGCCTGGCGGGGCACACCAAAGTCGGCCGTCTACTGCGCCAACAGCACGCCGTTCATCGCTGGCGAGGTGCTCTACGGCTGCGACTGTGACACCGGCATGCTGACGGCCGTGGACCTCACCGACGGCCGCCGCATCTGGGAGACGGCCGCGGCCACGACCGGTGACCGCCGCGGCAAGCACGGCACGGCGTTCCTCGTCCGCGAAGCAGCGGGCCGTGCCGGTGACCCGCCGGGATCGACCCGCACGTGGCTGTTCAGCGAGACGGGCGACCTGATCCTGGCCCGGCTCTCGCCCGAGAAGTACGAGGAACTCGGCCGCATGCACCTCCTCGAACCCACGAACGAATGCTTCGGCCGGGAGGTCGTGTGGAGCCATCCGGCGTTCGCAGGCCGCTGCATTTTCGCCCGGAACGACGGCGAACTCGTGTGCGTGGACGCGGCCGAGTGAGCGGCGGGGCCGGACGTCGGTCGCGGCTGGCGAGGCCGTTTCCGCCCCCGGGGCGGTGGCGGCACGGCGACATTGTCCCGCGGCACCAGACCGTGTAATCTTCTGTTATCTCTCCCGCGTGCGGCGATCTGCCGCACCATTCGGGGCGTAGCTCAGCCTGGCTAGAGCGCTACGTTCGGGACGTAGAGGTCGCTGGTTCGAATCCAGTCGCCCCGACTCGGTGGGTGCTCCACCCTGCCTTCTGCCGCAGAACATGCGGCTTCTTTCGGGAGTGGCGCGGGCCTAGTACTGAAGGCCTGCGGCCCTTTGCTTACTCGCGCCTGTTCCCCGACAGGTTGACCCCTGGAACCTCGCCGCGGGGATAGCACCGCCGCGCGAAGGCCGGGCTCGCCGGGGTGAGCCGGAAGTCCAGGTCAATGCACCCGCCAGCGAACGCCGGGTCCGCGACCTCACTGCCGGTTTCACGACGCACGCCGTCGAGCGAGTCGTAGTCTTTGTGAAGCCAACCCCCGCCGACCGCCAGCCCCCACTGAAACAGTTTCTGGCCGGGGGCCACTGCGTAGAGGTTGTTCGCCATGGTGATGTGCAGATCTTCCAGGCTCAGCCCTTGTGGCTGCGCCCGCTCGTCTTTGCCCCGGTTTTTCTTGGCGCTCTCATGCGCGGGTTCGCCGGTCTTGGTGGGTGCGGACCGCTGCATGGCCTTGGGCCAGTGCCGTTCGTCCTTCTGAGCAAACCAGCCCGCCGCCTGGACCACGCCGTTGTGCGCCATGATGTTGTTGCGGACGACGCTGTCATGGTTCCAGACGGCGACTTCGACCTGCGGATCGCCGCCGATCCGCACCGTGGTGCGGTCCTGTTCACGGAACTGGAACCCTTCCCGGTTGGCGACCATGAGGTTGCGTTCGATCAGGCAATTCGGGGAACTGGAGCGCGTGATCCCGCCGTTGGCGCCCCAGTCACCATACGCCTCGCCCCAGCCGTTGCCGACGATCACGTTGTCGTGGGCGTGCAGCCAGGACGCAGATCATGGTGGGAGATGGGAGCCACGCCAGCATCCCCGAGGCGGGAGATCGCATGAACATCGCAGGGGTCCCTCGTTGACGGAGCCAGCGTAGGGTCATCGTCGGCACCTCCGCAACTGCCGGACGGGCGCCGGGGAAATGACCTGGTGCACACGATACGCAGCCGTCTGCGCCGTTCGGCGGCCGTTGCAGGATGGGCAGATGCCGCGACCCTCGCATGGGAACGCGACGACACGACTGATTGCAGCAGCACCGAAGCCTCGAATATGTTGTGGCGTCACGATCCCATTTGCTCCCCACATCCAGACAGGCCTCGAGCATGACCGAGCAGCGGTTCGCCCGCGGCGCCTGGATCCTGCTCGACTGGGCGGCGAGCAGTTTCTCCACCGTGCTGATCACGCTCGTGGTGGCATACGTGGAGCGGATCGTCTTTCCGGACGGTTGCTGGGGACTCGAGGCCGGCGTGATCTGGGCCTGGACGCTCGCGGCAGCGATGCTCGCCGCGGCCGGACTCGCGCCGTGGGCCGCGGCCTGGGCCGATCGCCGCGATGCCCATCAGCGGGCGCTCGTCGCCGCCACGGCCGTGGGAGTCGGCGGCCTCCTGGCGCTTGCGGCGGTGCCTCCGGCGATGGGCAGCGCCGTCCTCGCGGCGGTCGTGACGGCCAGCGTCGGCTTCGATCTTGCCCAGGTGTTCACCGGGAGCCTGTTGCCCCGAATCGCCGATCACGACGCCGATCGCCTCTCCGCCCGGGGCTTCGCGGCGGGCTACGCGGGCGGGGCCATCGCCCTGATCCTGGCCACCGCCATCGTCACCGCACACGGCCGCCTCGGACTCGACGTGGGCGGCGGCCTGCGACTGGCGTTCGCGGTCACCGCCGCGTGGTGGCTGATCTTCTCCCTGCCGGCGACGATCGCCCGGTTCGGCACCGACGCCGGCGCCGGGCATGCGCCGAGTTCCGGCCGGGAGCTGTTTGCGTTTGCGGGCCGGCTCGTCACCGGTGGCGACGATGGTTTGCATCTCGCCGCCGTCTTGTTCGGCTCGATGCTCGCCCTAGGTGCGGTGCAGACGGGAATCGCCCAGTTCACGAGCCTGGCGATGCAGCGGTTCAACCTCGACGGGCCGGCGCTCGTGCGGCTCGTGTTGCTCGTGCAGACCATCGCCCTGCCCGGCGCACTGCTCATCGGGTGGATGTCGACACGCTTCGGCCGGCGGCTGGCCGCAGGGGTGTGTCTGGGCGGCTGGCTGGCCGTGCTGGCACTCGGCTGTCTCGTGCAGACGCCGGCCCAGCTCTTCTGGCTGGCAGCGCTCCTCGCCCTCGTGCTCGGCGGCATCCAGAGCCTCCTCCGTGCGGCGGTGGCGGTGCTCGCACCGCCGGGCCGCTCGGGGGTCACCTTCGGACTGCTGCAGGTGGGCACCAAACTCGCCGGCGGCGCCGCCGGGGTCGCGTTCGGCGGGCTGCAGCTGGTGTCGGGGGAACCGCGGACCGGGCTCATCGCCCTGGCTGTACAGATCGCGCTCGCTTGGTGGCTGCTTCGGCGGATGCCATGACCTCGCCGGCCATGCGGCGGCCTCTGTGCGAGTGATAAACTGTCGGCTCCGGCGCCGTCTCGGAGGCATTCCCCATGCAACGGCTCGCGAATCTCGCCACCGTCCTGTCGGTAGGCACGGCGTGCACGTCGATCAATGCGGCGCAACCCGATGTGGCGACGATCCCCAAGGAAGGCGTGGGCGACGCCGCGGGCACACAGCCGCGCGGCGTGAAAACGGTCGCCGCAGCGATCGTCGCTGCCCGGGCCCCGTGAGCTACCCGCAGGGAGCGTCCTACCCATGACCGCTCCGGCCTCCGGCCCTGACGTGCGGCAGATCAGCGGCAACGTCGTCGATCCGCTGGCCCGGCGGATCTTCCCCGCCACGCTCACGATTCGTGACGGACGGATCGCCGCGATCCGCGAGGATCCGACGCCGCACGCCACGTGGCTCCTCCCCGGCTTCGTGGACGCCCACGTGCACGTCGAGAGTTCCCTTCTGCCCCCCTGCGAGTTCGCCCGACTGGCGGTCGCCCACGGCACGGTGGCCACGGTGTCCGACCCCCACGAGATCGCCAACGTGCTCGGCGTGCCGGGAGTCGAGTTCATGCTCGCCGACGCGGCCCGGTCGCCGTTTCACTTTCATTTCGGCGCACCTTCCTGCGTGCCGGCGACGGCGTTCGACCACGCCGGCGCGATGCTCGACGCCGCCACGGTCGCCACGCTGCTCGACCGGCCCGACATCGGCTATCTCTCCGAGATGATGAATTATCCCGGCGTCGTGGCCGGCGACGCCGGGGTGCTCGCGAAGATCGCCGCCGCGAAGGCGCGCGGCAAGCCGGTCGACGGCCACGCTCCCGGGCTCCGCGGCCCGGCGCTCGCCGCCTACGCGGCCGCCGGGATCACCACCGACCACGAGTGCGTGACGCTCGACGAGGCCCTCGAGAAACTGTCGCTCGGCATGAAGATCCTCATCCGTGAGGGTTCGGCCGCCCGCAACTTCGACGCCCTGGCGAGTCTCATCGACTCGCATCCCGGTCGCGTCATGCTCTGCAGCGACGACAAGCATCCCGATCAGCTCCTCCTCGGCCACATCGACACACTCGTCCGCCGGGCCCTCGCCCGCGGCAGCGACCTGTTCGACGTGCTCCAAGCGGCTGCCGTCAACGCCGTGCGGCACTACGGCCTCGACGTCGGCCTCCTCCAGGCCGGCGATGGGGCCGACTTCCTCGAGGTGGACGATCTCCGCACCCTCCGCATCCGCAGGGTGTTCGTTCGCGGCGAACTGGCCACCGTGGACCGCGCCACGCTCTGGCCGCGTCTGGCGTCGGGCACCCCCAACACCTTCGCGGCCCGGCCGCAGGCGGTGGAGGCGTTCGCGGTGCCGGCCGGGCCGGCCGGGGCACGGCTCCGCGTGATCGACGCCCGCGATGGCCAGCTCGTCACCGGGTCGTCGCTGGCCGAGCCACGGATCGTCGGCGGCCACGTCGTGGCCGCCCCCGAAACCGACGTCCTCAAGATCGCGCTCGTGGACCGCTACGCCCACCGGCCCCCGGTGGTCGCCTTCATCCGCAACTTCGGCCTCCGCCGCGGTGCCATCGCCTCGAGCGTGGCGCACGACTCGCACAACATCCTGGCCATCGGCGCCGACGATGCCAGCCTCGCCCGCGCGGTGAATCTCGTGATCGGCGCCCGGGGCGGGCTCGCCGCCGTGGCCGATGGCCTTGAGGAGCTGCTGCCGCTGCCGATCGCAGGCCTGATGAGCGATCTGCCCGGCGCCGAGGTCGCAGCCCGCTATGCGGCGCTCGACCGCTTCGCGAAGGATCTCGGATCCCCGCTGGGCGCGCCCTTCATGACGCTGGCCTTCATGGCCCTGCTCGTCATTCCGGCCCTCAAACTCGCCCCGCAGGGACTGTTCGACGTGGAGCGATTCGCTCCCGTGGGCCTGTTCGAATCCACCGGATGATCCGGCACGTCAGACGGTGCGGGCGTCGAGCGGCGCCGCCTCGGGCGGCCGTGGCGCATCGCCGGCCCCGCTCGCGACGCCGGGCAGGGACGGATGCACGCGGAGCGTTGCGACCTGCCCGCCGCGGGCGGCCGGGCGGCGACCGAACTCGTGCTCGATCGCGAACCGGGCCATGCGGAGGAGCGTCGGCCGGTCGAGCGGCGGGCAGGGGACGTCACCGGCATGGGCCAGGAGGTTCGACCGGTCGAACGTGGGATCGTGGCGGAAGTAGCGCTGGTAGACGTCGAGTTCGCTCAGCAGGTTGTCGGCGAACCAGCGTTCGTCCCGCAGGTCGGGGTCGTCGGCGGACGCGGCCCGGGAGTAGGTCTCGACGGCCTCCTGGATCGTGGCGGCGACGGTGCCCGTCGCCAGAGGCTCGGGATGCGTGACGTGGAATGTGCGGCCATGGGCCTCCGGCCGGCCTACGAGCGTCGCGATCACCCGGGCCACCCAGTCCACCGGCACGAAGTTCTTTCGTGCTGCCGGATCGACGCCCATCAGGGCCAGCAGCGCCAACCCGCTCGTGGCCCCCACTGGCACCCGCGTCAGCAGCGTATGGCCGAGCCGCAGCGCCGCGAAGAAGCCATGGTAGGTCGACGTGTACCCGGTGACGGCGTCGCCCACGATGATCGACGGTCGGTAGACCGTGACGCTGTCGAGGTGGCCCGCGGACCGCACCAGCCGCTCCGCCTCCCCCTTGCTCCGTTCATAGTCATTGCCGAACGACTGACCGACGTCGAGATCCTCTTCCGCCACCACGTCGGTCCGCAGCCCACACACGTACGCCGTCGAGACCTGGTGCATCCGTCGCACACCGGCCCGCGCCGCGAGTTCCAGCACGTGCGTGGTCCCGCCGACGTTCGTGACCCACGGCTCCTCGTCGCGGGAGGTGCCCTTGAAGCTCAGGCTGGCCGCGTTGTGGAGCAGTTCGGAACAGTGGTCACCGACCCAGCGAATCGAAGCCTCGTCGAGGCCGCAGGCGGGCTTCGTGAGATCTCCGGCGAGCACGACGGGCCGCGGCAACCGTACGCCCAGCCGGTCCTCCCAATCGGCCACGAGCGCCTCGACCCGCACGACAGGAGACCGCTTGCGCTCGCCCCGAGCGATGACGGCCACGGGCCGGCCCGCCAGCAGCAGATCACGCAGCAGATACGAGCCGAGGAGTCCGGTGGCGCCCGTCAGGAGGAGATGGGGCGATCCATGCGACGGGCTGGCGTTCATGCAGGCATCCGGGGCGGGCGACCGCCCGACATTCGCGGACCGTCGAGCCGTCACCTTACGGCCGCACGGCCGGTCGATCAATGGAGCGATCCCGCGTGGGCAGCGGGGCGAAGGCGGCGGCCCACTTCGCCACCTCGATCACGGTCACGGGGACCAGTGCCAGGGCGATGACGAACGCCCAATCGCTGCTCAGATGCTGCTCGATCTCGAACACCGATCGCGTGTGGGGCAGCGTCACGATCACGACCTGCAGCAGCCCCGAGAGGAGAATCGCCAGCAGCAGGGCCGGGTTCTTGAAGAAGCCGAGCCCGAACGCCGTGACGCGGTCGCTGCGGCAGCCGATGGCGAAGAACAGCTGCGCGAAGGCGGCCACGCAGAACGTCACCGTGCGTGCCCGCTCCAGCCGCGCGTCGTCGCCCCGCCAGGTGCTCCAGAAGGTCCACAGGACGACAGCCGCGACGATGGCACCATGGGCGAGGATGAGGATGCCCCGCGCCCGCGTGATCACCGCCTCCTGGGGCGGTCGCGGAGACCGCTCCATGATGTCGCGCTCGGGGGGCTCGAGTCCGAGCGCCAGGGCCGGCAGCCCGTCGGTGGCGAGATTGAGCCACAGGATCTGGATGGCCGCCAGCGGCGCGGGCCAGCCGGCCAGCACCGCCACGAACATCGTCAACACCTCGCCGGCATTGCAGGAGAGCAGGTAGTGGATGAACTTCTGGATGTTGTCGTAGATGCCACGCCCCTCCTCGATGGCGGTCACGATCGACGCGAAGTTGTCGTCGGTGAGCACCATATCGGAGGCTTCCTTGGTCACGTCCGTGCCCGTGATCCCCATGGCGATGCCGATGTCGGCCGCCTTGACCGCCGGGGCGTCGTTCACGCCGTCGCCGGTCATGGCCACGATCTCGCCGCGTCGCTGCCAGGCCTGCACGATCCGCAGCTTGTGCTCGGCCGACACCCGGGCGTAGACGGCGATCGTGCCCACCTCTGTCGCCAGCCGGTCTTCGGGCAGGCCGTCGAGCTCGACGCCGGTGACGACACGGTCCGCCGCACCGGCAACGCCGGTCAAGCCGAGTTCCCGGCCGATTGCCAGGGCGGTGGCAGGATGATCGCCGGTGATCATCACCGGGCGGATGCCGGCCGTACGGCACCGCTCGACCGCCCGCCGGGCCTCGTCGCGCGGCGGATCGATCATCCCCACGATCCCCACGTGCACCAGATTCCGCTCGGCGACGGCCGGCTGCGAGTCGAGCGGCTCACCGGCGGCGAGGTCGCGACAGGCCAGCGAGAGCACCCGCAGCGCGCGGCCGGCCATTTCCGTGGCCAGGGCGAGAATCTCCCGGCGGCGGTCGTCCGTGAGCGGCACGATCATCCCGTCGCGCAGTTCCGCCCTGCAGCCCGCCAGCACCGCCTCCGTCGCCCCCTTCGTCAACATCAAGCGTTCACCCGCCGGCGTGCGGACGACGACACTCATCCGCTTGCGTTCGGAGTCGAACGGGATCTCGAAGATCACCGGCGCGGCCGGATCGTCGGCCGGCACGCCGCCCTTGAGCGCTGCGACGACGAGCGCCCCCTCGGTCGGATCGCCGATGACGTGCCAGCCGGCGCCGTCGCCTGTCGGCTCCACCGTCGCGCTGCCGCACCGGGCGGCGATGAGCAGCGCCCGGCGCAGGTCCGGATCGGGAGCCGTGACGGCCGATGCGTCGGGTTCCCGGAGGAACTCGCCCCGGGGCTCATAGCCACCGCCCGTGACGCGATACCGGCCGCTCGCCGTCACCACCTCGCGGACCGTCATCTCGTTGCGGGTCAGCGTGCCGGTCTTGTCGGAGCAGATCACCGTCACCGAGCCGAGCGTTTCCACGCTCGGCAGCCGGCGGACGAGCGCGTTGCGGGCCACCATCCGCTGCAGGCCGATGGCCAGCACGAGCGTGACGACCGCCGGCAGGCCCTCCGGCACGGCCGCCACCGCAAGGCTCACCGCCCGCAGCATCACCTCCCCAAGCCCACCCTCCCGCCACAGTGCCACCAGCCCGCCGCCCCGCCAGGTCTCCAACAGGAAGATGATCCCGACGACCACGAGGCAGATCACGATCAGCACGCGGCCGAGTTCGGCCAGCCGCCGCTGCAGCGGCGTGGTCTCGAGCGGGGACCGCTCGAGCAGGCTGGCGATCCGTCCGAGCTGGGTCCGCATGCCGGTCTCGACGACGAGCGCCGCCCCACGACCCGCGGCCACGACCGTGCCCGCGTGCACGATCGAACGGCGGTCGCCCAGCGGTGTCGCCTCCGGCAACGGTCCGACCGGAATCTTCTCCACCGGCACGCTCTCGCCGGTCAGGGCCGACTCCTGCACCCGCAGCCCGAAGGCCTCGACCAGCCGGGCGTCGGCCGGCACCTGGTCGCCGGCCTCGAGTTCGATGCGGTCCCCGGGCACGATCGACCGCGCCGGCACGGGATGCAACGCCCCGTCGCGCACGACTTTCGCCAGCGGGGCGGCGAGCCGCTTCAACGCGGCAAGGGCCCGCAGCGCCCGCTCCTCCTGGAAGAAGCCGATCGCGGCGTTGACCACGACGATCGCCAGGATGGCGGCGGTGTCGGCCCAGTCTCCCATCGCCGCCGCGATGCCGGCCGCCGCCAGCAGGATCCAGATCACCGGTTCCTTGAACTGCGCGAGGACCTTCCACCACCAGGGCTCGACCGCCGCCACCTCGAGGACGTTCTCGCCAAAGCGAACGAGGCGCTGGCCGACCTCCGCGGCCGAGAGCCCCCGGACGGGGTCCGTTTCAAGCCGCCGCACCACGTCGTCCGTGTCGAGTGCATGCCAGGCCGCGGTTGCGTCCATGGCAGGCCTCACTATGGGACCCGCCGCCGGAGCACCACCAGCGGATCCGCCTCCTCGCGCACGCTCGTGAAGCTCATCGGCTTGGCCAGGACCATGCCCGCCACGAAGCCGGCGATGTGGGCCGAGTAGGCCACGCCCCCGCCGCCGCCCTGGTCGAGAACCCCGCTGACGATCTGGAACAGGAACCAGATCCCCACCGCCACGTACCCCGGCACGTCCACCATCATCCGCAGCAGGATCACGCTCACCCGCCGCTGCGGGTGGAGCACGAGATAGGCGCCCAATACCCCCGAAATCGCCCCCGATGCCCCCAGGCAGGGCGTGAGGGCCGCCTCACCGGAGCGGTTCAAGAACACGAACACGAGCGACGCGATCACGCCCGTGGCCAGATAGAAGAGCAGGTACTTCACGTGCCCCATGTCGTCTTCGATGTTGTCGCCGAAGATCCACAGGAACCACAT
This sequence comes from Pirellulales bacterium, assembly GCA_044358905.1. GTDB lineage: Bacteria > Planctomycetota > Planctomycetia > Pirellulales > UBA1268 > QWPN01. The sequence goes on along the minus strand of JBIKND010000013.1, from coordinate 15,603 downwards.
GTTGCCCGCGAGGTGCATGATGCTGCCGTGCATGAAGATCGCCGTCAGCAGCGTGAGCCAGGGCGGGATCGGTGTCGGCTGCAGGCCCGGGTCGGGCACCTGGAAATCACCCTGCGGCGTGTGCACCGTGCGGACGGAGGGTTCGGTGACGATGTCCTTGCCCGAGAGGATCTCGGCCGGCACCTGCACGTAGGCCATCGTGAACTTCTCGTTGGCCCCCATCCCCTGGAGGACGACGAACACGAAGATGTTCGTGGCGAGCAGCGCGATGGTGACGAACGGGAAGGACCGTCGATCGGAGTTGTCGTCACCGACTGGAAAGACCATCACGAGGCTCCTGGAGATCGCAGGCAGGGCCGAGACGCGAGCCGAACCCAAACCGGTTCGACTTTGGTTTAGCACCGGCTCGGGGGCGGCAAAAGTCTCCTCGCTGTGGCCGCAGCGACGTGGCTTTGCCTGCCTTTGTCGGCAAAGCCAGTCGTCGAGCGTTCGCCGACCCCTCGCCTTCCGCACTCAGTTTGCCAAAAACGGCTGTCCGAATGCAGGGCAAGGATACGTCCGATCGAATGCCTAGGCTACGAGGGGCCGTCAGCGGCGGAAGCGGTGGATCATCGTGTGCCGGTAGGTCTGCCCCGGATCGAGGCGGACGGTCGGCCAGTCGGAATGGTGGATGGCGTCGGGATACTTTTGCGTTTCCAGGCACAGGCCGCCGTTGGCCTTGTAGACGGCGCCCCCCTTCCCGGCCAGCGTGCCATCGAGGAAGTTGCCCATGTAGACCTGCACGCCCGGCTGGTCGGAGAGCACCTCGAGGCTCCGGCCACTGGCAGGGTCGCGGAGCGTGGCCGCCGTGCGCAGTTTCCCGTCGGGCTCCCAGCCGCGGACGAGATAGTTGTGATCCACGCCCCGCGGCGTGCCCGCCGCGGCGTCCGGCGGCAGCGTCTCGATCGCGGCCCCGCACCTGCCCCACGGCTGCCGCTCCGGCCGGAAGTCGAAGGGCGTGCCCTCGACCGGCGCGAACGCCCCGGTGGGGATGCTCGTCGCGTCGACCGGCAGATAGCGGTCGGCGGCCACGGCCAATTCGTGGCCGGCGACCGAGCCCGAAGCGTGGCCGGCGAGGTTCCAATAGGAATGATGCACCATGTTGACGATCGTCGCGGCGTCGGTCGTCGCCGTCATCTCCACGATCAGTTCGCCGGCGGGCGTGAGCGTGTACACGGCCTTGGCCACGAGCCGCCCCGGATAGCCCTCGTCGCCGTCGGGTGACACCATCTCGAACTCCACCGCCGGCCCGCGGTCGCTCGCCCGCGGCGTGGCCTTCCACACCTTCTTGTCGAACCCCACGACGCCGCCGTGCAGATGGTTGGGGCCGTTGTTGGTTGCCAGCTTGAAGGTTTTGCCACCGAGTTCGAACCGGCCGCCGGCGATCCGATTGGAACAGCGGCCGCAGGTCGCTCCAAAATAAGGATGCCCCTTCAGATAGCCGTCGAGCGCGTCGAACCCGAGGACGACGTCCACCGGTTTGCCGCCAGCCCCGTCCTTGGGCGGCACGAGGAAGCTCGTGAGGATCGCGCCGTAGTCGGTGAGCGTGGCCTTCCATCCGCCGGGCACCTCGAGCGTGTAGAGCCGGGCCTCGCGGCCGTCGAGAAGTTTTCCGAAGGCCTTCACGGTAGGCATCGAGGTCATGGACGCATCAGGGGTTCGCGGTTCGGCCGCTGCCGCCACGCCGGCCAACAGCATGGCGACGACGAGGAGAAAGTCGCCCCGCACCATGGCATCACCCCTGCTGCGGCTTGGCCGTGACCCGTGGCTTCGCGGCGGGCGCCGACTCCGCCTCCTCCTGCTTCAACCCGATCCAGCCATCGACGCTCCACGGCCCGCCCCCGAAGGCGATGAGTGAGAGCAGCCCGCCGCCGATGGCGAGGTTCTTCATGAACTGGATGACTTCATGGGAGCGCAGATCTGCAAACTTAGCTCGATAGATCATCAGTTGCGATGGATCAGGTGGGAGTTTGAGCTTCTTGGCGAATACGTTTATCAGTTTCTCTCGCACAGCAGGATCGGTGATGGTGGGGTCGAAGGGATCCCGCATCTCCCAAAAATCGTGGTAGTAAAAGGTGGCCGCCGCCAGGAATACCAACAGAAAAATCGCCCCAAAACGAGTCCATGCGCCTAGCGCGACAGACAATGAGCCGAGGATCAGCAGACCGATGGCACCAAAGAGGGCAAACGTGGCGTTGGGAACGCCTTCCAGCGTCATGTCGTTCACGGTAGGTGCAAAACCTCGTATCTTGCCAATGACGGCGCTTGCAAACACCGCCGCAAGCAGCAGCCGGGCGAGCAGCGACACGAATCCCTGCAGCGCGGTCGCGAACTGTTCCATGGAAAACTCTCTCCTGGCGGTCGATGCCGGCGACAAAACCGCCCAAATCGTCGCGAACCGGCCGCGCCGGGACAAGCCCAAAGGAAAACGGTGACAGCCACCGTGTGTCTCGGATCACACTTGAGCCTCGCGCAATCGGGCCTGCAGAGGATCCATCAAGCCCCCGGCGGGAGCCGGGGGATCCCCGGGCTTCCGCCCGGGGCTTTTTGGGAACAACGCGCGTGGATCGAGAGTGAGCCGGCTATGCCGGCTCGTCCCGCGTGATGCAATGCAGGCCCCCGCGGCCGCGGACGATCTCGCGGCAGTCGACAGGCACGGCCCTGCGGCCGGGGAAGCACCGCTCCAGCACCCCCAGCGCCGCCTCGTCGGTGGCGGCACCGAACACCGGAACGCCCACGAAGCCGTTGCCGACGTAGAAGTTCAAGTGACTCGCCGGCAGCTGCACGCCCTGGAAGGAGAACCGCGGCGGGATGTCGATCGGGATCACCTCCAGCCGCCGGCCGGCAGCATCGCGAAGCGTCGCCAACAGCTCCAGGTTCTCCTCGAGCGCGGCGTGATTGGGGTCGAGTCGGTCCGGCTGCCGCGCCGCCACCACGCGGCCCGGCGCCACGAACCGCGCCAGCTGGTCGATGTGGCCGTCGGTGTCGTCGCCGGCGAGATCACCCCCGATCCAGAGGACTTTCTCAACGCCGAGGTTTTCCCGCAGTGCCTGTTCCATCTCCGGCATCCCGCGGCCCGGGTTCCGCTTCGGGTCCACGATGCACCGCTCGTTGGCCAGGAGCGTACCGGCGCCGTCGGTCTCGATCGCGCCACCTTCCAGCACGACACCCGGCGCGAAGGCGTGCAGGCCGAGGTGTGCCGCGATCGCCGCCGCCACGCGGGCGTCGTCGTCCCACGGTGGATACTTGCCGCCCCAGGCGTTCCAGTCCCAGGTCACGGCGGCGAGGCGGCAGGCGTCAGGCGCGGCCTTGGCGACCTGCCGCCGCACGAAGACCGGACCGGTGTCACGGACCCAGGAGTCGTTCGTGGGAATATCGACGAAGGTGATGTCGGCGACCTCGCCCAGGTGTCGCCGGGCATCCCCGAGCACGTCGCCGGTGCCGATGATCCGCACCGGCTCGAAGGCCGCGATCTGCCGGGCGACCCGGGCGTAGGCCGCGGGGATGGCCGCGAAGTCGCCGAGCCAGGTGGCCCGACGGTGCGGCCAGGCCAGCCACGTGGCCGCGTGCGGCTCCCACTCCGCGGGCAGCCGGTAGCCGAGTTCCGCCGGCTTCATGGCGCCAGCCTCTGGCTAGCCGAAACTTCGCATCTTGATCCCTGTAGCGGCGGTCTCTGACCGCCGTGCCCTCGCTGTAGCGGCGGTCTCTGACCGCCGTGCCCTCGCTGTAGCGGCGGTCTCTGACCGCCGACGCTTCGCCAGATGCCCCGGATACCGGCACGACGGTCAGAGACCGCCGCTACAGGGGGTGTGGGCTGCCGCATCACCGCCCCCAACGGTCGAGGAGGCCGCCGTAGGCGTCGATCCGGCGGTCGCGAAAGAAGGGCCAGCGGGTTCGCGACCACTCGATGCGATCCAGATCGCACTCGCAGACGAGCGTCTCGGGCGCGTCGTGCCCCGCCTTCACCAGACACTGGCCGTTGGGGGCGTAGACGACGCTCGCCCCCCAAAAGCGAAGCGGCCCTTCGCGGCCCGTGCGGTTGACCGCCACCACGAACACACCGTTGGCGATCGCGTGGCTGCGGAGCATCGTGTCCCACGACTCGTACTGCTCGCGGTGCAGCTGCTCTTCGCCGTCGAGCCAGCCGATCGCGGTCGGATAGAAGAGCGTCTCCGCGCCTGCCATGGCGGTGAGCCGCGCGGCCTCCGGATACCACTGATCCCAGCAGACGAGCGGCCCCACCGCGAGCCGGCTCGTGGCCACGCTCATGAAGCCCGTGTCGCCCGGCGCGAAGTAGAACTTCTCGTAGTAGTGCGGGTCGTCGGGGATGTGCATCTTCCGATACACGCCCTTGGTGGCGCCGTCGGCGTCGAAGATCACGGCGGTGTTGTGAAACAGGCCCGCCGACCGCCGCTCGAACACGCTGCCCACGAGCACCACGCCGTGCGTGCGGGCCGCCGCGGCGAGCGTCTCGGTGAGCGGCCCCGGCACCGCCTCCGCCTCGGTGAACTTCCCGTGGTCCTCGGCCTGGCAGGGATACTCGCCGGCGAACAGTTCCTGGAGACAGACGACCTCCGCGCCCGCCGCCGCCGCCTCGGCGATACCCGCCAGCGCCTGGGCGACATTGTGCTCCCGATCGGCCGAGCAGGCCGACTGCACGAGGCCGATGCGCACGACCCTGGACGCCGACTTGGGTGATTTTGCCATGGTCGTATGGTACGCGGGAATGGATTGGATGCCACCAATTGAGGCGGCGCCGGCGCCCGCCCTACACTCTCGGTCATGGGCACGGCCATCTGGCGACTCGCAGTTTTGTCGGCAGCGTTCTCCTCGGCCCTGCATGCCGCCGACACGATCTCCTTCTGCCCCGGCCCGGACGAACGCTATCGCTCGAGCCTTTACGAGGTGCGGTCCGCCACCGGCGAGCCCGCGTTCGTCTCCTGCCGCGAGAACGGCTGGAAGCAGGTGCCCGACACGGACGGCGGCACGTGGCCATTGCCGGTCATGTCGGCCGACAACCACTGGGTCGGGCTCTCGGCCGACGGAGACGTTCGCCTCACGATCCGCACCGTCGGCATGAAGGCCGAAACAGCGGAACTGCTCCCCGAGCGGCCCGGCAACACCGTGGCCGTGGCGGCCGACGGCAGCGTGCAGGTGAAACTGTCGCTTTCCGCCGAGCATCCCGGTTACTACTTCGTGCGGATCAACGGCGCGCACGGAGACCGGCATCCGCTCTTCATCTTCGCCGATCCGCCCGAGACCGACGTGCCAGCCCGGGGTCCCGGGGTGCACTTCTTCGGGCCGGGTGTGCACGACATCGGGCCGCACTTCGCCGTCAAGACGGGCGAGACGGTGTACCTCGCTCCTGGCGCCGTCGTCCGCGGCACGATCACCGTCCGCGGCGCGAACATCCGCATCTGCGGCCGCGGCGTGCTCAGCGGCGAGCTGCTGCAGGAGGAGTGGATCCGCCACAATCGCGGCCTCGTGGCCAAGCCGAAGGACGCCCGCGCCTGGGGCATCGCCCCGATGGTCTGGAACGACGCCTGGCTGGGCAGCACCACCGTCGAAGGTATCACGGTCATCGACGCGCCGAGTTACAACCTGGTGCTGACCGGCCGCTTCACGGTGCGGAACGTCAAGTTCCTCTCCTGGAACTACAGCACCGACGGCGTTGGCGGGAGCGGCGGCCCGGGCCTGGTCGAGCACTGCTTTTTCAAGGTGAACGACGACGTGTTCACGCTCTACTGGCCCGGCCGCACGCTACGGAACCTCGTCATCTGGAAGCAGATGAACCAGGCGGTGTTCCAGCTGGGCTACGGCTACCCGCAGGAGGTGACGGACATCCTGGCGGAGAACATCGAGATCATCCGCGACGAGACCGAGACCCAGAACGGCCACCGGGGAATCATCGTCCTCTGCGCCTCCAAGGGCTGCCGATTCAAAAACGTGTGCTTCAAGGACATCAAGATCCATGGCGACACGCTCAACCTGCTCGCCATCGACAACCTCGACCAGGACACGCCCTGGTCGGCGAAGATCAAGGACGTCACGCTGCGGGAGATCGACCTCGCGCTCGAGCGGGTGACGGTCACCGGCACGGAGCGCGGCCGGTGGTGGGGGCCGTTCCTGGACCGGAACGACCGCCAGGATCAGCCCATGCGGTCGCGGCTCCGCACCGCCGCCCCGGGCACGATCCGCGTGCTCTTCGACGACGTCTCGATCAACGGCGTGCGACTGCGGTCGGAGAAAGATTTTCCGAATGGCCTCGAGACCCAGGGCGACGTGCGACTGGGGTTTCGCTGACCGAAATCGTCCTGAGTCGAACATCCGAATGCCTCTTCTGGCATCAACGCATCAGTGTTGTTATGCTTTGATGCATGAGGACGACTCTCTCGCTCGATGACGATGTCGCTGCGCGGATCGAGCAGTTGCGGCACACGCTCGACAAGCCCCTGAAGGAACTCGTGAACGAGGCCCTGCGGCGGGGGCTCGCCGGGATGCAGGACACCCGTTCGCCCGCTCCGTATCGCACGCAGCCGGTCGATTTGGGTCGCTGCCGGCTCCCCAACGTCGATGACGTCGCAGCAGCCCTTGCCGCCGCCGAGGGCGAAGGCCACCGATGAGACTCGTCGACGCGAACATTCTGGTGTACGCGTTCACGACCTCGTTTCCCCAGCACGAACGGGCCCGGGCCTGGCTCGACGAACGGCTCAGTGACGCGGTGCCCCTTGGCCTGCCTTGGCCGAGCCTTCTTGCCTTCGTGCGGCTCACCAGCAATCAAAGGCTTTTCGAGCGACCGGTGAGCGTGGCCGTGGCGTGGCGCCAGGTGGATGCGTGGCTCACCTGCGAACCCGTCTGGGTGCCGAATCCGACGTCCCGCCATCGGGAGGTCCTCGGCAGACTGCTGGCGGGACCAGGCGTTCGCGCCGAGCACGTCCCCGACGCTCACCTGGCGGCGCTGGCTCTGGAGCATGGGCTGGCGGTCGCGTCCGCCGACACCGATTTCACCCGCTTTCCGGGCGTTCGCCTGGAAAACCCGTTCGTCTGACGACGAACGAGCGGAAGTTCAACGGTAGTGCCGGCCGCGGCAGATCGCCACGCCCGCCCGAAACGTGCTCTCGCGCAGACAGAACGTCAGGCTGCCTCGGACGGCTCACCCCGTGACCGCTTCCTCCAGTCGAGCCGCCGGCACAGGGAACTGCTCGGCGAGCTCCGCCACCTCGCGGCGGGTCGTCTCCACCACCGTCGCATCCTGCGGCGCCTTGAGGGACCGCAGGATCCAGGCGGCGATCCGCTTCATCTCTTCCGTGCCCATGCCCCGGGTCGTGAGCGCAGGCGTGCCCAGACGGATGCCGGAGGGATCCATCGGCTTCCGCTCGTCGTAGGGGATCATGTTCTTGTTGCAGGTGATCCCGCAGCGGTCGAGCGTCTCCTCGGCGAGTTTTCCGCCGATGCCCAGCGGCGTGACGTCCACGAGCATCAGGTGGTTGTCGGTGCCGCCGCTGACGAGCTTCACGCCGCCGGAGGCGAGGGCCTCGGCCAGCGCCTTCGCGTTGGCCACCACCTGCTTCGCGTAGGCCTTGAACTCCGGCTTCAGCGCCTCCGCGAAAGCCACGGCCTTCCCGGCGATGACGTGCATCAGCGGCCCGCCTTGCTGCCCGGGGAAGACCGAGCGATCGAGCCCCTTGGCGTCGGCGGCCCGGCACATCGCGATCCCGCCGCGGGGGCCGCGAAGCGTCTTGTGTGTGGTGCTCGTGACGAAGTCGGCGACGGGCACCGGATTGTCGTGGATGCCGGCGGCGACGAGGCCCGCGTAGTGGGCCATGTCGACCATCAGCTTCGCGCCGACCTCGCGGGCGATCTCGGCGAACGTCCCGTGGGGAATCTCCCGCGGGTAGGCGCTCGCGCCGGCCACGATCAGCTTCGGCTTGTGCTCACGGGCCAGGCGGGCGATCTGGTCGAAGTCGAGCCGCTGGTCGTCGCGGCGGACGCCGTAGTGCACGAACTTGTAGAGCACGCCCGAGGCGTTGAGCTTCATGCCGTGCGTGAGGTGGCCGCCGTGGGCGAGGTCGAAGGCGAGCACGGTGTCGCCCGGGGCGATCGCCGTCATGTAGACGGCCGCGTTGGCCTGGCTCCCGGAGTGCGGCTGCACGTTGACGTGCTCCGCGCCGAAGAGTGTCTTGAGCCGCTCGCGGGCCAGGTCCTCGACCTTGTCGACGAACTCGCAGCCGCCGTAGTAGCGGTGGCCGGGATAGCCCTCGGCGTACTTGTTGGTGAGCACGCTGCCCACCGCCTGCATGACGGCCGGGCTCGTGAAGTTCTCGCTGGCGATCATCTCGAGGCCATCCTGCTGCCGCACCTGCTCCGCGGCGATGGCCGACCAGACCTCGGGATCCTCGGTTTCGACGAAGTTCACGTTCCTGCTCCTGCGGGTGGGCCGCCCCGCGCGGGCGGCGAAAACCGATTCTGGGCGCCCGCCCGCGAACGGTCAACGAACCGCCCGCAAACCCTGCCCATCTTCACAGCCCGGTCGCCGGCCGGCCGCAGGGTCGCCGCACCCTGCCCCGCCGCGCGGGTGGTGAATCTGCGTGCTGGGGAAATCTCATCAGCCCCGTGGCGGCTGCCGAAAAAACCTGGCATGCCGGTGGTGCGCGTCGTGGCGGTCGTGCCGCCGGCGCCCGGGTCGAGGGGGATGTTCATGAACGCGATCGCATGTGTCCGGCGGAGGCGGTGGGCGGCCGTGGCCGCCGTCGTCGCGGCCTGTCTGCCGCTCGTCACCCGGGCCGAACCGCTCGCCACCTGTGGCGGCTGGGAGTCGTACGCGGTCTTCGACGTGCTCTTCATGCAGCGCGACAATACGACCAACGACGGCCCGCTCGTCCTCGACGGCGACACGCTGGCCACCGCCATCGCCACGCCCGACCTGCAGTTCCCCACGGCGCCGGGCATCCGCGCCCTCTACGGCCAGCACGGCCCCGAGGGCCTCGGATGGGAGGTCGGCTACCTCGGCGTGTACGGCATGTTCGCCGACGCGTCCGCGGCCGGAAACGCAAACCTCGAGATCACCCCGCCACTGTCGAGCGAGGTGGCCAGCCTCCGGAACGCTTCGGCAGCCCGCGCCACCTACGCCTCGGTGCTCAACTCGGCCGAGGCCAACGTGCTCCTCACGGAGCGGTGCTTCCACCGCCCGCGGCTCTCGGGCTACGCGGCGGAGTGCCATCCGTGCGTGTTCACGGTCGACTGGCTCGCCGGCTTCCGCTGGGCCGGCCTCGACGAGCAGGCGGCGCTCTCGTTCGGCGGCAGCCCCGCGGCCCTCGGCACCGGCTACGCCGTGCGGACCAGTTCCAACCTCTTCGGCGGCCAGCTCGGCGTCCGCGGCCGGGCCGACTGGCAAGCCTGGGCGGTCGAGGGCTGGGCGAAGGCGGCCCTCGCCGGATCAGTGCTCGCCCAGTCGCAGGATCCGATCGTCGACTCGATCACGGGCGATGTCTATCGCCCGGCCCGCGGCTCCCGCACCGACACGCCGGGCGGGATCTTCGACGTCGGCGCCACGCTCGTCTACCGGCTCTCCGACACGTGGGGCCTACGGTTCGGCTACAGCATGCTCTGGCTGACGGGCGTGGCCCTCGCCCCCGACCAGTTCGACTTCGCATCCGACACGCGGGCCGGCACGCGGCTCGACGGCAACCAGACGCTGTGGCTCGGCGGCGCGAACCTCGGCCTCGAGGCCCGCTGGTGAGCCGGGCGGTCGGTCAGCCGATGGCCAATAGCTCGACGTCGAAATAGAGCGTCGAGTTGGCCGGGATGTTGCCGTTGGGCACGCTGCCGTAGCCCAGTTCCGGCGGGATGACGAGCTTCCGCCAGCCGCCGACCTTCATAGTGGCCAGGCCCTCGTCCCAACCGGCGATCACCTGGCCGACGCCGAGCGTGAACTGGAACGGCTGCCCGCGGGAGATGGAACTGTCGAACACCGTGCCGTCGGCGAGCCGGCCGATGTAGTGCACGGTCAGCCGCTTGCCGGTGGTCGGCGTGGCACCCTGACCGACGATGATGTCGCGATACTTGAGGCCCGTGTTCGTGGTCACCTCGCGAAACCAGGTGCGGGCGGCCGCGATCCGCAACGGACCGGTGACCGTGGAGAAGGCCGCCACTCGGGCGCCGGCGGCCGAGGTCCGCACGACGCCGGCCGAGCCGCCGGCATCGCCTTGCGTGGCGAGGAAGCGGTCGATCCGACCGTCGCCGTCGCTGTCGACGCCGGCGGTGAACACCGGCGCATTGCGCTTCGCCAGTCCATTGAAGGCCGCAAATTGCGCCAGCCGCGCCGCGCCACCCGCCGCCGCCGTCCGGCCGGCATACACCTCCGTCACGCCGCCGCCACCGCGGGCAGAGGCGAGGATGATGTCGTCGATCGCGTCTGTATCGACGCGGCCGCTGGACACGGAGAAGCCGGTCTGACCCGCTCCCGGCGCGATCCGAGCCACGACCCGCGGCGCCGCGGAGACGTCATACGCCAGCACGGCCGACCGCATGCCGGCACCGCTGGCCACGACGATCTCCACCTTGTTGTCGGGCACGTTGGCATCGACGAGCCGGCCGTTGGTGAACGTGCCCAGGTCGGCCACGGCCACACTCGCGCCACCGGTGAACGTCGGGCCGAAGGGCGTGAAGGTCTTGAAGGCGACGTTCTGCACCGGGTCGGCGGCGGCGACAGAGAGAAACGCCTTCACCGTGCCGGCGCCGCGCGACATGGCAGCGACGATGTCCTCGCGGCCGTTGTCGTCGAGGTCTCCGACGGCGATCTCGACGCCATGCGTGTACCCCGCACCAAACGGGATCGTGCGGTAGGCGACCAGTTCGGTGAGCGTGGTCGCGCCGCCCGACACCTGCTGCTTGAAGACGCGAATCTCGCCCACGCGGCCCGGCCCCGAGCCGACGAGCACCTCCGGAACGGAGTCGCCGTCGACGTCGCCCATCGCCACCCGCACGCCACCCTTGAACGTAGCCTCGAAGGCCATCACCTGGGCCTTGACCGCGCCGGTATCGGCGTCCACCAGCCGCACCAGGGGCGTGCTCTGGGCGCCGATCTCGGAGCCGACGGCGACGTTCGCCGCCATCACCCGGCGCCCTTCGAGCGACTCGACCGCAAGCGGGGCACGGGCAGGACGGCGGGCCATGGGTCGATCTCCGAGGAGGCGGAAGGCAGCAGGGACGGTTCCCCTACGCTCTTGCTTACCTCGCGGTTCGCGGCGACGCAATTTTCCGGGCTTTTGGGCCAGGTTTTCGCTCCGCCGGTCAGTCGATCGCCAGCGGCTCCGGCATGAACGTCAGCAGCGGAATCAGGAAGGCCACCAGGCCCAGGCAGGTGCGCAGCGCCCCCGGCGGCCGGTCCTCGTCGCGGATCGGCGGGTGGTCCACGCCCAGCAGCGTGACCACGACCACCATCACGACCCAGTTGTATTGGCCGAGCCCGACGATCGTCGCGATGGCGGCCAGGAGCACCGCCCGGGCGAGCCAGTTGCCGCGGCGGCCGAAGACGGCGTAGGCGACATGCCCGCCGTCGAGCTGGCTGATCGGGATCATGTTCAGCCCGGTGACGAGCAGGCCGACCCAGCCGGCCATGAACAGGGCGTTGGGGGCGACCGTCGTGCCCGGGGCGAGGTCCGGCCGCACGACGGCAAGCAGCCCGCGAGCCAGGAGCGGCAACGCGAACGGATTCTCCGCCGCGGGCGCCGCCGCGCCGCGGAGCATGCCCGCGGCGAGCAGGGGCACGGCGACGACGAGCCCGGCCACGGGCCCGGCCAGCGCGATGTCGAAGAGCTGGCGACGATTGGCCCGCGAGCCCTCCATGCCGATCACGGCGCCCATCGTGCCGGTGAGCAGCACCGGCACGGGGATGAAGAACGGCAGCGTGGCCGGAATGCCGTGGATCCGCGCCGCGATGAAGTGGCCGGCTTCGTGGGCCGCGAGCACCGCCATCACGGCCGTCATGTAGACCAGGCCCCGCTGCCAGTGCGGGCCGATGTCGGTGGCGATCGTGTCATCGACGCCGAAGAGCATCGGCTGCCAGCCGACGACGCCCGCGGCGAACGTGGTCGCCGCGGTGAGGATGAACAGCAGCGCCTGGAGCCGCACGGGAGAGCGGGTCCGCACCGGGCGGACCGGCGTGGCGGGAACCGGCTCGAACGGCAAAACGGGCATGTCCATGGGGGCTCCGGGAGAATACTCGTTTCCGCCGGCGGCTGATAAACTCCGGGGCCCGGCCCGTCGCCTTCCGCCGCCCTTCAGGATGCCCACGCCCATGCGGACCACGCCAGCGCCCATCGCCCGTCTGTTTCAGGCCGTCACTGCGGCCGCCATCGTCGTGGCCCTGCTGCCGGCCGTCGCCACCGCCGCCGACGAGCCGGCCGTGATCGCCGTCGTCGCGGTCGATCCCTACGCCGACCTCAAGAAGCAGGCCAAGTGGGTGGGCGCCCAGGTCGACCAGCCCACGCTCGACGGCTTTCTCGAGTCGTTCATCATGATGGCCACGCAGTTCAAGGGCCTCGCCGGCCTCGACGTGAACCGGCCCGCCGGCGTGGTCGTGACGGCCGAGGGGCCCGCGGGCGTGCCCGTGCCACGCGGGTTCGTGCCGGTGAAGGATCTCGGCAAGCTGCTCGCCGCGCTGCAGGGGGTCATCGGCCCGGCCCAGGAACAGGACGGCGTGCAGGTCATCAGCCCGCCCGGCATGCCGCCGATCCAGATCGTGGAGAAGGATGGCTGGGCGATCGTCTCGCAGCAGGGCAGCCCGGAGGCCCCGGCGGGCCTCGAGAAGGCCCTCGACCCGATCGTGCAGAGCCTCTCACTCGGCGTGCAGTTGTTCCCGGCGCGGATGCCGGAAGGGATGCGGAAGCAGCTCGAAGCCGCCCTCCAACAGGCGGCGGCGATGCAGGCCCAGCAGGGCGCGCCCGTCGATCCCGAAGCCCTGAAGGCCGGCATCGAGAATCTCGCCGACGTCGAGACGATCATGCTCGGTGCGAACGTCGACGTCGAGAAGGAGCGGGTGTACGTCGAGAACCGGTTCGCGATGGTCGCAGGGTCGGCCGCGGCCGTCATCTACGACGAGATGGCGAAGGGCACCCTCACGGTGCCGACGGGCGCCACGGCCGATGGCAAGCCGGCCGCCATGAGCGGCCACGCGGCGATGGCGATCCCCGAGGCGCTCCGCGGGTTTGTAAAAGAGGCTGTCGTGCAGGCGCTGCCGGTGTCGAACCGCGTCGAGACGCCGAACGGGTTTTCGGAAACGAGCGTTTCCGAGCCGGCGAACACGATCTTCACGCTCCTGCGCGCGGTCGTGCCGGCGATGGTCGATGCGGGCGGCATCGACGCGGCGCTCACGGTGGATACCTCCGCCGCCGAGATGGCCGAGGGCAAGGCAATGCCGTCGGTGACGGTCGGCATGAACGTCAAGGACGGCGCCGCGCTCGAGGCGGATCTCAAGGCCGCACTGGGGGCCCAAGACTCCCTGCCCGAAGGCGTGACCGTGAAGTTCGACGCTGGCAAGGCCGGGGCAGCGAATCTCCATGTCGTCGAGATCGATGTCGCAGGCGGCGGCGATGACCTCGCCCGCGTGCTGGGCGAAAAAATTCCCGTCACGCTCGGCGTGACGCCGACCCACGCCTTTGTGGCGCTGGGAGGGGACGCCGAAAAGCGGATCGCTGCGGCCGCGGCTGGCGGCCAGACCAAACCGGATGCGAAGCCCCTCGCCGGACTCGACGTGTCGCTCGCGTCGCTGGTCGCCTACGGCGCCGGCACGCAGAAGTTCCTCACGCCGGACGATGCTGACGGCATCGCCCTGGTGACGGCGGCCAACCAGGAGGCCGCCGCCCTGCCCTCGTCTCTCATGCAGGTGCTCGTCCGGCCCATCGAGCGGGGCATGGCCACGCGGCTCTCGGCCGACGCCGGCGCGATCAAACTCTTGAAGACGCTGGTCATGCTCCGGCAACCCGCCCCCGCTCAGCCCGCCGGCGTCGGCCCCGGCCCGGTGCCCAAGGGCCGGCCCATTCCTCTCCCCGGCCTCGCTCCGTGATCTCCATTTCCCCGCAGCCCATGCCCACCGACACCGACCGCCCCGTCCTCCGCCGCGACATCGCCGGCGCGAGCGTCGCCGACCTCGCCCGCGAATACGGCACCCCGCTCTACGTGTACGACGCGGAGATGATCCGCCGCCGCTGCCGCGACCTGGCCGCCTGGGACACCGTCCGCTTCGCCCAGAAGGCCTGCTCGAACATCGCCATCCTCGACCTCGTGCGACGCGAGGGCGTGATGGTGGACGCCGTGAGCACCGGTGAGATCCACCGCGCCCTGGCCGCGGGCTACACGACTCACGCCGCGCCCGGGGCCGCCTCGGCCGACGGACTGCCGCCGGTCCACCCGATCGTCTACACGGCCGACATCTTCGACCGCGAGAGTCTCGACGCCGTCGCCAAGCTCGGCATCCACGTCAACTGCGGCTCGGCCGACATGCTCGAGCAGTTGGCCGCGCGGGTGCCGGGGGCGAGCGTCACGCTCCGCGTGAACCCCGGCTTCGGCCATGGACACAGCCAGAAGACGAACACCGGTGGCGAGGGCTCGAAGCACGGCATCTGGCACGCCGACATCCCCGAGGTGCTGCGTCGCGCCGAGTGGGCCGGGCTGTCTGTCAGCGGCCTGCACATGCACATCGGCAGCGGCACCGATCTCGCGCATCTCGCCGAGGTGGCCGGGGCCCTCGAGGGCGTGGCCCGCGAGATCGGCCGGTCGCTGACCACGATCTCGGCCGGCGGCGGTCTGCCCGTGCCCTACAAGCCGGGCGAGGTGCACGCCGACCTCTCCGGCTACTTCACGCTCTGGGACGCGACCCGCAAGAAGCTCGAAGACGCCTTCGGCCACCGCATCCGCCTGGAGATCGAGCCGGGCCGCTACCTGACCGCCGAGAGCGGGTTCGTCGTCACCGAGATCCGCGCCGTCAAGAAGCAGGGGGGCCGCAAGTATGTGCTCGTGGATGCCGGCTTCAACACGCTCGCTCGCCCCGTGCTCTACGGCTCGTATCACCCGATGAGCCTCTGCCCGCAGGACGCGACCGCCGCGGAAGCGGTCGAGGAGGTGGCGGTGGGCGGCCCCTTGTGCGAGTCGGGCGACATCTTCACGCAGACCGACGGCGGCTTCGTGGCCACGCGGAGCCTGCCGGCGGCGCAGGTCGGCGACCTGCTCGTGATCGAGATCGCCGGCGCCTACGGCTTCGTGATGGCGAGCAACTACAACTCGAAGCCCCTGCCGGCCGAGGTGCTCGTCGACGGCGGCACCCCGCGACTCGTCCGCGCCCGCCAGACCCCCGAAGACCTCGTCCGCGGGGAACGGGTGTAGCCCCACCCGTCTTCCGACTCGCGCCTTTTGATGCTACGCGCCGGGCGTGCGGCCGTGGCACAACGCATTCCGCAGAGTACCACTCTGCGGCCACACGCAGGAGCGTTGTAGGTGCAGACTGTCAGTCTGCACACCGTAGCAGCACGCATTCCGCAGAGTACCACTCTGCGGCCACACGCAGGA
>JBIKND010000127.1:0-11193 GCA_044358905.1 Pirellulales bacterium | reverse complement strand
TGCCCTCGAACATCCGCCCGTATTCGGCGGTCAGAGACCGCCGCTACAGAAGCCATGCGGGAGGTGAGGGGTCGCCCGTGCCCCAGGAGCAGATGAAGGCAGGCCTGTAGCGGCGGTCTCCGACCGTCGTGCCTGCCCTCGAACATCCGCCCGCATTCGGCGGTCAGAGACCGCCGCTACAGAAGCCATGCACCGTAGATCGCCCGCGGTCACCAGCCCGTCACGGCTGGTCGTGGGAGTCGCCGATCACGGCGTCCTCGGCGTCCTTGCCCGCGGCCACCTTGCCGTCGTGGTTGCGGTAGAGGTGGTCGTCACGGTGATGGAGGCCGTCGGGCAGGAGCCGCTGCACGCGGCCGTCTTCGAAGAGCACGTGATGGATGCCCTCGGGATGGTTGTCGCTCTTCTCGTCGGAGTGATCGGGGGCGTCGGCCATGAGCGGATGATGGGCCCGGCGCTGGTTGCGGTTGGGCTGGAGCACGCCGGCGGCGTCGCGGTGACCGAGCGTGTAGCCGTAGTCGCCGCCCATCGTGCGCACCATCTCCTCGAACCGCGACGTGCCCACCGCCGCCTCGAGCTCTTCGAGCGACGGCACGCGGAAACCGCCCCGGCGGGCGAGCTCCGTGTCGGGCACGAGCACCGTGCCGTCGTCGGCCACCAGGCGGTGCTCGGAGACGAGCGTCGGGGCGTAGAGTCCGGCCCGCGACAGCGGGCCCGCGTTCGGCGGCGACGGATAGATGCGGTGCGATTCGGCGAACCCCTGCAACCCGGTGGACAACCGCTGCAGATTCCGCTCGGCGCGGCGGGCCCGGGCCTCCGTGATCGAGTCGAGCAGCAGCGGCGCGACGAGCACACACGCGGCCAGTGCCGTGGCGGCCATGATGCCCCGGTCGAGCCAGGCCCGCGGGCCGGCGCCGCCCCGCTCCCGCTCCGCCGGCATCACCGGTCGGGGAGCCGGCCTGACGGGGGCCGCCGGCCGGGGAGCGGACTGTGCCGCGATGAACTGCAACGTGCGACCGGCCAGCCCGGGCGGCGGCAGGCTCGGCTCGCGGTCGCGTTCCAGCGGCTTCACCGCCAGCCGCAAGGCGTCGAGATCCCGGCGGAGCGCGGGCCCGGTCCGCGGGTCGGCCAGCGACATCTCCACCTGCATCGATTCGGCGTCGTCGAGGGCCCCGAAGAGGTAGCCGACCAGTTGCTCTCGCATGGCTGTGCCGTCCATATCCGTCATGCCTCCGGGATGGGCCCGCGGCCGCTCCGTCGCCACGATTCGTTCAGTTTCAAGACGGCGGAGTGCAGCCGGCTCTTCACGGTTCCCACCGGAATGCCGAGCACATCCGCAGCCTCACGGTATTTCATGCCCTTGTGGTACACGAGCAGCAGCGCCTGCTTGAGGCCGTCGGGCAGTTCGTCCACCGCCGACCGCACCCACTCCCGCGCCTCCTCACTCTCCATCTGCTCGTCGGCCGTCCGTTCCGAACCCGACAGCATCTCCACGAGCGAACCGACGTCGTCCTCGCCACCCGTGCGGTTGTCGAGGCTGACCATGCGATGGCGGCGGTTGCGCCGCTGCGCGTCGATGGCCTGATTGGTCGCGATCGTGTAGAGCCAGGGCCGGAACCGGCGGCCTTCCTCGAACTGCTCCTTCTTCAAGTGAACCTGTAGGAACGTCGCCTGAAACACGTCCTCCGCCATCTCCGCGCTGCCGAGGTAGCGGCGGAGATAACTGAAAAGTTCCGTCTCGTACCGGTAGACGAGCGACTCGAACGCGGCCGCATCGCCGTCCACACGACTGCGTCGCAGGAGCTCCTCGTCCGAGGGCCCGGCGACGGCCTCGCCCCCTCCGGAGACGGGCATGCCGTCTTGACCGGAGCCGCGGCGAGAGTCGTGCAGATCCATGCTCAGGTACGGCCGCGGGTGGCGGATGGTTCGGGATGGAGCGGGAAAAGACCTCGTCTCCGAGTATAGCCGGGGCCGGCGGGCGGCGCCGGCGGGCCGGGACTCGCCGCAACCCCCCGCGGGGTTTGACTTTTCGCCACGGTCGCCCGACGATCCGGGCCACGCCGTCATGGATCGCCACGCCACCTACCGCTGGGCCGCACCGGGCGATCTCAACGCTTTTTTCGGCCTCTCGATCGACAATCTGGCCGTCCTGGTCCTGACGGTCTCGCTCCTGGCGACCGTTTTCGGCTACCCCGCTCAGTTCGCCCTGTCTCACCTCGTGCCCGGCACCGCCGTGGGCGTGGTGGTGGGCGACCTGATCTTCACCTGGATGGCCTTCCGCCTCGCCCGCCGCACGGGACGGACCGACGTCACGGCGATGCCGCTGGGGCTCGACACCCCGAGCACGTTCGGGATGGTGTTTTTCGTCATCGGCCCCGCCTTCGCGGAGGCGATGGCGGCCGGGCTCGATCAGGAGGCCGCGGCCCGCCGCGCCTGGCATGTCGGCATGTGCTCGATCGTGGCCAGCGGGGTCTTCAAGCTCGCCTGCGCGTTCGTAGCCGGCACGATCCGCAGGCTCATTCCGCGGGCGGCGTTGCTCGGCAGCCTGACGGCGATCGCGCTGGCGTTGATCACGTTCCTGCCGTTGCTCGAAATCTTCGCCTCGCCGCTGGCAGGACTCGTCGCCCTGGGCATCATCCTGGCGAGCCTCACGGCGCACGTCCCCTTCCCGCTCAAGATTCCGGGGGCGCTGGCCGCCCTCGTGATCGGCGGGCTGATCCAGTTCGTCGGCCTCCGGGCCGGATGGATTCCGGACGTCGCCCACATGGCGATCGATCCCGCGGCCGCCCTGTGGCCCACCGAGTGGCTGGCGGCGCTGCGGTGCGAGTGGCTCGAGGCCTGGCCGCACACCGTGAAGTACCTGCCGATCGTGATCCCCTTCGCGCTGGGCACCGTGGTCGGAGGCATCGACTGCACCGAGAGCGCCGCGGCGGCCGGCGACGAATACGACACCGGCCATGTGATCGGCGTCGAGGCGATCGCCACGATCCTCGCCGGCGCCTGCGGCGGCGTCATCCAGACCACGCCCTACATCGGCCACCCGGCCTACAAGACGATGGGCGGCCGCGCGGCCTACACGCTGCTCACGGCGCTCTTCATCGGCTTCGCCGGCCTCACCGGCACCTTCGCCTACCTCTACGAACTGCTGCCCGGCCCGGCGCTCGTGCCGATCCTGGTGTTCGTGGGCCTGGAGATCACGGCCCAGAGCTTTCATGCGACTCCGCACCGGCATTACCCGGCGGTCGCCCTGGCCTGCGTGCCGGCGCTGGCGGCGCTGGCCAAGATCGAGACCGACAAGGTGCTCGCCGCCGGGGCGAAGCCCGATGCCGCGCTCGCGCGGGAGCTCTTTTCGCTGCAGATCATCTCCGCCGGTTTCATCGTCACCAGCGTGCTGTGGGCCGGGATGCTCACGGCCCTCCTCGACCGCCGGCTCCGGCAGGCGGCGGGCTGGTGCCTGGCTGCGGCGGCAGGCACGCTCATCGGCGTGATCCACTCGCCGTTCAAGGACGGCAGCCTGTTCCTGCCATGGGCGATCGGCCCGTTGCCGGCGGAGGCCGCGGGCCGCGGGCCGCTGGAACTCGCCGCCGCCTACGGCCTGCTGGCCCTGCTCTTCGCCGCCTGGTCCGCCGCGCGAATCGATCACTCGAGCCCGTAGGCGCCGGCCACCGGGATGTCGAGGCCGCGGCGGGTCGCGAACTGCGTCCGCGACAGGAACCGCGGCTCGAGGTTGAACGTCCAGCCCACGTTGTTGCGGCTGTAGTCCACGTTGAACCCGAAGGTCATGAGGAACGACTCGCCGATCCGCACGAGCTGGAAGTTCTGGCCGATGTTGCGGCCGGTGAGGTCGATCGCCGATCCGAAGGAGCTCGCCCACTTCGGGCTCATGCGATAGGTGTAGGAGCCGGTCAGCACCGACGCATTGATCGGGCCGCCGAACTGATTGAATCCCAGGTAGAAGCTGCCGCGCGGCGTGCGATTGAGGAGCACGCCAGCCGTGTAGAGCTGCTGGCCGCCGGAGAAAAAGTCGACGTCGGCGGTGGAGAGCACCGTCGTCCGGTCGCCCACGTGCCAGCGGAAGTCGTACTGCCACAGGCCCATCACCTGGCCGAAGTTCTGGCTGTCCACGGGAAACAGCTCGCCGTCGATGTCGAGCGTGATCCAGTCGATGATCCGCCGGTTGCCCTGCGGGCCGCGCTTCGTCTGCCAGCGCTGCCGGGCCGCCAGGCGGAACACCGAGAGATCGTTGGCGATTTCGGTCGGCCCGGTGACCCAGCTGGCGAGACCACGGCGGACGGCGTAGGTCCGCGGGTCGTACTTGTTGTCGGGGCCGAACACCAGCGGGGCGGCCAGCGGGATCGCCTGCCCCGGCACGGCGCCGTAGTCCCAATAGGGAATGTTGCGGCGGTACTGGTTGATCGCATCGTCGTCGATCTGATCGTAGAGCGGGAACTGGTCGATGCTCTGCGTGGCGTCGGCGTAGGCGAACTCGGCCTCGAACACCACCTTGTGGGCCAGGCCATGGACGTTCCACAACTGGCTCTCGACGGTGTTGTCGGCCGTCCACATCGGCAGGCTGGAGCGGATGCCCACCTGGCCGTAGGCGCGGTCGATCGGCGACTGGGTGATGTCCTGGCCCCAGTGGGCAAGCTCGCCCAGGGCGTAGGGCACGATCTTCACGGCGCCGGCCTGGAACGGCAGGTCGAGCTCCTGCCGGGTGGCAATCCGCTCGCCGATCACGTCGTTCTCGTAGGGCAGCGTCGTCCAGATGTTCAGCCCCTGCCCCGGCGTCGGCGTCTGCGGCAGACCCTGGCGGACGTACGAGATGCCGGAGTGCTCGTACCACGACACCGCGTCGTTGAGCAGTGGCTGGGCCATCCAGTAGTGGTCGAGCCGCGGCCACCACTCGCTCTGGGTGAAGAACGGATCGACCCGCACGCTCGCCATGAGCCGCAGTTCGCGGTTCTCCACCGGCCGGCGCAGGTCGAGCCAAGTCCGCTGCTCGTAGCCTTCCTCCCATTCGGCCTCGTAATACTCCTCGAGGAAGTTCATGTCACTCATCCAGCCCGCCGTGCCGCGGGCCTGCCAGCCGCCGAAGAAGCTGTCGGTCGTGCCGCCGAGGTCCTGGCGATGTCGCCAGAACGACCGGCCGCGGAAAGTGCGGCTCGGAAAGCCGGGGTAGGTGAAGTCGCGGCGGTAGAGGCCGAGGTTGTCGCGGCCCACGTCGCCCACGAACCAGGCGTCGAGATCGCCGCTGGCGGGCGTGCCCAGGCCGAGGAAGTCGCGCCGGTTGTAGAGCAGCGACGTGCCGCCGCCCGGGCCGCGGAGACTCAGGTAGTCGACGTCGAAGTTCCAGTCGACGCCGTCGGGCGGCCGCCGCCAGCCGAAGACCTGGAACGCGTCCCAACTGGTGAGGATCTGGTTGCCGAAAATCCGGTCGCGTTTGTACTGCGCGTTGTTGATGTAGAAGGTCGGCTTCTGGGCATTGGTCGCCAGCACGGGCCACCAGAGCACCGGCACGCCGCCGAGCGTCACGGTGTTCCCGCGGCTGGTGATGAACTGCTCGTGCTCGACCTGCGGCTCGCCGGTGAGGGGATCGACCGCCGGCTGGCCGAAGGGCCCGGCCAGCGGGATCTGCTCGTCGGTGAACTCGAGCTCGCGGGAGCGGAACTCCCAGCTCGGGACACCCAGCCGGCTCGAGGTCAGGCCGCTCTGGGTGGCGACGAACCGGCTCTTGTCCACCTGCCGCAGGACGTCGGCCCGCAGCCGCACGGCCCCGGAGAAGTTGTCGACCGGCGTGAGCACGGTCGCCCCGGTGATCACGCCGCTCGACCGAGGCACGTCGTAGAACATGCTCACCGCCTCGACGACCCGCTGCCCCTGGCGGAAGATGACGTTGCCCTCCATGTAGAGTTCGAGGGGCACGTCGGCCCCCTGACCCGCGCCACCATTGAGGTCGGGCTGCCCCTGGCCACGGGTCCAGATCACGAGGCGGTCGGCGGAGATATCGAGCGGCCCGGCGGGATCGACACCGTCCACGACGAGGTTCACGCCCGACGTGATCACGGCCACCCACTCGTTGCCGGCGGGGCTGGGGAACCACTTCACCGCCAGCGGCACGCTCGACCGCGGAAACGCCCGCAGCCGCCGCGTCGTGGAGGCCGTCGCCACCTGCGGGACGGCGGGCGCGCCGAACTCGCTGAACTGCGTGCGCTGGATCGGGTTGCCCTCCGGCGCGTCACCGTCGGCGCCCGCCGTCGTGGCCCCGGCTGCCACGGCTTCGGCCGGCTCCTGATACACGGGCGGCGTCCCCGTCGCCGTGACGATGCTGGCGAAGTCGAGCTTGGGATCCCGGAGCGTCCAGAAGCGACCGCTCCAGCGCGGGCCGCGCACGCTCGAGGCGGGCTCGTCCGCGGCCGCACCGACGACCGACCGCACGTGCACGTCTCCGGCCATGCGTGCCAGCACGCTGCGGACCCGCGGCCGCGGCACCCCATCGCCGGCCTCCACCGTCGCGCCGGAGTCCTGCTCGATCCACACGACCGCTTCGTGGCCGTTGGCCTCGGTCGTGCCCTGCACGATCTGCACGCCGCCGGTCAGGTGCCAGACGTCGTACGCGCCCTCGGTCCAGCGGGCCGCCTGCGTGGCCTTCAGGGTCAGAGGCTCGCTCGGATCGACGCTCGGCACCTCGATCCGCCCCGCCTCGGCGATTGCGGCCGCGAGTCCGCGGGCCGGCAGCGCCGCGAGGGCGCCGGCCGTGGCGGGCAAGGCGTCACCATCCGCCGGCTCCGCGGCGCGCACCGCGATCGGCATGGCGACGGCGAGCGTCACGATCAGGGCGAGGATTCGCGCAGGCGCGCACGGCGGCCGCGGACCACATGGTGGTCCGTGACGAATGGGCGCGGCGATTCTGTCGCGGTGTGGCACGCGGTGCGGCGGACTCGGCAGTGGAGGGCGAAGGGCCCGACCTGAAAAATCGCGGGACTATAGAAGTGGCCTCGAAACGCGGTCAAGGCATCACCGGCAGGCACGGCAAACCGGAAAACCTGCGTGGTTCCGGCGAGAGGCAGGGTAAAATGGCTCGGCTTCGCGGCGCGGACCGGCCATCCGGCGTCCCGCCGCAGCTCCGCCGCCCGCCTGCCGCGCGCCCATGCCACGTGCCACTTCCGCCCCCGTTGCCGACCGCATCGCCGGCTGGCTGATCGCCTGGCGGGTGCCGCTGGCCGTGGCCGCCGTCGCGCTGGCGGCGTTCTCCGTGGAACGGTCGCGGCATCTCGAGTTCTCACGGTCGATCGACGCCATGTTCGACCGCACCGATCCGGCGCTCGTGCCCTACCGGCGCATCGCCCGCACGTTCGGTTCCAGCGAGGTGGTGCTCGCGGCGTACGACGACCCCGAACTGTTTACCCCGGCGGGCATCGATCGGCTGCGTACCTTGACCGACCAACTGGCGGCCATGCCGGGCATCGCCTCGGCGTCGAGCCTCGCCAGCACGCCGCTCGGCCAGCGGATCATCGACCTCGACTCCAGCCCGACGGCCCGGAAGTTCGTGCGGCTCCTGGAGGGCTACGCCGTGGGCGCCGATCACCGCACCGCCGGTGTCGTGTGCGTGCTCGCGCCGCCCGCGGCCGGGCTCGTCACCGCCCGCGAGCAGGCGGTCTCACGAGCCGACACCATCGACCGCGTGCGGGCCATCATGGACGACCTGCCGGCGGGCACGGTGGCCGGCGAGCCGGTGATGCTGCGGGAAGGATTCGCGATGCTCGAACGCGACGGCAACCTGCTGGGCACGGCCAGCGGCATCCTCGCCGGATTGGTGCTGCTCGTCTCGTTCCGCAGCCTTCGCTGGCTGATCGTGCCCCTGGCGGTCGTGCTCCTGGCCCTGTGGACGACCCGCGGCGTCCTGGCGGTGGTCGGCCTCAAGCTGACGATGGTCTCCACCATGCTCTCGGCGATGATCACGGTGGTGGGCATCGCCACGGTCACGCACGTGATCGTCGAGTTCCGCCGGCAGCGAGATCTCGGCCATCCCCCACCGGAGGCGCTGCAGGCCGCGTTCGCCGGCCTGTTCTGGCCGATCCTGGGGGCCATCGCCACCGACGTGATCGGCTTTGGATCGCTCGTCTTCAGCCGCGTGGGACCCGTTCACGACTTCGGCGTGATGACGTCGATCGGCGCCGGGATGGTGCTGCTCGCGGTCGGGTTCACCGTCCCCTTCCTGGCGCTCGCCGGACGGTTCGACGCCGACCCGCGTCGGGCCTGGGGGGAGGCCGCCCTCGATCTCGGCCTCGATCGCCTCGTACGGCGGATCGTGCAGCATCCCGTGCCGATCCTCGTGGCGTCGATCGCCGCGGTCGGCATCACCATGGCCGGCATGCGTTGGCTCGAGGTCGAGACCGACTTCACCCGCAACTTCCGCGACGCGAGTCCCGTCGTCGCCTCCTACGACATGGTCGAGTCGCGACTCGGCGGCGCCGGCGTGTGGGACGTGCTCGTGCCCGCGTCCGACCCGATCGACGGGTCCACGGTGAAGCGGCTCACGCGGCTTGCCGACCGGCTGCGGACGGAGGTCACCATTCCTGACGGCAACGGCGAGGTGCGACCGGCCCTCACCAAGGTGATGAGTGTCGCCGACGTGCTCGCGGCGGTGTCGCCCGTTCCGCTCGAACAGTTGCAGGCCACGCGCGTCGGCGACTGGATCGTGACCCGCGCGGTGGAGCTCCTTCGCGAGCAGATGCCGCAGATGGGCCGGGCGTTGATCGGCCGCGATCCGCTCGACGACTCCACGTGGCTGCGGATGACCCTCCGGGCCCGCGAGCGGCAGCCGACCGAGGCGAAGCGATCGATCATCGCCCAGGTGCAACGGATCGTCTGCGAGGAATGCCCGGCTGCCGACGGGCGGCCCGCCGGGGAGGTGACCGGATTCTTCGTACTGCTCGCGCAACTCGTCGAACGGATGCTGGCCGACCAGTGGCTCACCTTCCTGATCGCGGTGGCCGGCATCTTCCTGCTGCTCGCGGTCGCATTCCGGAGTCCGCTGCTGGCAGCGATCGCACTGGTGCCCAACGCCCTGCCGATCTTCGTGGTGCTCGGGCTGATGGGCTGGCTCGGTGCCCGGATCAACATGGGCACGGCGATGATCGCGGCGGTTTCGATGGGCCTCTCCGTGGACAGCTCGATCCACTACATCGTCGCCTTCCGCCGCCACATGGCCGCCGAGGGAGCCTGCGCCGCGGCGCTCGAGACCGCCCACCAGACGGCCGGTCGGGCGATGATCTTCTCGACGCTCGCGCTGGTCGTGGGATTCCTGGCGCTCACCACCAGCGGCTTCGTGCCGACCGTTTCCTTCGGCTGGCTCTCCTGCCTGACGCTGCTCGGCGGCCTGGTCGGCAACCTCGTCGTCCTGCCCGTGCTCCTGATCCTCACGGCGGGCCGGGCACCGCCCGACTCCCCGGCGCCGGAAAACCGGCTACAACAAGCGACATCGAACTGACCCCCGCCCCGGAGGCGCCCATGCCCGATCCGCTTCGCACCGCCATCGAGTTCTCCCCCGTCCGGTCAGCCGATGCGGCCGGCCGCATCGTCGCCGAGCAGACGGCCAATCCCGAGGCGATCGCCGCCGACGCGCTGGTCATCTTCATGGCCGAGGGTGCGGTCGGTGAGGGAGTCGCCGCCGCGATCGACCGGGCGACCGGTGGGCTGCTCGGCCGGCTGGCGGCCGCCGGTGAACTGGGCGGCAAACGCTATGAGTGCATGACACTGTACGCGGCCACGGGACTGGCCGCCGGACAACTGCTCGTGGTGGGTCTCGGGAAGCGGGAGGATGTCGATGCGGGCGTGCTCTACCGGGCCGCGGCCACGGCTGCACGTCAACTCGCCGGCAGACCTCGCGCCAAGGTCGTGTTCGCCGCCGAGGGCTCCTGGTCCGCGCGGCAGGTTGAACAGGCGGTCGCCGGCGCGGCCGTCGGCATGGTCGGCCAGGATTTGTATCGCGCCGACCGGCGCCGAACACGGTTCGGCGCCACCGTCTGGACGGCCGCGGCGCCCGAGCCCGTCCGCACCGGGGCCGTGATCGCCGACGGCGTGAACCTCGCCCGGCGGCTCGTGAACACGGCCCCGGACGATCTCTATCCGCAGTCGTTCGCAGACGAGGCGGCGGCGGTGGCCGGCCGTACCGGCATGGAGATCGAGGTCTGGGACGAGGAGCGGCTCGTCCGTGAACGCTGCCAGGCGATCCTCGCGGTGGGCCGCGGCAGCACTCGACCGCCCCGGCTGGTGATCCTTCGCTACCGCGGCCCCGGCAGCCGGAGCGAGGCACCGGACGTGGCCCTCGTCGGCAAGGGCGTGACGTTCGACTCGGGCGGCCTGTCTCTCAAGCCGAGCGACGGCATGCTGACGATGAAGTGCGACATGGCCGGAGGGGCGGCGATGCTGGCCGCGGCGGCGACGATCGCGGCGCTGCAGCTGCCCGTCCACATCGTGGCGGCGATCGGCCTGGTGGAGAACATGACCGGCCCCGCGGCCTACAAGCTCGGCGACGTGATCAAGGCCCGCAGCGGCACGACGATCGAGGTGCACAACACCGATGCCGAGGGGCGGATCGTGCTCGCCGACGTGCTCGACGTCGTCAGGGAGATGCGACCCGGCCGGATCGTCGACGCGGCGACCCTCACCGGCGCCTGCATGGTGGCGCTCGGGCACGACGTGGCCGGCCTGTTCACCAACGACCAGCCGTGGTGCGACGCGATCGCCGCCGCCGCCCGCGCGGTGGGCGAGCCGGTCTGGCAGCTGCCGATGTACGCCGACTACGACGAGCAGATCAAAAGCGACGTCGCCGACATCAAGAACGTGGGCGACGGCCGCTGGGGCGGCTCGATCACCGCCGCCAAGTTCCTGGAGCGGTTCGTAGGGGGCATTCCCTGGACGCACGTCGACATCGCCGGCCCGGCCTTCGCGGAAAAGCCGCGGCCCTGGACCGACGGCGGCGGCACCGGCGCGATGGTGAGGCCGTTCGTCGAGCTCGTCCGCGGCGGGTGAGTGTTCGTGAGTGTCGGGTTGGAGTGACCCCGTCGGGGCTGCCCGTGCCCCGTCGCGGGATGTTCGGTCGAGTAGGCCCGGGGGCTTTCGCCCCCAGGCCTCTCACAGAACCGGACTTGTGGGTCACACATCCGGCTCTTTGGGTTTCAGTCTCACAGGTCG
>JBIKND010000126.1:0-11204 GCA_044358905.1 Pirellulales bacterium | reverse complement strand
CCGGCATGAGGGCACGACGGTCGGAGGGCGGTGCGCCCGGCGCGAGGGATGTGCGTCGTGTTTCCGTGCCGTGAAGCCCGAGGCGCGAGCCGAGGGAATGCGGCCGAGCTTCCGGTGATGGCGACGCGTATTCCCTCAGCTTCCGCTTCGGGCTTCCCGGCAGGCTGCACGGCCAATCGGAGGGCGGTGCGCCCGGGGGCTTCAGGACCGGACGGCGTGGCGGACGATGCCGGCGAGCATCCGGCGGAAGACGAGCTCGTGGAGCGGCCAGATCGCGTACCAGTAGGCCAGGCCGCCGAGCCCCTTGGGATCGAAAAGGGCCGTCTGATGGATCGTGACGTCGCCGTCCCGCGGCACCACCTCGAACTCCAGCCAGCCACGGCCTGGCATCTTCATCTCGGCCGCCAGCCGCAGCCGGCGGGGTGGCTCGCAGGCCTCCACCCGCCAGCAGTCGAGCGTGTCGCCGGTGACGAGCCGCTCGGGATCGCGGCGGCCGCGAGCCATGCCGGGGCCGCCGATCATCCGGTCCATCCAGCCGCGAACCTGCCAGAGCCAGTCGCAGGCATACCAGCCGTTGGGCCCGCCGATCCGCTCGATGGCGGCGAACGCCCGCTCGGGGGCGACCGACACGACCGCGTGGCGATGGTCCACCAGTCGGCTGCCCTCCGTCTTGCCGCCGTAGCGGTGCGGCAGGTCTTCGACGTCGGCAAGGTCGGCCCAGCGCTTGCCGGCGAACTCGGTGTCTTCGTTCGTGATCGCGTCGCGGACGGCCGCCCGCAGGTCGCGCGGGCGGATCGAAAACTCGCGCCGGGCGGTGTCGCTGGTCACGACCGTGGGGTTTTTCAGTCCGTCGATCAACTTCCGGCCCACCTTCGAATACCGCGGCGTCACGAGTTTGAGCCACAGGCTCGAGAGCCGCGGCGTGAGCACCGGCACGGGGATCATCAGCCGCCGCAGGCCCCGCTGCCGGGCGAACTCCTGCATGATAGCGCCGTACGACACTCTGTCCGGTCCGCCGATCTCGAAGATCCGCGGCGGCCCCGGCGGCAGGTCGATCGCGGCCGCGAGATAGGCCACGACGTCGCCGATGGCGATCGGCTGGGTGGGCGTGGCGAGCCAGGCGGGGCAGATCATCACCGGCAGCCGCTCGACGAGCGTGCGCACCAGGTCGAAGGAGAAACTCCCCGCGCCGATGATGATCGACGCCCGGAACTCGACGACGTCGCCGCCATCGGCGCGGAGGATCGCGCCCACCTCGTGGCGGCTGCGGAGGTGGGCCGAGAGCCGGTCGTCATCCGCGCCGAGGCCGCCGAGGTAGACCAGCCGCTTCACGCCCGCCGCCTTCGCGGCCGTGGCGAACCGCTCCGCCGCCAGCCGGTCGGCCCGCTCGAAATCGACGCCGCCCTCCATCGAGTGGACGAGCCAGTAGGCGACGTCCACGCCCGCACACGCCCGTGCCAGGTCGTCTGGATTGGAGGCGTCGCCGGCGACGATCTCGGTCGTGGCCGCCGTGCGCCCGGCGAGCTTCTCCGGCCGGCGGGCCAGGCAGCGCACGACGTGGCCCCGGCGCTGGAGTTCGCCCAGCAGCACGCCGCCCACGTAGCCCGTCGCCCCGGTGAGGAGGATTCGCATGCAGGAAGTGTAGGGTGCGGCGCAGGCGTTCGCACAATGTGACGGAGGATGGTCGGCGGAACGACGGACTGTGCCGGCGGTCTCTGACCGCCGGCACGCGGGGTGTTGATCGGATCGCCGTGCGAGGCGCGAGGGCGCGAGAGATGATGGTTCGTGCCCTTGAAGCCCGAGGCGCGAGCCGAGGGAATGCGGTTCGCTTCGCGCGAGGCCGGGCGTATTCCCTCAGCTTGCGCTTCGGGCTTCCCAGCAGGCGGCACGGCGGTCGGAGACCGCCGCTACAGGGCGGCACGAACGATAGGCGGCACGACCGATAGGCGGCACGGCGGTCGGAGACCGCCGCTACAGCGCGGCACGGCGGTCGGAGACCGACGGTCCCGGGGACGGCTCACGCCGGGAAGATGAACACGTTGCCGCCGTTGGCCTGACGGCGGACGTTGCGGAACCAGTTCGTGTAGGTCACGCCGGTGCCGGTGTTGACGCCGGTCGAGAACAGGCCGACCTGGTTGTATTGCACGAGGTTGCCGACGGCCGGGTTGTAGAGGAAGCCGACGAACAGGTTGCGGGCGTTGTCGAGCACGATGCCGTACTGGCTGGCGGTGATGTTGTTGCGATACACGCGGCTGCTGTTGCACAGGCCGTTGGCATAGAGGCCGTTGCCGAGGCCCGCCGTGAGGATGTTGCCGTCGCCGGCGTTGAACCCGCCGAGGGTGAGCGACACGGCGTTGACGAGCGCCGCGCCGTTGCCGCCGGCCGCCGTGGCCTTGAAGAGGTTGCCGGCGACGAACGTGTTGACCAGGTTGCCGCGGGCGTGGAGGCCGAGCGTCGTGGCCGTGACGTTGTTGCCCACGCCGGTGCCGGCGGCCGTGGCGGTCGTGCCGACGCGGAACGGCGTCGAGCTGGCCGAGCCGCGGGCGTCGACCAGGGCGATGCCCGTGCCCGCACCGCTCACGGTGTTGCCCAGCACCTGGCTGTTGTCGAGCACGCCACGGGCGACGATGCCGCGGGTGCCGCCGGTGATCCGGTTGCCCACGCCCGTGTTGCCGAACGTGAGCCCGGTGGCGTCCTGCAGTTCCGCGCCCGTGGTGTTGTTCGTGAGGACGTTGAACGACGCGGTGGCCTTCGTGAGGTTGCCCGTGGCGAACAGGCCCTGCGTCGTGGCCCCGGAGACGGTGTTGCCGAGATCCGAGGTCGCGCCGCCGACGGTGATCTCCTGGGTGCCGGTGAGCGAGACGCCCACGGCGCTGCCGCTGATCGTGTTGCCCTGCACGAGCGTGCCGGTGTAGGTGCCGGCCTCGGCCACGACGCCGCCGGCCGTGTTGCCGGCGAGCGTGTTGCCCAGCGACGTCTTCGTCGAGCCGCCGATGGCCAGCCCCGCGAGGTTGCCACCGCCGGGCGCGAGCCGCACGCCCGCGCTCGAGTTCGACGAGATCGTGTTCGCTTGCACGACCGTCGACGTGAACGTGCCGGGCCCCACGTTGACGCCGTCGCCGTTGTTGCTGGTGATCGTGTTGGCGGCCGAAGTGCCGCCGCCGATCGTCAGGGATGCGATCGTGCCGGACGCGGGCGCCAGGCTCACTCCGTGGCTGCCGTTGGATTGGATCGTGTTGCTCTGCACGAGCGTGCTCGTGTAGGTGCCGGGGCCGACGAGCAGGCCGACGGCGTCGTTGGCCTCGATCTCGTTGCCGGTGCCGGCGGCCGTGCCGCCGATCGTCAGGCCGGTGATGCTGCCCGCGGCCGCGGGCGCCAGCGACACGCCCGCCTTCGTATTGCCCGTGATCGAATTGCCCTGCACGAGCGTGCCGGTGTAGGTGCCTGCCGAGACGAGCAGGCCGGCGGTGCCGTTGTCGCTGATCGCGTTGCCGGCCCCCGCGGCGGCGCCGCCGATCGCGAGCCCCGTGGCCGAGCCGCCGGCGACCGCGAAGGTGATGCCGGCAGCCTCGTTGAGGGAGATCGTGTTGCCCTGGATCGTGGTGCCGGTGTAGCTGCCGGGGCCGAACTGGATGCCGCTGGCGGTGTTGATGGCGATCGTGTTGGCGGCGGTCGCCGTCGTGCCGCCGATCGCGAGGCTCGAGACGCCGCCGGCGGTGGCGATGCCGCACTGGTCGTTGTCGACGATCCGGTTGCCGACGATCGACGAGCCGGTGTAGGTGCCCGCGGCCAGCTCGATGCCGTGCGTGCCGTTGCCGTAGATGTTGTTGCCCTGGTTGGCGAGCGTGCCGCCGAGCGTCAGGCCGGTGGCAGCCGCCGCGGTGACGATGCCGGCCCGGCCGTTGTCGCTGATCTGGGTGTTGCGGACGGTGGTTCCCGTGTAGCTGCCGCCGGCGAACTGGATGCCGTTGAAGCCGTTGAGCCGCAGCGCGATGCCGTCGATCGTCGTGCCCGTCGAGCCACCCGCGAACGACAGGCCGTTCTCGGCGAAGTTCTGGATGGTGAGCACGATGCCGCTCAAGCCGATCGTGTTGACGCCCGAGCCAATGATCAGGCCGTCGCCGCCGGCGCCCGCGCCGGAGCCGTCGAGCGTGATCGCCGTCGTGGTGCCGGAGAACTGGAAGACGGTGCCGGAGACGGCGAGGGTGGGGAAGGTTGAGAGGGCATAGATCGTGCCGGCGGAGAGGTTCTTGAACACGATCGTGTCGGCCTTGCCGCCGGAGTTCACCGCCGTGATCGCGGCGCGGAGCGAGCCCGCGCCGGAGTCGGCGAGGGTCGTGACGTCGACCGCCAGGAGTTGCCGCGGCTCGAGCCGCTCCATGCCCACGGTGAGACGGGGTCGGGAAACGGCGCCACGCCGGCGTGCGGCGGGACGCGCGGTGCGGAAGATGCGGACCATGGGCGGACTTCTCCGGTGAGCCAGTTTGGGAGGTGTTCGGTTAGGGAACGTTAGGGAACCGACCGGCGGGTTGTAAACGCGAGTTTTTCCCGGCCAAAAGCCGGGGCCGCCGCGATGGCCGGGGCGTTTCGCATTCCCGGCGGGCTGGTAGACTGACCGGCTTGGTTTTTTCGCATCGCCCCCGCCGGAGCCCCGTTCCCGACGTGCCCAGTACCTCTTCCGTCAGCAAGGCCCAGCAGAAGGCCATCCAGAAGGCCGACACCCTCATCGAGGCCCTCGGCTGGATCCGCAAGTTCCGCGACACGACCACCGTCATCAAGCTGGGCGGCAGCGTCGTCGAACACCCCGACTCGCTCCGCCACCTGCTGATCGACATCGTCTTCCTGTCGACGCTCGGCATGCGGATCGTCGTCGTGCACGGCGGCGGAAAGGCGATCAGCCGCGCCATGGACGCCGCCGGCATCGTGCCGCGGTTCGTGCAGGGACGGCGCTACACCGACGCTGCGACGCTCGCGATCGTCGAGAAGGTGCTCGCCACCGAGCTCAACCACGAGCTCGTGGCCCGGATCGAGGAGTATGGCGGCCGGGCGATGTCGCTCAACTTCCTCTCCACCAACGTGCTGTTCGGCGAGAAGCTCGTGCTCGACGGGCCCGACGGCCCCGTCGATCTCGGCAACGTCGGCGAGGTGACCCGTGTCGACCGGCTCACGATCGACAACCTCACCTATGCCGGCCAGGTGCCCGTCATTCCCTCGATGGCCCTCACCGACGCGGGCGAGAAGCTCAACGTCAACGCCGACACGGCCGCCACCGCCGTGGCCGCGGCGATCGGCGCGGAGAAGCTGGTGGTGCTCAGCGACATTCCCGGCGTGCTCCGCGACGTCAACGACCCCGAAAGCCTGATCCACTCGCTGACCGCCGCCGAGGCCCGGCGGCTGATCGCCGACGGCACGATCTCGGCCGGCATGATCCCCAAGATCGAAGGCTGCCTGGCGACGCTCGAGCAGGGCGTGAAGAAAATCCACATCATCGACGGCCGCCTGCGGCACTCGCTCCTTCTCGAGATCTACACCACCAGCGGCGTGGGCACGGAACTCGTGCGCGACGACGCCGTCTCCTCCTCCGCCCGGGCCGTCGCCCCGGCGGCCGCCGGCCGCTGACCCGCCGGCAGCGCACGTTCCCCGGGAGTCTCGTTCATGGCCACGATCGATTCCGCACCGCCCGTCCTCGGCGCCAAGACGCAGGCCGTCGTCGACACCTTCAACCGCTACGTCGTACCCAACTACCGGCGGTTCCCGGTCTGCCTGGTGCGCGGGGCCGGCTCGAAGGTCTGGGACGCCGAAGGCAACGAATACCTCGACCTCTTTCCCGGCTGGGGCTGCAACCTGCTCGGCCACTGCCCCGAGCCCGTGGTCCGCGCGGTGCAGGAGCAGGTGGCGAAGCTGATCCACGTTCCGAACACGTGGTACACCGAGCCCCAGGGCGAATGGGCCCGGCTGCTCTCCGAGCGGTCGTTCGGCGGCCAGGCCTTCTTCTGCAACTCCGGCACCGAGGCCAACGAGGCGGCGATCAAGCTCGTCCGGCTGCGGACCGACGGCAAGAAGTACAAGATCGTCACCTTTCGCGGGGGCTTTCACGGCCGCACGATGGGCAGCGTGACGGCCACCGCCCAGCCGAAATACCACGAGGGGCTGGGGCCGATGCTGGCCGGCTTCCAGTACGCGCCGCACGGCGATCTCGAGGCGGTCGAGAAGATCATCGACGACCAGACCGGCGGGATCCTCGTGGAGCCGATCCTCGGCGAGGGGGGCGTGGTGCCGGCGCCGGCGGGCTTCCTCGAGGGGCTGCGGCGGATCTGCGACGACCGCGACCTGCTGCTGGTGTTCGACGAGGTGCAGTGCGGCTGCGGCCGCACCGGCAAGTGGTTCGGCTACCAGCACTTCGGGGTCGTGCCCGACGTGATCACGCTCGCCAAGAGCCTGTGCGCGGGCGTCGCGGGCGGGGCGATGCTCACGACGGTGGAACTGGCCAAGCATCTGCGGCCGGGCATGCACGCGGCCACGTTCGGCGGCAATCCGATCGCCGCCGCGGCCGGCATCGCCGCCATCGAGATGATCGAGGAGCAGGGGCTCCTGGCCCACGTCGAGGCGGTGGCCAACCGGTTTCGCGAGCGGCTCACGGCCTTCCAGGCCGCCGGCGACGTCGTGCGCGACGTGCGCGTGATCGGGATGATGATCGGCGTCGAACTCTCGATCGACGGGGCCGCGGTCGTCCAGGCCGCCCTGGAACGGAATCTGCTGGTCAACGCCACGCAGGGGCGGGTGATCCGCCTCCTGCCGGCGATGAACATTTCCGCGGCGGAGGTGGACGAGGGCTGCGACCGGCTCTGCGCGGCGATCACCGAGGTGGCGGGGCGGAGCTGAACATCATGCGGCACGTGATCGTTCCCGAGGATCTGACAGCGTCCGAAGTCGAGGCGGTGTTCGCGATCTCGCGCGACCTCCAGGAGAAGCACGAGGCGGGCCGCCGCGACGCGCTGCTGCCCGGGCGGGTGCTGGCGCTCGTGTTCGAGAAGCCGAGCCTGCGGACGCGGGTCAGCTTCCAGGCGGCGATGGCCCACCTCGGTGGCACGAGCCTGTTCATGGGCGCCGACACGGGCTTCGCGTCGTCCCGCGAGGGGATCGCCGACTTCGGCCGCGTGCTCAGCGAATACGTCGACGCGATCGTCTGCCGCTCGAAGGCCCACGACACGATCGTGCAGCTGGCCGCGGTGTCGAGCGTGCCGGTGATCAACGGTCTCTCCGACTACTGCCATCCCTGCCAGGCCCTGGCCGACATCTACACGCTCCGGCAGCGGGTGGGCCGCGTGGCGGGGCTGACGCTGGCGTTCGTGGGCGACGGCAACAACGTAGCCCGCTCGCTGGCGGTGCTGTGCGGGCAGCTCGGGATGCGGTTCGTGCTCGCCGCGCCGAAGGCGTATCAGTTCGACGACGCCTTCCGCGCCCACCTTCGCACGCTCCTTCCCGACGCCGAGGTCGTGGAGACAGAAGACCCCGTGGCCGCCGTCGCGGATGCCGCGGTCGTCTACACCGACGTGTGGGCGAGCATGGGCCAGGAGCAGGAACGGACGGCCCGGCTGCGGGCCTTCGCTCCGTACCAGGTGAATGCGGCACTGATGCGGCACTGTCCGAACGCCCTGTTCATGCACTGCCTGCCGGCCCGCCGCGGGGAGGAGGTCACCGACGAGGTGATCGACGGCCCGCAGAGCGTGGTCGTGGAGGAGGCCGCCAACCGGATGCACGTTCAGAAGGGCCTGCTGGCCTGGCTCCTGGGGCACCGCTGAAGCCCCGGACGGTGGCTACGGACCGCCCTCTGTAGCGGCGGTCTCTGACCGCCGATTTCCGGCGTGATGCCGATGCCGGGGGCACGACGGTCAGAGACCGCCGCTACAGGTGGCTGTTTTGCCGCCGCGTCGGCCCGTGGGGGGGCCTGGAGATGCTCCAAAAAACGACGCAAGTCATTGTGTGGCAAGCATTTGCGTTGTCGCCGCAGCGTGCTTTTGTGGGGCCGGAGGGGCTGTCCGTGGTAGACTGTGGGCCTGGCACCTGAGCATGGCCGCTCGGGGCCGATCTCCTTCCCGCATCCACGTGAACGCTTCGGCTGGACACGCCTTCGATCAGGTCACGGCGGCGTTGGATGCCCACGGCCCCGTGGTGCTGCCCGCCCTGTTGCTGTGCGATTTCGGCCATCTGGCCCGCGAGGTGGAGCGGCTCGAGACGGCCGGGGCCGCCGCCCTGCACCTCGACGTGATGGACGGCCGGTTCGTCCCCCAGCTCACCTACGGCCAGGTGGTCGTCGAGGCCGTGCGCCGTGCCGCCAAAGTGCCGCTCGAAGTGCACCTCATGATCGAGGAGCCGGAGCGGTCGCTGGCCGACTATGTGAAGCTCGGCGCCGACATCGTGACCGTCCATATCGAAGGCCTCGCCGACCCGCGACGCGCCCTGGAGACGATTTCTTCCCTCGGCGCCCGGGCCCACCTGGCCATCAGCCCCGACACGCCCGTCGCGCGGATCGAGCCCTACCTCGACGCCTGCGACGGGGTGCTCGTGATGAGCGTCGAGCCCGGCTACGGCGGGCAGCGGTTCAATCCCGTGGCCGTGGAGAAGTTGGCCCGGCTGGCGGAGATTCGCGGCCGCACCGGCGCCGCTTTTCGCCTCGGCGTCGACGGGGGCATCGCGGCCGACACCATCGGGCCGGTGGCCGCCGCCGGCGCCGAGCTGATCGTCGCCGGCAGTTCCGTCATTCGTTCTCGTGACTACGCCCGCGCCATCGCCGAACTCGAAGCGATCGCGCGGAACGCGGCCTGACCGGGCCGTGCCCATTCCTCCTGGAGATATCCACTTCCCGTGCCCGACCACTTGATCGTGATCCGCTCCGGTGCCACCGACTACGACCGGCAGGGGCGGATTCGCGGCACTCTCGACATCCCGCTGTGCGACGAAGGCCGCGTTGATGCGGCCCGGGCCGCGGAGTTGCTCGTGGCGGCCGCCCCCGACGCCCTGTACACGTCGGGCAGCGCCTGTGCCATCGAGACGAGCCGGATCGTCGGTGCCGCCTGCGGCCTCCGGCCGCAGCGGCTCACCAACCTGCACAACCTCGACCAAGGGCTCTGGCAGGGGATGCTCGTCGACGAGATCCGACGCAAGCAGCCGCGGCTGCATCGGCAATGGCAGGACAACCCGTGGGCGGTGGCGCCGCCGGAGGGCGAGTTGCTCGAGGAAGCCTGCGAGCGGGTGGAGACCGCGCTCGAGAAGTTGGTGCGGCGGCATCCCTCCGGGCGGG
This sequence comes from Pirellulales bacterium, assembly GCA_044358905.1. Taxonomy (GTDB): domain Bacteria; phylum Planctomycetota; class Planctomycetia; order Pirellulales; family UBA1268; genus QWPN01. Next base: position 1,903 of record JBIKND010000126.1, on the reverse strand, counting down.
TGGCCGTGGTCGTGCCGCAGCCGCTCGATCGGATCGTCCGCTGGCTCGTTTCGGGGGAGTCGATGGGGGATCTGTGGCACCACGACGTCGAGCGGCCGCCGATCGACGTCCTCCCCGTCGCGGCCCAGTGGAAGCCCTCGCACCGCCGCCGCATGCAGCCGTCGTAGCGTCGGAACCGGCGCAGCAGCGGGGCCCGCCTGCGGGCTACACTGCGGACATCTGCCGGGGCCGCCACCGCCCTGATCCGGAAGAGCAAGCATGGAACGCCGACGCACGACAGCCAGCCCTGCCGAAGTGACCGGCCCCGCCGTCCGCGACAAGGCTCCCGCCCCGGAACGCGACGCCGGTGCCGACCGCGGCCCCGTCCGCGGACCGCGTGAGAAGCGGGGCGTGCCCGAAGGCCTGTGGCTCAAGTGCGGCGGCTGCGGGGCGACGATCTACCGCAAGGAGGCGGAGGAACTGCTCAACGTCTGCCCGCAGTGCGGATTCCACTGGTACGTCTCCGCCAAGGAGCGGATCGCGCAGCTCCTCGACGCCGGCACGTTCGAGGAGTGGGACGCGAACCTGCGGCCGACCGACCCGCTCGGTTTCCGCGACAAGAAGCCCTACGCCGAACGGATCGTGGCCGAGCAGAAGCGGACGGGCCTCTCCGACGCCGCGATTACCGGGAGCGGCATGATCCGCGCCCGCCGCGTGGCCTGCGGCGTGACCGATTCCTCGTTCATCATGGGGAGCATGGGGAGCGTGGTGGGCGAGCGGCTGGCGCGGCTCGTCGAGCGGGCCACGGTGGAGAAACTGCCGCTGATCATCATCAGCGCCTCCGGCGGCGGCGCCCGGATGCACGAGGGCATCCTCTCGCTGATGCAGATGGCGAAGGTGTCGGCGGCGCTGGCCCGCTACTCGCAGGCTGGCGGCCTGTTCATCTCCGTGCTCACGAATCCCACGATGGGCGGCGTGGCGGCGAGTTTCGCCTCGCTTGGCGACCTGTGCTTTGCCGAGCCCCGGGCGCTGATCGGTTTCGCCGGCCCGCGCACCATCAAGGCCACGATCCGCGTGGAACTGCCCAAGGGCTTCCAGACGAGCGAGTTCCTTCTCGAACATGGCTTCATCGACCGCATCGTGTCCCGCAAGGATCTCAAGAGCGAGATCGCCCGGGCGATCGACTACTGCGGCGGCTGACCCCGGCCTGTAGCGGCGGTCTTCGACCGCCGAAATTCGGGCTGCTGAAACTGCGACGGCCGAAGGCCGGCCTGTAGCGGCGGTCTCCGACCGCCGAAATTCGGGCTGCTGAAACGACGGTCGGAGACCGCCGCTACAGGGCAGATGACACCGGATGGGCTGCGCTGGAAGCGGCCGTCAGGCCGGCGCTGCCTGATCGATCTTGGCGGCGAGAATGAAGTCGTTTTCGGAGAGGCCGCCGATGGCGTGGGTGAAGATCTCGATCCACACGTTGCGGTAGCCTTCGATGTGGAGATCGGGATGGTGCTGCTCGCGCTCGGCGAGCGCGGCGACGTTGTTGACCAGCTTCACGGCCTCGCGGAAGTTCTTGAGCGTCACGTCGCGGCGCATGCGGGTGCCGTCGTGGGTGAGCCGCCAGGCTGGGAGGGCGGCGATCTGGGCCTCCGCCTCGGCGGTCGAGTAGCGGGGCACGCCCCCTTCGCAGGGCACGCACTTCTTGGCGGTCAGATCACAGGCTGGCTGGGGAGTGTTCATGTTGAAATCCTAGCCGCCGGGCCGTGGCGGGAAAGGGGCCCGCGCCCGGTCGGCGGCCGCGGCGAAGGGGTGGTGCGCGGCGCGAGGGGGGTACGCCGGCGACGGGATGTCATGCCGTTGCCGCCGGTTTGGCCTACCGACACCGCTGCCGCGTGCCGGTGCCGCGTGCCGGTGCCGCGTGCCGCGTGCT
>JBIKND010000287.1:0-3039 GCA_044358905.1 Pirellulales bacterium | reverse complement strand
AGCTACGCCGGCTCTCAGGGCAGGGGCATTCCCTCCGAATGCTCGGGAGGGTGCCGAACCTGTAGCGGCGGTCTCTGACCGTCGACGGACGACCGAGCGCCCCGGCCACGGCGGTCAGAGACCGCCGCTACAGAGTCAGAGACCGCCGCTACAGAGTCAGAGACCGCCGCTACAGAGTCAGAGACCGCCGCTACGGCGCCGGCAGCGGATGCCGCGCGAAGAACTCCCAGATCAGGCGGTTGGCGTCGAGCGACAGGGCGCAGGGGCCGAGGAAGAAGGAGTCGGGCGCACGGCCGGGCCAGGTGTGGCCGCCGCCGTCGAGCCTGTAGAAGACGACCTCGGCGCCGGCGCGGCCCGGGCCCCACGTGAACCGCTCGATGGCGATTCCGTCGTCGGTGCAGGGGATCGGTTCGCGTCGCGGCTCCGGCGGGCAGCCGTCGGCGTAGACCCATTCGAGGAGGCCCTCGACCACCGGCCGATGGGAGACCCGGGTCACGCTCCGGCGGCCTACGCCTCCTTCGAGCGGGGTGAATTGGTCGAGCGTGCCGTGGAAGTGCAGCACCGGCACGGGCCGCGACGGAGCGATCGAGGCCAGGGCCATGGGACCGGCCACCGGGGCGATCGAGGCGATCCGATCGGCCATCTCCGCGGCCAGCCGGTAGGCCATCATCGCGCCGTTCGACATGCCCGTGGCGTGGATGCGACGTTCGTCGACGGGCAGCCGCGTCGCGAGGGCGTCGAGCAGGGCGCGGGCGAACGCCACGTCGTCGGCCCCGTCGATCATCGCCTGACCGCAGCAGTTGCCGCCGTTCCAGGTGAGGATGTCCTCCCGCGACCCCGTGCCGGCCGGATAGACGACGACGGCCTTGCCGTCCGCCGCGAGCGTGTCGAGGCCGCAAAACCGCCGCATGAACTCGGGATGCGTCTGCCCGCCGTGGAAGGCGAGCACCACCGGCCAGCCCGCGGCCGGAGCCGGGGCGTCCGGCACGCTGACGATCGCCCGCCGCATGCGTGCGGCGACGGGCACCTCGAGCGCGAGCGGTGAACAGCCGGGCTTGGCAGGGACGGGGGTGGGGTCGGCCATGGGCGAACTGACGGCAAAACCGCTCACACAGGGTCGCGTTTTCCGGCGGTCATTCCTACACTTCCGGCGTTCGCAATCGTGACGAACGAGGATCCGCGTCGGAGACACCCGTGCCGGACAAGCATACCGAGTTTCCCGCCGCCTGGAGGCGACGCTGCGCGATCGACCGCGTCGGCCCCGAGATCGACGGCGGCCGGTTCGCGGTCAAGCGGATTCGCGGTGACGAGGTGGTCGTCGAGGCCGACATCGTGTGCGACGGCCACGAGGAACTGGACTGCCGGCTGCATGTGCGGCACGGCGGCACGGGGCAGTGGACCGTGTTCCCCATGACCTGCGACGGCAACGATCGCTGGCGGGCGTCGTTCATCGGCGATCGGATCGGCCTCTGGCACTACGTCGTCACTGCCCGGGTCGATGCCTTCGCCACCTGGCTGCGGGATCTCGGTCGCCGCCACGCCGCGGGGGAAGACCTGCGGCCGGAACTCGCCGTCGGTGCGACCCTCGTCGCCGCCGCCGCCCACGCCGCGCCGCCGGCGGTGGCGGCCGAGATCGCGGCGCTGGCGGTGAGTCTCAAGGGCCCCGACGGGCCGGAGACGGCTCGCAGCGCACGGCTCCGTGAGCTGATGGACCTCTACGCCGACCGCCGCGACGAGACGCGGCTCGACCCGCGGCCGGTGTGGGTCGATCGCGCCAAGGCCCGCCGCAGCGCGTGGTACGAGGTGTTTCCCCGTTCCTGGGGCCGCGAGCCCGGCAGCCACGGCACGCTGGGCGATCTCGCGGACCGGCTCGAATACGTCCGTGGCATGGGCTTCGACGTGCTCTACCTGACGCCGATCCATCCGATCGGGCACGCCTTTCGCAAGGGCCGCAACAACGCCCTGGTCGCCGCGGCGGACGACGTCGGCAGCCCCTGGGGGATCGGCGCACCCGAGGGCGGGCACACGGCCATCCACCCACAACTGGGCACGTTCGCCGACTTCGAGCGGCTCCGGCAGCGGGCCGAGGAACTCGGCATGGAACTGGCGCTCGACATCGCCGTCCAGTGCTCGCCCGACCACCCCTGGGTGAAGGAGCACCCCGCATGGTTCCGCCACCGACCCGACGGCAGCATCCAGTACGCGGAAAACCCGCCCAAGAAGTATCAGGACATCGTGCCCTTCGACTTTCAGACCGAGCAGTGGCGCGGGCTGTGGGAGGCGTTGGCGGGCGTGTTTCGCTTCTGGATCGAGAAGGGCGTCAGGATCTTCCGCGTCGACAACCCGCACACCAAGCCGTTCGCATTCTGGGAGTGGCTGATCGACGACATCCATCGCACCGACCCCGACGTCCTCTTCCTCTCCGAAGCGTTCACGCGGCCGAAGGTGATGTACCGGCTGGCGAAACTCGGCTTCACGCAGTCCTACACCTACTTCACCTGGCGGACGGACAAGGACGAGACGGCGGAATACCTGCGGGAGGTGACGACGCCGCCGGTGGCCGATTTTTTCCGGCCGAACTTCTGGCCCAACACGCCCGACATCCTTCACGCGACGCTGCAGACCGGAGGGCGTCCGATGTTTCTCGTGCGGCTGGCGCTCGCCGCGCTCTCGGCCGGCAATTGGGGCATCTACGGGCCGGCGATGGAACTGTTGGAGGCGACGCCCCGCGAGCCGGGCAGCGAGGAATATCTCGACTCCGAGAAGTACGAGATCAAACGCTGGAACCTCGATGCCCCGGAAAGCCTGGCCCCGTTCATTCGCCGACTCAACGAAATCCGCCGCACGGAGCCCGCCCTGCAGCGGGATCGGCCGCCGCTCGTGCAGGAACTGGACGACCCGCATCTGCTGGCCTGGGTCCGGTACGACCACGTCGCCGCCAATCGCGTGCTGGTGGTGGTGAACATGCAGCCTGGCGACACGCGTTCGGGACCGCTGCGGCTCGACGCCGCGGCCCTCGGACTGGAGGGGCGCGATGCG
>JBIKND010000170.1:0-8164 GCA_044358905.1 Pirellulales bacterium | reverse complement strand
GGCGACGCCGTGCATGCCTGGCATCTCGAGGCCGTCACCGTCGAGTGCACGCCGGAACGGCCGGTCCTCGTCTATCGGCTCGTCGATGAACCCGGGCCGGAGCAACCGCCCGCATGACCTCCGGCGACGTGGACCGACGCGTCGGGCTGCCGCAGGCGATCGCGTCGTGGCTGCCGCAGGCCCGCTGGTGCGTTGGCGGAACGGCCGCCGAGTTGATCCTCGCCGATGCCTGCCACGCGGACGGCGTCACGCTCGCGCTGGTCGATGCGCGGTCGCCCGCGGGCGGTGAGCCCGTCCGCTATGTCGTTCCGGTCACGAACGACACCGGCGCCGACGCCGCCTGCACGCCGGCCTTCGCCCGCTGGCTCGTGGACGTCGTGACGACCGGCCGCAGCGTGCCCGGCTTGCACGGCACGTTCGTCGGCCGTCCAGCAGGTGGTCAGGCCACATCCGCGGATGCCCCGGACGACGTCGTTCCGCTCGGCGCCGACGCCTCCAACACGTCGTGCCTCGTGCGCGCCCGCGGCGGCGGCTGCGTGACGAAACTGCTGCGCCGCTGCCGCGCCGGAATCCAGCCCGAAGTCGAGATCGGCGCCTTCTTCGCCACCCAGTCGCCGTTCGCCGCGACGCCGCGACTGCGCGGCTGGCTGGAATACCGACCCGGCGGCGGCGGCCCGACGACCGCGCTGGCGACGATCCACGATCATCTGCCGAGCTGCGAATCGGCATGGGACGTCCTTGGCCGGTTGCTGACCGATGGAGGACTCGACGGCCAACACCGCGATCGCATCGCCGGGCTCGTCGCCGCGATCGGCCGCGTCACAGCCGCGATGCACGTGGCGCTCGCCGCCAGGCCCGACGTGCCCGCCTTCGCCCCGCACGACGTGACGACCGCGGACCGCGCGGCCGCCGCCGCCGACCTGATGGCACACGCCACCGAGGTCTTGGCCGTGGCGGCCGCAGCCACGGCGCTGCCCGCGGGCGTCGCCGATCGCGTCCGCCGGGTGGTCGCAGCCCGGGAGGCGATCGGCACGCGGCTCCGCGGCATCGCGGACGTCCTGCCCCCGAAATTGATCCGCGTGCACGGCGACTTCCACCTCGGGCAGGTGCTGGTCGCCGCAGCCGACGACCGCGTGTTCGTCATCGATTTCGAAGGCGAGCCGGGCCGGTCGCTGGAAACCAGGCGGGCGTTCGCCCCGGCCGCCAAGGACGTCGCCGGCATGTGCCGATCGTTCGACTACCTGGCGCGGCACGCCGGCGTGTCGCACCCCTCCGATACGGCAGCCACGCTCTCGCGTCATTATCGGTCTGCCTACGCCACCGTGGCGGCCGGCCATCCCTGGTGGCCCGCGGAAGATGCGACCGCCGACCGCCTCGTGAAGATCCTCGCGCTCGACAAGGCCGTCTACGAACTGGCGTACGAGCTTCGTCACCGCCCCGACTGGGTCGGAATCCCGCTGGCGGGAATCGAAGCGGCGCTCGCCTGTAGCGGCGGTCTCTGACCGTCGTGCCCGGGACTTGAAATCCGGCCGCATTCGGCGGTCGGAGACCGCCGCTACAAAGGTTCGGAGACCGCCGCTACAAAGGTTCGGAGACCGCCGCTACAGGGGTCGGAGACCGATGCCCTCGCCCCACGGACGTCACCCGCCGATGCCGCGGGCTTCGAGCGATCGCAGCGGCCGGCCCGCATACCGGGCCGTGATTCGCCGCGCGATGTCCGAGATCCGGTCGCGGACGTCGGCCGGCTCCAGCACCTCGGCGGCGTCGCCGAGTCCGAGCAGCTGCGGGATCAGCTCCTCGTCCCAGGCCCGTTCGATTTCCAGGATCACGCCGCCGTCGGCCTGCCGACGGACCTTCTGCCGCGGATGGAACGGCTTCTCGCAGGCCCAGCGGGCCCGGTCGGCATCGACGCGAATCCGGTAGCGGCGCGGCGGCTGGGCAGAGCGATACATCGTGATGCTGTCCGCCAGCAGCGTTTCGATGGCCTGATCCTGGCGGGTGAACGTCCGCGACGTCGGTCGTGCCTCGGCGACCCGGTCGAGCTTGAAGAAGCGGATGGCCTCGTCGCCGGCCGCCCGTCGCCGACCCCCGGCCTTGGCCGGAGGCCGATGGGCCGCGATGTAGATGCTTCCGTCGTAGAGCACCAGGGCCTCGGGCCGGATGACCGACCGCTTGGGCCGCTGCTCGGCCAGACTCGTGTAGCGGATCTCCAGTTCGAGCGCGTTACGGATCGCGCGGTTCACGGCATTGAGCATCCGCGAGCCATACTTCGCGGCCGACGGCTTGGGATGGACGACGAGCCCGTCCTTGTGCGCCTCGGCGTAGGCGAGCAACTGGGGGGTGGCGATGTTCTCGACCTTGGCGATCAGCTGGGCAATGCCGCGCCAGTAGAACGTGCCCGCGAGAGGTGCGAGGAACTCGCGGGCCGCCGCCAGGGAGAGCAGCTCCGGCAGCGACACGGCCGGCGCCGCCAGTTCGTCGGCACCCTTGCCGGGCACGATCTCCCAGGCCTGGCAGGTCGTGCCCCGGGCGGTTCGCTTCCGCGAGGCCTTCACGGCGTAGCCGAACTTGCCGAGGAACTCCACGTCCCGCCGCAGATTGCGATCGGACATGTCGTCGATCACGCCCCGGCTTTGCAGCCGGTCCTTGAGGTCGGCCGCCGTGAGCGGCTGGCGGGCGCCGAAGAGGATGTCGATCAGGTGGAAGACCCGCAACAACTGCTCGTGCCGGCTGATCGAGTCCATGGTGCATCTCCGCAGATGAGTGAGCGATTAGCCTAGTCGGGGGAGCGGGAAAGGCCATGGCAGAGCAGCCGCCCGGGCAGCGCTCCTTCATCAGGGGGGTCTACGTGGACCAACGTTGTCCGCCTCGGTGGCTACCCTACCAGCCACCCACGTGCGTAGAGGGATCCCCATGCGACCCATCAAGCCCGCCATCGTTCAGGCGCTCGTCCGGCTCGTACCCGCGACGGACGTCGCCACTGCGCGGTCCTATCGGCCCCTCGTGGTCGGCGCCGCGATCCTGCACCGGCCTGCCGCCGGACTGGAGCCGTGGACGGTGGACGTGTCGGACGACGGCCGCCTCCTGCCGTCGGCTCCCCGGTCGGGGCAGGCGTTGCGGCTCGAGATCGACCGACTGCGGAGCCGGGGCCGGCACTGCCGCGTGGCCACGGCGCTGATCTGCCCGGCGGACGTGCCCGGCACCACCGTGGCGGCGCCGGAGCCGGTGGGCAGGCCCGAACTGCGGTCGGAGTTCTACGGCTGGTCACTGATGGTGCAGCCGCCCGGCGTCAGGGGCAGGGCGTACGTGGACCGCGACGGGGAGAACCCCGAACTGCCGGCGTGCTTCGAGCTGCCGCTGGAACTCGTCGATCGGATCGTGTTTCTCGAGTCGCGGGGCTGGCGCACGCGGCCGATCGCCCTGATCACGCGGCCCGAGGACTTCGAGCCGGTCGCGGGTGGATGGCGGAATCGCTTCCGTCCCGCCGCCGCATTCGGTCGGACCTGCCGCATCGACCGGCTGCTGTAGCGGCGGTCTCCGACCGTCGTGCCTGGGGAACGTATTTCGGCGGTCTCCGACCGTCGTGCCTGCTTCTTGTAGCGGCGGTCTCCGACCGTCGTGCCTGCTTCCTGTAGCGGCGGTCTCCGACCGTCGTGCCTGGGGAACGTATTTCGGCGGTCAGAGACCGCCGCTACAGGGAGGCGAGTTGCTCAGTCACCTGGAGCCAGCGATCCTCGGCCGCCGAGAGCTCCGTGGTGGCCCGCGCGACCGCCTCGTGCAGCCGCAGGGCCTCGGCCGGGTCGGTCGCGGCGAGGAGTGCCGCGTGATGCCGCTTTCGCTCCGCCTCCAGCCGCGCCACCTGCTTCTCGAGCGTCGCCAATTCCTTTCGCAGCGCCCGATCGTCGCGGGCGGCCGGCTTTTCGGTCCGCTGCCGCCCACCGTCCCCGCGAGCCTGCTCCGCGGTGTCGATCTCCGCGTGCATCGCCGCGAGATAGCGGTCGTAGCCGCCGTTGAGATCCACCACGCGGCCGTCACGGGCCTCGATCACGTTCGTGGCCACCGTCTGCACGAAGCCCCGATCGTGGCTCGTGAACAGCACCGTGCCCCGGTAGTCCACGAGGGCGGCCGCCAGGGCATCAACGGTCTCCACGTCGAGGTGGTTGCCCGGCTCGTCGAGCACGAGCACGTTGCACGAGCCGAGCAGCAGGCCGGCCAGGCAGAGCCGCGCCCGCTCGCCTCCGGACAGGACCGCGATCCGCTTCTCGACGGCCCGGCCGCGAAAGAGCATCGCCCCGGCGAGGTCGAGAATCCGCTGCGCGGGCGTGCCGATCGCCGCGGCCCGCTCCAGGAAGCCGAGCACCGTCTCCTCCGCCGGCAGGCTCGTGTAGACGTGCTGGGCGTAGATGCCGAGTTCGCAGCCATGGCCCCACTTCACGTCGCCGGACAGCGGCGGCAGCGAGCCCACGACCGTCCGCAGGAACGTCGTCTTGCCCTGACCGTTGTCGCCGACGATCGCAGTCCGGCTGCCATGGACGATCTCGAGATCGATGTCGCCCGCCACGATGCGGTCGCCGTGGCCGATGGCCATGCCGCGGCAGCGAACGGCCGGTCCGCGGCGGGGTGAAACCTCGGGGCAGCGGATGGCCGCGGTCGGTGCGTCGGCGGCCACCTCCTCGAACTCCAGCCGCTCGAGCTCGCGGCTCTTGGAGCGGGCTCGCGAGGCGGTCGAGGCCCGCGCCTTGTTACGGGCAATGAAGTCCTCCAGCTCACGCTTCCGCGCCAGCACCGCCGCGTTGGTGCGTTCGGCATGCGTGCGCTGCTCCCGCTGATGGGCGAGGAAGGCGTCGACCTTCCCCGGATACACGGTCAGCCGGCCATGCGACAGATCGAGCGTGCGGTCGCACGTGGCCCCGAGAAAGGTCCGATCGTGCGACACGATCAAACACGCCTCGCGGAAGTGCTTGAGAAAATGCTCCAGCAGGATCTGCGTCCGCAGGTCGAGAAAGTTCGTGGGCTCGTCGAGGAGCAGCAGGTTCGGCTCGTGGAGCAGCAGGGCGGCGAGTTTGACGCGGGTTTGCCAGCCGCCCGAGAGGGCCGCCACCGGCCCGGCGAGGGCCGCCGCCTTGAGCTCGAACTCGCCCGCCACCTCGCCGCACTTCCAGGCCGGGCAGCCGCTGTCGCGGACCAAGAAGTCCTGCACGGTCTCGCCCGGGAGGAAGGGATCGTGCTGCCGGAGGTAGCCGAGCCGGAGCCTGGGGTGGCGGACGATCTCACCGGAGTCGAGTTCCTCCTCGCCGAGGATCACCTTGAGCAGCGTGCTCTTGCCGGCGCCGTTGCGGCCGATGAACCCGATCTTGCCGTCGTCGGTGAGTGTCGCCGAGGCGTCGTCGAGCAGCACCTGGTCGCCGTATCGCTTGCAGGCGCGCTTGATGTCGAGAAGAACAGCCATGGGGGCCGGAGTATAGAGAGTTGCGCCGTGGCTCAGCGATCCGTCGTGGCCCGGGCGTCGTTGTCACGGGCCACGTGGCCGGGCCACGACACGACCGCGGGCACCCGCACCCCGCCGTCATAGAGCGTCTGCTTGGCGCTGCGGAACGGAGGGTTTTTGCCCGGGATCACGCCGGGAGGTGAGCCGTCGGGCGGATAGTCCTGCCCGGTGTTGGCCACGGTGGTCCCACCATTGTCGCTCGTGAACACGACCAGCGTGCCGTCGCGGTGCCCGGTGTGGGTGAAGGGGCCGTTCTTGGAGCGGTGCGTGAACCACGTCACGCCGCCGGCGATCGAGCCGTAGCTCGTGTCGAAGCCGAAGCGGTTGGGCCGCTCCTCGGGCAGGGAGCCCAGGTGCCACTTGCCGACGAGGGCCGTGTCGTATCCGGCCGCATCGAGCGCGCGGGGCAGGGTGAGGGTGTCCCAGGGCAAAGCCCGCTCGTTCTGCGGGTCGACGACGCCGAACCGGCTCCAGCAGCGGCCGGTGAGGAGCGCGGCCCGCGTCGGACTGCACACGGGGGCCACGAGATGGCAGCCGAGCTCCAGGCCGTCACGGGCGAGCCGGTCGAGGTGGGGCGTGGGGGCCGAGCCGCCGTGGAAGCCGACGTCTCCCCAGCCGAGGTCGTCGGCGATGATGAAGATGACGTCGGGAGCCGGCGCCGCGGCAGCCGAGGCAGCCATGAGCAGCACGCAGACGGTCCCAACAGCGGTCAGCCGCACGGTCACGCTCCTCGAGGCTCAGGCTGCCGCGATCCGCACGAGGGCGACCTGCCGGTCGAGGCCCGCGGCAGGATGCCACCGTCCCGTTGTGGCACGACTCCCACCTCTGTCAGGTGGCTGCACCGCAGCGCCAAGCCCCTGAATGCATCGGCACGAGCCGGTGGAGCGGAGGGCATGGGACTCGAACCCACAACCCCTTTCGGGGCACGACATTTCCAGTGTCGCCGCTAGCCATTCGCTTACCCTCCGAACAGAGGAAAAAACGCATTTCTGATCCCGCCAATTCCGAATTGGCCTACATTAGGCCAACATTGACCGAGTGACATGCTTCCTTTCCGGGGCGGATTATAGCACGCCGCCGGGGCAGCAAAACCTCGTGCAGAGGGCCATTCTTTTTGTTTCCGGCGGTTAGGGCAGCAGCTGCCGCAGAGCATCCGGAGGCATAGTTCGGGCGGCGGCGGGCTGTGCCATCAAAGTAGGCCAGATGTAGGCCAGCCCGAGGAGCCAGCCGAACGCGTGACCCGCGAAACCAAGGCGACCAACGCGGTAGCTGACCAAGTACGTCGTATTAAGCCGACCCCTTCAGCCGGGCCACGGTGACGCACGGCGGCAGATTCAATGACCACTTTGATGCCGCTCGTACGCCGCCGGGTCCTCCGCGTACGCCCGCAATTCATCAGCGGAATACCGAACGCCCGCCCGCGGACCGCCGTGAAGCTTCTTGTAGCGAGGGCCGCGGCCAAGACTCGCCCACGTCCTGAGCGTTCCCTCTTTCAAACCGAGCAGTTCTGCCGCCTCTTTCCGCGTGTACAGCAGTCGCTCAGATAGGCCGAGAGCCTCAGCGGCTTCCTTCGGCCCGAGGGCCGATGGTGGACCTGAAGCCGGTGGCTTTTGGAACATGTCGTGTTGCATATGCATGTTTTCCGAACGCTCAAAACAAATACAGAAACAAAATGGGTACTTGGCGGAAGCGAACGGGGCCCGTGTGGCATGTCAGGCACACGGCTGCGGGCTCAGCCGCATACAAACGTTTTTTTCTCAGCATCCGCCCACCGGCCCCGGGCCACCGCCTCGTCAAGGGCCTCCCGGATCTCAGCCGTGGACGGATTGCCCTCCAGCGTCTGCTGCCGGAGCCAGCGGACCTCGACCTCGGCTTTGCCCTTCGCCGCGATGTAGGCCAGCAGCCGGTCGGCCAGCGTGGTCAGCTGCGGCGTCGCGGCGATCCCTGGCCCGGGAGCGGCCGGCAGGACCTGTGGCACCCAGAGCAGATACCGGCTTAGGAAGAACTCCTCGGCCCCGGGTGCTTCGACCTGAAAAAAGCTCTGTGACGTAATCAAGGCCATGTTTCACCCTGTCTTATCCCTGCCACGGTCTTGTCCGATCTTCTCCCCGAGCACCGTCCGCAGCCGCTCGTGCTCCTCCACCGCAAAGAAGGTCCCCTTCATGTAGGCCCATGCCTGGTCGACGCGGGCCTCGAAGGGCACGTTCACGTCGATGGACGGCGGCCCGGGCAGGACGCGGCCGAACATCTCGTGGGGTGGGATGAGGCCGCCGAGGCCACAGTCTGATTTCCGGGATCGGGGAGCTTGATTCGCTGTTCGCCACGTATCCGTAAGGGCTTTCGCCGGCTGCGGCACGGCAGATAGCGCTACGGTAGTTGTCGGTCTGCGGGTCTTCCGTGGCTTCATCGATGGCCTCTCCTGCCACGGGCTACGGCGGCGTTGAGATCCTCGGCCTGAATCGTCAGCAGGATCTCAGACTTGAAGCAGAAGTAGACCCTGCTGTAGGCGAGCCCCCAGGGCGCTCCATGGGCGAGTCGGTCAAACTCATGGGGAGCGAGGCTGCGGCTTTTGGCTGCTGTGCCGACGCATGCTCGCCACGAGAGTGCGTGCGCCCATTCATGGAGCAGACACTCGATAGCCTCGGCTTCGTTCAGTGATTTACAGACGCGGATCTG
>JBIKND010000125.1:0-11237 GCA_044358905.1 Pirellulales bacterium | reverse complement strand
AACTCGGGCTACTACGTGGCCGCCGACGTCGGCTGCATCGCCGCCGGCGCGGCCGGCGTGTGGCTGGCCCGCAGCGGGATGTCGCAGTTCGGAGCCCGCTCGCTGGTGGCGACCGCGTGCAGCGTGAGCGTCGGACTGGCGACGATGGCCGCGGTGTCGGCTCAGGGAACGTGGATGTATGCGACGGTACGCCTGTTCCGATTCGCCGGCACGTTGTCGCGCCTCGAGCAGTGCGGCGTCGAGCAGATCGAGGTCGGGGCCATCCATGTCCTCCCGCGACGAGTCAAGCAGCGAGACCGCCTCGTCCGTGCGTCCTTGCCGGGCAAGGAAGTCGCTGCGGGCCAGAGCGCCCTCTCCCGAAATCACGGCAGCCTGCGACAGGGGCTTGTCGGCGGCCTTTTGAGGCCCAGCAGGGTTTTCCATGGGTCAGGCCTGATGGTGCGGGGCTGCCCGTGCCATCTCGCCGGACGTTCTCCGAGGCCATCCATGGCCTCCGGCCCTCCGCCCACTGCATGATCCGGTCACTCGTTCGCCACCGACCGATCGGCCTGCGCCGCTTCGCCGCGGATGGAGTCGGCGGCGAGACGGCCGGCAGCGAGCGACTTTTCCGCGGCGGCCGCCGATTTCGACACCGCTTCGGCGGCGGCGAACCGCTGAAACCGCCGCGTATCCTCCTTTTTGGCCGCCTTGTACGCCGCCTCGGCCTCTTGTGCCTGCTGCTCCAGAGGCGGCACCACCTCGGCCGCCGCGTCGGCGAGCCGTGACTGCTCCTGCACCTGCTTCGCGAGCGCCACGTCGGCCGGAAGAGCCTCCGCCCGCTCCCTGAGTTGCGCCACGGATTTCGCGGCATTCTCGGCGGTGATCCGCGCCTCCTTGACGCGTTGCAGCAGCTCGTCGCGACGCTTCTTGGCCTCCCCATGCATCGCCTGAGCCTCCGCATGCTCCTGCTTGAGGCCGGGGAGCGTGAGGGCCGCCGCGGCCGCCCGCGGCAGCGCCTCCGCCAGCTCGCGCTCGGCCTCCGCGACGGCCGACTGGGCCACTTCGAGCGCCGCCGCGGTTCGTTCCCGCTGCCGAAACGGATCGGGGATCAGCTGCAGCCCGGGATTGGAATCGCGAACCGCCGTCAGGCCGTGCGGCGTCACGGGCGTGGCCGTGATGACGACCGTCTTCAAGGCCGGCAGCCGGCCGACGTGGGCCAGCCCGGCGTCGCCGACCGCGGTGCCGTAGAGGTTGAGAAACTCGAGCCCGGTGAGGGGGGCGAGCGCGGGCATGCCGGCGTCGGTCACGCCGGTGCCGTCGAGAAACAGCCGCTGGAGCGTCGTGATCCGCGCCACGTGGGCGAGGCCCGAGTCGCCGATCCGGCAGTCTTTGAGCCGCAGCACCCGCACGTTTGTCAGGAGCGCGACATCGGCGAGATCGTCGTCGGTGATTCCGCTGCCGCCGAGATCAACGTCGAGACCGTCATCGTCGCGGTGCACCAGCCGCACGGAACCCCCGTGATTCTCGATGCGGGCGACCGGGTCGGCCGCGGCCGACCTGGAAGAGAGCGGGATCGAAAGGCCGAGCAGGACGAGCAGCGGCGCAAGGCGGGAGACACGGGGGATCACGCGAGGATTTCCCGGATGGGGTTGGCCTGCGGGGCCACGATCGGCATCGGCCGGTTGCCGGGGGCATCGAACTCGACGTGGGTGTCGATGCCCAGGGCCATGCACAGCGTCGTCATGTAGTCTTCCATGGAGATCGGACGGTCGGCGACCCGCCCCTCGTCGTCCGTGCTGCCGATGACCTGGCCGGTCTTCAGGCCGCCGCCGGCCCAGAGAACCGTCCAGCCGTTGACATGATGCCGCTCACCCCTGCCGGGACCGCGGCCGAATTCCCCCATCAGCACCACCAGCGTGTCGTCGAGCATGCCGCGCTCCTTGAGGTCGCGGATCAGCGCGGCGACGCCGCGGTCGAACCACGGAGCCCGCTGCGCCATGTTGGTTTTCGCGGAGTCGTGGTCGTCCCAGCCGCGGTGATTGACCTCCACGAAGGGAACTCCGGCCTCCACCAGCCGCCGCGCCAGTAGGCACGACCGTCCGAACCGATGCGGACCATACATCTCGCGCATCGCGACGGGTTCGTGGTCGATGTCGAAGGCCCGGCTGCGGCTGGATTGCATCAGCCTCACGGCCCGGGCCGTGGCCGTCTGGTGCGCCAGCACCTGGGGGAGCGGGTAATCCTGCCGAAACCGCGACTCCCGGCGGTCGAGCAGGTCGAGGCCGGCGGCGAACGCGTCGTCCGCCGCACGCAGATTCTCCAGGCCGTTCTCCGGTTCAGTGACAGCCACCGGCGCGAACTGGGGGCCGAGATAGCCGGGCGCGGGCCGATAGATCGCGCCACCGTCGAGGCGGAGATCCCAGCCGGCGTCGATCGTGACGAAGGCGGGCATCTGCCCCTCGCCCGAGGCGAGCTGGGAGGCCGCGATCGAGCCGATGCACGGATGCTCCAGGCCGACCACGCGACGGAAGCCCGTGTGCATGGCGTACTTCGCGTCGTAATGCTCGACGATCGTCGTCTGCATCGACCGCAGCAGGATGATGTCTTCCATGCACTGGCCGATGAGGGGAAACCGGTCGGCGATGTGGATGCCGGGAACCGACGTGGCGGCGGCGCGAAACTCTCCTACCGGAGCCGGCTTCGGGTTGAAGGTGTGCGTTTCGCTCATCCCGCCGTCCGTCCAGAGCAGGATGCAGGATTTGCCGCGCGGCCGGCGAACCTCCGCGGCCCCGGCCAGGGAGCCGAACCAGGGAATCGAGAAGTTCGACAGGGCTCCGACGGCGGCCAGTTTCGAAAGGTCGCGGCGTGGGAGCCGGTACGAATCGTCGCGCGAGGGCACGGAATGCCGCCTTTCGATGGAGTTCAACGGATCAGGAAATACTCGCTGCCATTGACGAGCGTCCAGAGGATCCGCAGGTAGTCGTCGGGAGAACGCCGGAGGAAGTCGCGGGCCTCGGACCGCTCGACGTCGGTTGGCCGGCGGGAGAGGGTCGCCAGAAAGAGCCACTCCAGGATCTCGTCGGCCGCTTTTTCCGGCCGGTTGGCGGCGGGCTTGCGAAAGGCGTCGAGCGCCGGGCTGCCCGCGAGCAGCCGCGGGTGGTTGAGGAGCGCGAGCCGCTGCGGAACGCCGTGCACGTAGTCGGTGACGTTCGACCTGTCTACGCAGAACCGCCGCATGAATTCCGTCCGCGGATCCATGGTGGGCGCCGCCTGGCCCTTCGTGCTTGCCCCCCCGGCGTCGAGCACCCGCAGGTCGAGCTCCTGCTGCGGCCGCGCGCCGCCGTACACCTGCGACAACGAGTCGTAGAAGACTTCCGGCGGCATCAGGCGGAGCGGCGCCCGTCCGTAGGCGGCCGTGAGGGCCGCCACCGCCGGCTCCTGCATGCCCGTGGGAATGCGGCTCGACCGCTGATAGGTGGCGGAGTTGCAGATGCAGCGGATCAGGTGTTTGATGTCGAAGCCCGAGTCGCCGAACTCGCTGGACAGCATGGCGATCAGGCCGGGATGGCTCGGCGGGTTGAGGTCCCGGAAATCGTCCACCGGCTGGACGATGCCGCGGGCGAAAAAGCCGAACCACAGGCGATTGGCAAACGCCTTGGCGAAGTAGGGATTGTCTTTCGTCGTCAGCCACGCGGCGAAGTGGGGCCGCAGGGATTCCGACTTCGTCGTGCGAAATTCCTCCCCCTTCGGAAACCGGGCCTGCACCACCGACCCGGCGTCGTTGAGGGCCGTGTTGGGGATCACGATCCGGTCGGGGCCGGGGCTCTGCTGAAAGCCGAAGCCGGCGAGTCTCTTCTCCAGGCCCTTGGCATCCTCCGACATCGCGGCCGGATCGAGGGCGACGGGAAACTCCTTCACGAGGCCGAAATCGTCGGACCCCGACAAGCCCTGAAAAAAGGCCGACAGGGCCCAGAACTCCCGCTGCGACCAGTCGCGGTAGGGATCGTCGTGGCACTCGGCACACCGCAGGCTGACCCCCATGAACATCCGGCCGACGGCGATCGCCGTACCGCCGGGAAGAGGCAGCCCGTGGGGCGAGCCATACATCTGAAAGAACGCCGCCTCGGCCGTGCGACCCTGTCCGGTGAGGATGTCGGTGACGATGGTGTTCCAGCGATCCCCCTTGGCCACCCGATCTCCGATCCAGTGGCCGAATTGACGGGCGATTTCCGCCATGTCTTTGCCGGACATCTGGTGCACGGGGAGCGTGGGCGGCAGCATCCAGGCGAGCCACGTGCGGCCGAAGTGCCGGCCGAAATCCTTCATTTCGAGCAGGGACTCGATCAGCCGGGCCCGCTTGTCGGGTGCGGGGTCGTCGAGAAACGCCGCGGCCTGGTCCGCCGTCGGGACGCGGCCGGCGAGGTCGAGATAAATCCGGCGCAGGAATTCAGCGTCTCCGATCGTCGGCATCGGCTTCAGACCAGCCTCGTCGAGGCCGGCCTGCACATGCCGATCGATGGCCGCGGCGACGTCCTCCACGCGGTGGGCCGTGCCCGGGGCGAGGAGCGGATCCGCCGTCTTGTCGAGATCCATCACCGTGGGGAGGCCCGCCACGATCCACCGCCTCACGATCTCCTTCTCGGCCGCGGAGAGCTTGCGGTCGTCGGGGGGCATCTCGTCGCCGACGAGCCGCTGCCAGACTTGACTCGCCTCGAGATCGCCCGCCTGCCACGCGGGCCCCGAATCGCCCCCCTCGCGGCCGGCCGCGACGGTGCGCATCTCCAGGCCACCCCGCTGCCGCAGGCCGCCATGACAGCCGAGGCAGTTTCGGGTCAGGATCGGCAGGACATCCCGCTCAAACAGCGGCACGTTGGCAGCAGCCGACACAGCGGCCCAGCCGCACGCCAGCCCGAGAACCAGCGCGATACCGCGGAAAACGCGATATCCGCACCGCGTTGGACGAATCTGCATCATGGCTGGGATTCACGGAACAGGCGGCAGACTGCTCACGGAACACCGACGAACGCGAAACCAAGACAGAGGACCGACAAAACTGGCCGAACAGCTTCCGTAAAGTATCGGAATCGCGGCCCAAGGATAACCAAACATCGTCCGCCGGGGCGAAATCCCCCGCCAGGTTTCACTGGGAACGCCCGTTTGGCCGCCTCGCCCGGGCGCGGGAGGCGATTGATTGACTGGTTCTTCAGGCTTTCCGCGGGTCGGGGGTTCTCCTGCCACGTCTCCGGACGTTCGCGTCAGGCATCCTGCCCGACGAACTTCTCGCAAGAAGGGTGTTTCGGCCGCTTGCCGGCCCCGCGAGAGTGGGCGGGAGAATCGTGGCCGAATGGCCGGCCTGGGCGGGATCGCTTGCAGGCCGGGTGGCCGATGAATCACGATGCTGCACCGGTCGCGGCATGTGCCGCCCGTCCCCGGATCGAGGCACGCGATGAACCCGCAGCAGCAGCGGCGATCCCCGAGCGTGAACGGCGGCGCGGGACAGTGGACGGTGTGCGGCATTCTCCTGCTCGCCACCATGCTCAACTACATGGACCGGATGGCGCTCAACAACATGTCGGTGCGGATCACCGACGAACTCGAGCTCACGCAGGAGCGATACGGCGACCTGGAGTTCGCCTTCGGGCTGGCGTTCGCCGCCGGATCGCTGTGCTTCGGCATGCTCGCCGATCGGCTCTCGATCCGCTGGCTGTATCCGGCCGTGGTGGTCGCCTGGTCTCTGGTCGGCCTGCTCACCGGCCTCGCCGAGGGCTTCGGACAGATGCTCGCCTGCCGCACGATGCTCGGCTTTTTCGAGGCCGGCCACTGGCCTTGCGCCCTGCGAACGACACAGGCCCTGCTGGCTCCCGAGCGGCGCATGTTCGGCAACAGCCTGCTGCAAAGCGGCGGCGCGATCGGGGCGATCGTCACGCCGCTGGTGATCCTCGCGCTGGTCGGCACGACCCAGGCAGCGGGCGCGTGGCGGCTGCCGTTCCTCGTCATCGGCGGCTGCGGGGCGATCTGGGTGGTCGCCTGGCTCGTGCTCATCGGACCCGAGCCGGCCCTGGCCGGGAGGGCGGGCGGCACGGCAGCGGATGCGCGGGGCTGGAGCGCGTGGTGGGAGGCCTGCCTGGGCAACCGCCGGTTCTGGGCGCTGGTGCCCTTCGTCGTCGGCATCAACCTGACCTGGCACCTGGCCCGCGCCTGGCTGCCGAAGTTTCTCCAGCAGGGCCGCGGCTTGTCTGAGATGCAGTCGCTGCTCTTCAACTCGGGCTACTACGTGGCCGCCGACGTCGGCTGCATCGCCGCCGGCGCGGCCGGCGTGTGGCTGGCCCGCAGCGGGATGTCGCAGTTCGGAGCCCGCTCGCTGGTGGCGACCGCGTGCAGCGTGACCGTCGGACTGGCGACGATGGCCGCGGTGTCGGCTCAGGGAACGTGGATGTATGCGGCGCTGCTCGTCGTGGGGGCCGGCGCGCTCGGCTTGTTTCCCTGCTACTACTCGCTGGCCCAGGACGTGAGCCCGCGGCACACGGGGAAGGCCACCGGGCTGCTCGCCGCCGTGGGCTGGATCGTCTGCTCGCCGTTCCAAAAGGAATTTGGCAAGCTCATCGACCGCACCGGCTCGTTCGATCTGGGCTTCACACTCGCGGCCTGGGTTCCCGCCATCGCGGTCGTGGCATTCCTCGCCATCTGGCCGCGCGAGCGACGCCCGGCGGCCCTCGGAGGACGAACCGATGAAACTGGCTGAACTGACGTGGCCCGCCGTCGCCCGGCTCGCGCCCCACACCCCGGTCGTGGTGCCCGTCGCCGCCGTGGAACAGCACGGCAATCACCTGCCGCTGGCCACCGACAGCATGCTCCTGGCCGAAGTGTTGCGGCGGGCCGAGTTGAAGGTGGGCGACCGCGTGCTCGTGGCGCCGCTCCTCTGGCTGGGCAACTCCCACCACCACCTGGAGTATTCGGGCACTCTGTCGGCGGGACCGCGGACCTATCTCGACCTGCTCGGCGACCTGATCGAGAACCTCCTGCACCACGGCTTCCGCCGGATCGTGTTCCTCAACGGCCACGGCGGCAACACGATCCCCGGCCGGCAGGCGGTGTTCGAGGCCAGGCAGCGGCACCGGTCGCGAACCGACCTGCTGCTCCTGTTCGCCACCTACTGGGACTTCGGACCGCACCTCCAGGAGGAGCGGCCCGACCTGGTCCAGGATTACCTCGGCCATGCCTGCGAATACGAGACGGCGATGATGCAGGTGATCGCCCCCGGTCTCGTCCAGCCGGTCGCCGGACTCGCGGCGATGGACCCGGCGTTTCACTTCGAGCCCGCCTACCGGGGCTGGATCACCCGCGAGCGGGCCCCGGCCGGCGGGCCCGCGCCGGGTCACCTCGGTGATCCGGCGCAGGCCACGCCCGAGAAGGGGGAGTTTCTGCTGGCCCGCTACGCCGCCGGCGTGGCGGAGTTTCTCGAGCGGGTCGTGGCCTGGGACGGATCGTTCGGCCCACAGCAGCAGGCGTGACCGGCGGCGCGATTCAGCGGATCGTCGCTGGGCGGATCCGAGAAGCGCACTCCTGCGGTTTGACGCTTCCCGTCACGCAGATCCCGCCGCGTGCGCTCCGGGCTGTCCGGAATTGTCAGATGACCTGGTTCTTCGCTCTTCAGCCCGAGCGGGCTTCCAGCGGAAGCTCGGCGGCCCGGTCGGGCTGGCCCATGTCGACGCCGAGCTTTTCCAGCAGGCTGCGAACCCGATCGGCCAGCCGCACCGCGGCGATCAGCCGCAGCATGTGGGAGACGTCACCGCTGGAATCCTTGATGCCCCGGTCGATGAGCCAGGACACGTGCCGGCGCAGCTTGACGCCGCGCGCGTGAAGACTTACGGTCTTCCTCCGAGCTGACGAATACCGGCGGCGGACGTCGCGGCCCGACGAGCAACGCCCGGTGATTCGCCGGCATCTTCTCGACCGGTTCACTCCATCGCGAGGCACGCACATGCACCCGGCGCGGCACGACCCGGGGTTTCGCAGCCGGCGGGAGTTTCTCGTCGCCGGCCTGGGCGGCGCGGTGGCGGGCGGTGTCGCGGCGACCGCTCTCGCCGAGGGCGACGCCACACTCGAGATCATCGACGCGCACACGCATTTTTTCGATCCCACGCGGCCCGAAGGCGTTCCCTTTCCCTCCAAGAACGACAAGGTGCTCTACCGCCCGATCCTGCCCGACGAATTCCGGAAATTGGCGGAGCCGCACGGAGTCGTGGGGACGGTCGTCGTCGAGGCGAGTCCCTGGCTGGAAGACAACCAATGGCTGCTGAATCTCGCCGCCAAGGACGGATACGTCGTGGGCATCGTCGGCAATCTCGATCCGCGCGCGGACGATTTTAAGAAACACGTGCGGCGATTCGCCGCCAATCCGCTGTTTCGGGGAATTCGGATGTCCGTGGACAGGATCGCCGAGGGTTTGCAGCGCGACCTGGTGGACCGCTGCAAGCTGCTCGTGGATCACGACCTCGAGCTCGACGTGAATGGAGCGGGCGTGGGCGTGGCCCCGAAAGTGGCGGCCCTGGCGCGGGCGGTGCCCGACCTGCGGATCGTCATCAACCACTGCGCGAACATCGGCGTCAACGGGAAGGAGCCTCCGGCGGGATATCGCGAGGGCATGGCCGAAGCCGCCGGGTGTGCCAAGGTGTATTGCAAGGTGTCGGCGCTGCGGGCCGAGAAATCCGTCGATTTCTACCGCCCGCTCCTCGATACGCTGTGGGGATGTTTCGGCGAGGATCGCCTGGTGTTCGGCAGCAACTGGCCCGTCGACAACCGCGACGACGCGTTCGGCACGGTGATCGACAGCCTGCGCGGCTACTTCGCGGAAAAAGGGCCCGTCGCGACGAGGAAATTCTTCCACGACAACTCGCAGGCGGCGTACGCCTGGCGGCGGCGTCATTGACGAGTGACGAACCGGGGCATGCGACAGACCCGGGAAGTCCGGAGCTTACGTGGCGCCGTTTTCGTCAATTCGGGAGTTGAGTTTGTCGGCCGACTGTCAATGTAGTATGTTCCCGCCGGAGTTTTGTGCGGAGCGTGGAAGCGTTTCGGTTTCGGCTTCAGGAGATTTCTGTCGATGCTGCGGTCAGCCAAGCACTCGGCCCAACAGTCAACGCCTGTGGAATCCTCCCCCACGATCACCCGGGTCGAGACCGTGCTCGTCGACGTGCCGCTGGGGCAGCGGACGATCACCGACTCGCAGTCGAGCGTCGACTCGGTCGAGTTCGTGCAGGTGAAGATCGACACCGATGCGGGCGTCACCGGCTACGGCTTCAACTGGAACTACTCCAAGGGACTGAAATCTGCCAAGGTGATGATCGACCAGTGCTACGCGCCGGCCGTCATCGGCAAGCCGGCGCTCGAGCGGCATGCCCTCATGAAGGCGATGCACTCGACCACCCACTTCATCGGACGGGTGGGCGTGGCCCGCGTCGGCCTGGCGGCGATGAACCTCGCCCTCTGGGACATTCAGCTCAGGCTGGAGGAGCTGCCGCTCTGGCGGCACCTCGGCCCCTGCAGATCGAAGGTGAAGGCCTACAACACCGACGGCGGCTGGCTCACCTGGAGCACCGCTGAACTGATTTCCGACATGCACCGCATCATCGACCGCGGCTTCGACGCGGTGAAGATGAAGCTCGGCCTGCCCGACCCGCAGGAGGATTTCGAGCGGGTGAAGGCGGTGCGGAAGGCGATCGGTGACAAGATCAAACTGATGGTCGACGTCAACACGGTCTGGGACCTGAAGACGGCGATCGTCTGGGGCCGCCGGCTCGAGCAGTTCGACATCGCCTGGCTCGAGGAGCCGATGCATCCTTTCGACGTGCGGGCCCATGCCGAACTGGCCAAGGCCCTCGACGTGCCGATCGCCGTGGGGGAGACGGTCTACACCCTCCACGACTTTCGCGACTACATCGACCAGAAGGCGGTCGACATCGTGCAGGCCGACGTCACGAAACTCTCCGGCATCGAGGAGTGGCTCGACGTGGCGGCGCTCGGGCGGGCCTATGGTCTCTCGGTGATCCCGCACACGAACGTGCAGCACAACGTGCACGCCCAGCTGGCGGCGGCGACGGAAAACACGCCGATGGTGGAGTGCTGCTACGAGTCGCTCTTCGACATCTGGGAAAACCCGATCCGCGTGGTCGACGGCCACTACACGCTGCCGGAGGTGCCGGGCGTGGGCGGCAAGCTCACCGACGCGGTGCTGGAAAAGCATCGCGTGGCATGACGCTTGTTGACGATTGAAAAGTCGCCGTCTCTCCGCGACGTCGTCGCCCTGGCGGATTGGTCGACGCAGCGAACGTCCGGCGAGATGGCACGGGCAACCCCGGACCATCAGGCCTGACCCACGGAAAACCCGGATGGCCCAAACAACGATTCACAGCTCAAGAGAGGTCATCACGGACAACATGCACGGAGAAAACACCCTCCTCCGCGGCTTTGGTGAAACCGCGTTTCGCGGTTTATCATGGGCCTGGAAAGCGAGGCTGTCGTGGTTCGATTTTCGGGTCAGTGCCCAACGTGCGTGCATGCGATGTGCGGACGCCACCGTGGATTACGGAGCGGGGCCCGAAGCACGATCTGGAGCCGCGTCTTGCTGGCGCTGGTGCTGCTGACGCCGACGGTGGCCGCCGGGCAGGTGATCGTGTACGGGGCGAACGGGCAGCAGATGCGCGGCGAGCGGCTCGAGGCCGACGGCGACGACGGCTACCGGCTCCACATCTATCGCGGCGTGGAACACCGGATCCCGAAGGCGGCGGTGGCCATGATCGAGGATCCCCCCGCGCCGCCGGGCCGACCGCCGCGTGCCGAGCCGCAGAAGCCTCGGCAGCCGCTGTCGGACGCCGAGCGGGCCGAACTGGAGCGGCTCCTGGAGGCCTTCTTCGCGGCAGCTGACGATCCCGCGGAGCAGGCCAGGATCCGCGAATCGCTCCGCGACCGCGACACGCTGCCGCCCGGCGAGGTGGCCGGCTTCGCGAAGCGGATTCGCGACCTCGCCATGCAGGGGCCGAAGCTGGCGGTGGGTACGCACCCGTTCGCCCATCCGCGGTTTCCCGGCGTCGTGCACGTCACGCTCAACGGCACCGCCGCCCCCGGGGAAAAGCTGCCGGTGTTTCTCGCCCTGCACGGCGGCGGCGAGAACTCGGGCGATTGGAGGAGCGGCACCGAAATCTTCTTCGGGCCGGCCCGGGCCGCGCTCGGAAACTGCATCCTCATCGCGCCGTCGGTGC
>JBIKND010000288.1:0-3037 GCA_044358905.1 Pirellulales bacterium | reverse complement strand
AACGAGTCCGTGGCCGTCGGCCACGAGCCGGGCGGCGATCGGCGACCGGTCGACCACGCCGTCGGCGATGGCGACCACCACTTCGCCGTCGCGGACCGTCACGGCCGCGACCTCGGGGCACCGCTCCAGCGACCGGGCCGCCGCCTCGGGAGATCCCACGACCTGGATGCGGAGCGTGGGGCGGCCGCGCACCTGGGCGAGCAGGTCCTGCACGTCCCCGCACGCCAGGAGCCGTCCGTACTCGATGATCCCCACGCGATTGCAGATGTCGGCCAGCTCCGGAAGGATGTGGCTGGAGACGAGGATCGTCTTCCCCATGCCCTGGAGCCGCTTGAGCAGCCCGCGCATCTCGATCCGGGCCCGCGGATCAAGACCGCTGGCCGGCTCGTCGAGGAGGAGCACTTGCGGATCGTGGAGCAGCACCCGCGCCAGCCCCAGCCGCTGGGTCATGCCGCGGGACAGGCTCGTCACGAGTTCGTCGCGCTTGGCAACGAGGTCGACCAGTTCCAGCGACCGCTCCGCCACCTGCCGCCGCGCCGGGCCCGCGATGCGGTAGGCGGCGGCGAAGAACTCCAGGTATTCGATGACCCGCATGTCGTCGTACACGCCGAAGATGTCGGGCATGTAGCCGATGGCGCGGCGGATCTCACGGGGGTGCGTGTAGATCGAGTGGCCGCAGACGTACGCCTCGCCCCAGGTCGGCGCCAGGAGCGTGGAAAGGATGCGGATCGTCGTCGTCTTGCCGGCGCCGTTGGGGCCGATGAAGCCGAACAAGTCGCCCTGCGCGAGCCGCAGGTCGAGCGACTCCAGCGCGAAGAAGTCGCCGTATTTTTTGGTGAGGTCGATGGTTTCGATCATGTCGTATTCACCGTTCCGCAGCGGCGGCCGGAGCCACCGGGATGACGATACGATACAGGCCACGCGCCGACACCCGCCCGCCCGCGAGTTTCCAGTCCGCCTGGCCGCGGGCCGCACGTCCGACGAGCACGGCGCGGTCGAGCCGGACCAGGGGCGTGAGGTCGAGCCGTGCGAGCCGGCCTCCGGGGACGAGCGTGTAGGCCTCGCCCCCGGCCGCGGCGTGAAAACCCGCCACCTCCAGGATCCGATCCACGTCGGCCGCAGCGGGATTCCAGCGGACGGCGACGTCGCGCTCCTTGGCGGCCGCGCGGCGGGTGACCGCCGCGGCGAGCGACCGCGGCCCGCGGCCCACGGCCGTGTCATACCGCTGCCCGGGCTCGAGCCGGCCCACGTCGTACAGCCAGCCGCCGTGCACGAGCCGACAATCCTCGAGCGCCATCGGGAGGTGGTGGGCGAGCGTGCCGCCGAGCGTGCCCTGCGCCGCCGCGACGAGATCGGCGGTGACGGTGGCGTTCGGCTCCGCGTGCGCGTGCCACTCCGCCTCGAACACCCGGCTCGAGGCGGCCGCGATCGGCACGTCCTCGAGCGATGCCAGCGATTCTGCGTAGGCGTAATCGGCGGCGGCCAGCGCCGGGTGCGGCATCGGCGCATCGACGGCGGCGAAACCGCGACCGGCATCGCCCCACCAGCTCACCGTCGGGTCGGCGGCCGGCTCGACCTCGATGCCCACGTCGAGTCGGTCGTTGGCGGCGGAGTAGACGGCCGCCCAGCCGCTGCCCCGCACGGCGCCCTCCGCGGCGTCGATGTCCACGACTTCCGTCACGTTGCAGGTTCGCCCCCCGTCCGCGGCGCGCGGCTGTCGGGCGGCATGCACGCCCCAGGCGAGTCCGGTGAAGGCCGTGACGAGCACCGCCAGCGAACTCCACGCCACCCAGGGCCGCCCACCCATCCGCGACACGAACCACCAGTCGAGCGGGTACAGGCAGAGGACGTAGAGCAGCCCGATCGCGGCGACGACCTCGAACGCCACCGGGGCCACACCCGGCGACGCCTCTGCCGAGGTGAACCGCTCGACCGCGGTCCGCAACTGCGCCGACAAATCGGTGTCGCGGCCGGCCCCGACGGCAGCGCCTTCACGGTCGACGACCTCCGGGCGGCCGCCGAGCAGGTTCGCCAGCAGCGTGGCCGTGCCCGGCCAGTCGCGAAACGGATTCTCGTCGACGTCGACCCCCAGCCACGCGATCGTGCCCAGACCGTGGCACCGCCGCACGATCAGCGGCGCACCGGAACCGGTCGCGCCCTCGGTCACGTCGACGACGCCGGGCAACGCAGCGGCGGCCGCGAACAGCGGCACCCGCACACCGTCCGCCGCGCGGGCCGGCAGCCTGCCGGCTCGGGCGTGTGTCTCGAGCCCGCCGAAACGGCGGAGCGTCACGACCCGTTCGCAGGGCGCCGGCAGCCAGGCGGCAGCCTGGGGTGGCAGCCGCTCCGCCGAGCCCCCGGCGACGAAGACGAGCCGGCCACCGAGCCGCACCCAGGCGTCGATGCCCCGGATGATGTCGACCGGAAGCGCCGCCACGTCACGACCGCAGACGACGATCGCCTCGACGGCGTCGTAGTCGCGGGCCGCGGCCCCGGCCGCCGTCCGGTTCGCGGCGAGCGGCAGGACCCGCGGGGTGGGGCCGTCCTCACGGGCGATCATCCGCACGGCCTCGTCGAGCACCGGCAGATCGCCGGCCAGGAGCACGAGCCGCGTCGCCGATGGCAGCGGCTCGGGCAGACGGTGCTCGACGATGGCTCCACCGTCCGCACCCGGCCGCTCGATCCGCAGCCGGCCGGTCGGCCTGCCGAACCGCACGACGAATCGCGCCGTCGGGTGGCCCTCGGCGCCGGCCACGGCGACGGCGGGCGGCGAGCGGACGAATTGGCCGTCGGGATCCTCGGCCCACACATGGAGCACGTCGCCGGCCGCGATCGCGTCGCCGGCGACGGCCACCGGCGTCCACGCGTTGGTGCGATACCCGTCGTCGAACCCGACGGCCACGTCGTAGTCGGCCAGCACCCGGCCGGGAAACGGCGGCCCCCACAGGAATACAGCCTGGAGCAACGCCACGGGGAGGAACGCAGCCGTGCGTCGACCGGAACACCCGCCCGTCGCCGGCCGCATCACGGCTTCTCC
>JBIKND010000124.1:0-11349 GCA_044358905.1 Pirellulales bacterium | reverse complement strand
GGCTCGACCTCGATCAGTGGTGGCACGCTACTGGCGAACAACGCGGCCGGCTCGGCGACCGGGTCGGGCAACGTGACCGTCGCGGCCGCCACGTTCGGCGGCAACGGCACCGTCAGCGGCAACGTCACCCTCAACGGTAACGCGGTCGTCAGCCCCGGATCCGCTGCGGGCCTTGTGGCCACGCTCACGACCGGCACCCAGGTATGGACAAACACCTCGGCCTTCAACTTCGATCTGACGGACGCCACGGGCTCCGCCGGCACGGGCTACGACTCGATCACGATGTCGGCCCTCGACCTCTCCGGCCTCACCTCCAGCGGATTCACGATCAACATCTTCGGTCGCGACGGCTCGGGCAACCTCGCCGCCGTCACCAACTGGGACAACTCGGTGTCACGGTCGTGGACGCTCGTGACGACCACATCCGGCATCACGGGCTTCGACGCCACTGAGTTCACCGCCTCCGCCACGGCGGGCAACTTCACGAACAACAACTCCCTCAACGGCGGCACGTTCTCGGTGTCGCAGATCGGCAACAACCTGCTGCTCAACTTCGCCCCCGGATCCTACACGCCCCAGAATCTCACCTGGAACAACAACGCCGCCAACAACGACTGGAATACGTCGTCGCTGAACTGGGCGGTGTCGGGCACGGGAGCAAACTCGGCGTTCACCAACACTGACAACGTCACGTTCGATGGCACCGCGCCTGGCACGGTGACCGTCGCCGCCGGCGGGGTGAATCCGGGCAACATCACCGTCAGCGGCTCGGCGAATTACACGCTCGCCGGCGGCACGATCGGCGGCAGCGGGGCGCTCACGAAGAGCGGTGCCGGCGTGCTCACGCTCTCGCCGACCGGTGCCAATTCCTTCTCGGGCGGCGTCAATCTCAACGGCGGAACCTTGGCCGTCTCGACCGACGGCGCGCTCGGCGCCTCGGCCGGGGCCGTGGCAATCAACGGCGGCACGCTCCGCACCGACGCCGGCATCACCACATCGCGGACAATCTCGACCGGGTCGAGTGGCGGCACGATCGACACCAACGGTAACGATTCGACGCTCTCGCCAAGTGCCGCGATCGCGGTCGGCACCGGCGGGTTCACAAAGGCGGGTGCCGGCACCCTGGCCGTGACGGCCAACGGCTTCAGTGGCTCTGGCACGGTGAGCGTCACGGGTGGCAGCCTCACGCTCGGCGATACCGCGTCGTCGGCGAGCGCCCCAGGGGCCTTCCTCGGCAACGGAACGAATCCCCTCTCGGTGAACGGCGGCACGCTCGTGATCGCCTCGGGTACCACCGGCACGCTCAACACGGCCGGCAACACGTTCGCCGGAAACTCGACCGTCACGCTCCACCGGACGTCTGCTTCCGGAACGCAGAACTACACGCTCGGCGGCTCGACGTCGATCAGCGGAACGTTCACCGCCGCAATTGCCGGAAACGCCACGGGTAACTCCCGCCTCACGCTCGGCAACACGACGTTCACGGGGCCGACGACGGTCCGTACGACTGCCAGCGGGGCCACGCCGGACGCGGCGAACATCACATTCGGGGCTGTCAATGACGGTGGCAACACGCTCACGTTCCTCGGCAACGGCTCGGCCAGTCAGCCAGCGGGGCAGGGCGTTTACATGAATACCGCCGCGACGAGCGTCACCGGCAACTGGGTGATCGGCGGCACCAATGGCACGAGCGGCGTCGTCGTGTCGCTCGGCGTACCGGGCAGCAACTCTGGTGCCGCGCTCACGAGCGGCAACGTCACGGTCAACCCCTTCGGCCAGCTCTACTTCTTCCAAGGCACGACCGGCACGTTCGGCAGCAGCTCGCAGACGCTCACGCTGTCCGGCTCGGGGCAGACCAACAACGGTGCCCTCTACTACGCCCCGTCGTCGCCAAACAACAACACCGTGAACTTTAGCGGCAACGTCACGATCGCGGCCGACGGTGCCACCGTCGGCATCACGGGCAATGCCGGCAATAACAAGTTCGTGGTGCTCGGCAATGGTGCGATCAACGGCACGCTGACGAAGGTTGGCAGCGGCGAGTTGTCGTTCACGGGTTCGACGAGCGGCACGGGAGGTCTGGTGATCTCCAACGGCAAGATTACCGCCGAATCGACAGGCGGCCTCGGCACCGGTGACGTGACCATGGCCCAGAGTGGCAACAACAACACGCGGATCGACTTCAAGAACGCGTCGCAAACGATCGGCAGCCTGTCGACGACCTGGGCCACGACCGGTACGGTGACCCAGCGGATCGACCTCACCGGCACGGTGCTGACGATCAACCAATCGGCGAACACTACGTTCGGCGACTACTCGAGCGGCTCGGCCCTCGGCTACGGCTTCATCTCGGGCAGCGGATCAATCGTGAAGGCGGGCAATGGAACGCTCACGCTGACGTCCGGAAGCAACAGCTACACGGGCCTCACGACGATCGCGGCCGGCACGCTGGCGCTCGCGGGCAATGGGGCGATCGGCACCGGCGGCCTCAACTTGGGCACGACCGCAAGCCCCGGCACGTTGGACCTCGCGTCGCTCACGGCGGCAAGTTACTCGCTCCCGTCTACCGGCGACCTCTCGGGCGTCGGCACTCTGACGGGCGGCGGCAAGACGCTCGCTGTGCTGGGCTCCTTCCTGCCCGGCAACAGCCCCGGCACCGTGACAGTCGATACCGGTTTCACGCTCGACCTTTCCAACTCGCTCGGTAGCACGTTCGAGATCACCAACCCGGCCTACACCGCGGGATCGTACGACCTCGTCCAAGGCTTCGGCAGCGTCGTGCTAGGCGGTGCGCTCAACCTGAACTTCAGCGGTGGCTCGTACGCCGACGGCACGAACGTCGTCCGGTTGTTCGGCAGCGGACTGACCGTTAGCGGAAGTTTCAGTGCCGTGAACACGACGGGATTGGGCAGCGGCCAGTCGGCCACTTTCGACGCCGCCACCGGCTATGTGACCATCGTCCCCGAGCCCTCGTCGCTCGTCCTGGCGGGTGCCGGAGCGTTGCTCTGCGGAATGCTGGCCTGGCGTCGCCGGCGAGCGAACGCCGGCTGACCCCGTCACGGTTCGCGTCGAGTCGATCCACTCGTCGCGTTCGCAGCCCCGGCCCGGCGGCCTCCGCCAGGCTGGGGTTTTTTGGGGCCGGTGACAAGCGTGCGGCGCGCAGCGGGACGACGAGCCCGCCCCACCAAAGCCCGTGCGATTTCACATGAAATGCTCACAATTGCCTCACATTGCAAACGTACAAATTCTTCACCAATCTGGTGAAAGTCCCTCGAGTTTTCGCACTGCGAGCGCTCAATCGCCAGCCCGGAGAAACCACGACATGAACGTCGATACCCCCGCGGCCCCGCCCGTACGTGCCGCGAACTCCCGGTTCCTGCGCCGCCACCTGCAATGGCAGCGACTGGTCGGCGTCTCCCCGGTCGCCCGCCGGCTGGAAACGCTCGTTCAGCGTGCCGCCCTTGCCGAATCCACGGTTCTCATCTCTGGTGAGACCGGCACCGGCAAGGAGGAAGTGGCCCGCGCGATTCATGCTTGTGGGTCCCGCAGCGACAAACCCTTCTTGGCGATCAACTGTGGCGCCATGGCGGCCACGCTCATCGAGAGCCAGCTCTTCGGCCACGAAAAAGGCGCCTTCACCGGGGCCGTCGGCACGTCGCTCGGGGCCTTCCGGGCCGCCGGCGGCGGCATCGTGTTTCTCGACGAGATCGGCGAGATGCCGATCGAGTTGCAGCCCCGGCTCCTCCGCGTGCTCCAGCAGCGGGAGGTGACGCCGCTCGGCTCGTCGGAAACGATTCCGGTGGACGTGCAGGTGATCGCGGCCACGAACCGAAACCTCGCAGCCGAGGTCCGCAAGGGGACGTTCCGCGAGGATCTCTACTATCGGCTCAATACGATCGAACTCGCCGTGCCCCCGCTGCGCGAGCGGCCCGAAGACATTCCGCTGTTCATCGACCACTTCGCCGAGTTCTACGCCGCGCGCATGGCCGTGCCCCGGTGGACGCCCGATGCATCCACGATCGCGAAGTTCATGCGCTACCCGTGGCCGGGCAACGTCCGGCAACTGGCGCAGACGATCGAGCGGATCTACGTGCTCGGCAGCGTGCCCGACCTGCCGGATGCGCCAGCCCCCGAGATACCGGCTCTCCGAATCGCTTCCGCCCCGGCGGACGACTTTCAGCTCCCGCCCGAACTGCTGAACCTCGAGGCCCTGCGCCGGTTCGCGGTCCGCCAGGCCCTGGCCTTGACCGACGGCCACAAGGGCCGGGCCGCCGAACTCCTCGGCGTGCACATCAACACCATGACCCGGCTGGTCGAGGAGGCGGTGCCCACGGTCAGTCAGCGTCGCATCGGCCGGCCGCGGAAAGCCCGCTGAACCGTCGTTTCGCGGATCACCGCGCCCGCAACGGCCTCCCATCCGGGCCGACTCGTCAAAAAACCGCATGGTGCGGCCCCTGTCACGGGCTGCACGGGAAAATCATCCGCCGCTCACATGTTTCTCACACGCGGCAGTTAAGGTAATCGCGTCGCGAGATGCGATGGAGTTGACGACGGTTTCCGCCGCCAACTGCATTCCCACGCGATCCCCGCCTCGATTCCCGACCGACTGCTGCATCGATCCGGCCCCAAAACCGGAGAGCGTCGGCCAACTACATAACGGAGCAGACCGGCCGAAGGCCCCTTCCGGGCCGAGGTTCGATCTTCGTGCATGGACACCCCTCTGCGTCTCACCCGGCGCGGCCGCGCCGCGTTCAGTCTCGTCGAACTGCTCGTCGTAATCGCGATCGTCGCGGTCCTCGTCGGCCTGTTGCTGCCGGCCGTGCAGGGCGCCCGCGAAGCCGCTCGTCGCACGCTGTGCGGCAACAATCTCAAGCAACTCGCCACTGCGGTCCTCGCCTACGAGCAGGCGCAGCAGTCCCTCCCCGCAGCCGCCAACGTGACCGAGAAGGACACCTGCGTGGACTGCTTCATCCCCTGGAGAGAAGCCAAACTGACCGCCGGCTCCTTTACGCCGGGAACGCGGCACGGCACCAGCTGGATGTTCTCGATCTTGCCGTATGTCGAGGAGGCAAGCGTCGCCGCGCAGTGGAACGCCGAGACGAACGTCCTCGGCAACACGGCCGTGGCCCAGAAAGACATCGCCGGTTTTTACTGCCCGAGCCGAAGGTCCGGCATCCGGACCTTCAAGGACGACCACGAGAATCTCGTGGACTCCGCGTGGCGGGGCGGTGGCACCGACTACGGCGGCTGCTACGGCCGGGGCGACAGCTTCGACAACGACGATTCCGCCGCGGCGGATGGCAACGGCTGGCACCGGTTCTGCTCGCTGGGAGCCGACACCTTCACGCCCACTGTCGCCACGCCGAACTGCCCGCGGATTTCCCACGATCTCGGGCTGCTGACGGGCATCTTCCAAGCCGCCGCGCCGCGTCGGGTGGCCGCGGTTCGCGACGGACTGTCGAACACGATCATGCTCGGTGAACTGCAGCGATTGCGACCACTGCCGGGTGCGACCGGGGCTGCGGCCTCCAACCGTCGCAGCCAGGATGGCTGGGCGGTCGGCGGGGTGGCCACCTTGTTCGGCATTTCCACCGACCCGGATCGCGGCAACCCCGGGGGCATCAACAACAACTTCTTCGAATCTCCGGGCAGCGACCACTTCGGCGGCGCCTTCTTCGCCATGGGCGACGGCTCGGTCCATTTCGTGAGCGAGTTCGTGGATGCCAAGGAGAACAACTCCGTGCTCCCGCTCCTGGGTTCGATTCGAGACGGCGAGATCGCCAGTCTGGCGGACACCGGCAACTGACCTCCGGAGGACGACGCCATGCCCACCGCGATGTTCCGCCCGCTCCTCATGGCGACGGTCCTCATCCTGGCAGCCGGTTGCTCGCGGTCGGACCGCCCGGCTCTGGGCACCGTGACGGGCACCGTCACGCTCGGCGGGGCACCGCTGGCGAATGCCCTGGTACTGTTCACTCCCGAGGGGCCTGGCCGGACGTCGCTGGGCTCGACCGGCCCCGACGGCACGTACACGCTCACGTTTCTTCGCGACATCATGGGGGCCAACCTCGGCCGCCATCACGTGCGGATCACGACCGCCACCGAGGAGAACGGCGGGCGCGAACTCCTGCCCGCCAAGTACCACGCCAAGAGCACACTCACAGCGGAAGTCGCGCCCGGCGCCAACACGATCGACTTCCCGCTCACGGCGAAGTGACGGCGTCCCGCCGATCCGTGGGTCAACGCCCTGCGACAGGCGGTTGCTCCGCGACGGCCGACCCGCACTCCTGCAGGTGCTGAAGCAAAATCCGCTCCACTTCGGCGATCGTCCGCGGATGGTGATGCACCCGCGTGTGGCTGGCGGGCACTTCGATCTCGCTCACCGCCCCCGGCGTGTGGGCGCTCGATACCGGCACGACGCAATCGTCGCCGCCGGCGAGCGACTCGTGGGCGCGGCCCACTACGGCGTGGGTCGTGACCCAGCAGGGCGTCCGCAGCCGCTCCACCGCCTGGAGGATCGACGAGTTCGGCCGCAGCAGATCCACCGAGGTCGGCAGCCGCCGCTCGTAGTCGGGGTGGAATGCACCGGGGTTGAGCCGCACGGCCTCGTCGTGGATCGCCTCCATCTCCGGCGGCTGGCGGACCGTCAGCGACGCCAGCCGCCCCACGCCGAGCGCCGCGAGGATCGAACCGCGATGCGGCGTGGCGATGAACACGATCCGCTTCACGAACGGGAGCGGGTGAAAGAAATACCCCGGCGCCACCTGCCGGCGTGTCTCGGGCCGCAGGCGGATCTCGTCGAAGGGCACGTCGGCGATCGCGTCCCAGAGGGCCGTGCCCGGCTCCACGACCTGCAGTTTCGCATGCAGCCCGCCCATGCTGTGCCCCACGAGCACGAGGTTGCGCAGGGCCGGATCACTCCCCGGCGGATCGACCGCGCGGACGGCCGCCTGCAATTCCCGGCGGAGCACGGCCGCCACCTGCAGAAACGACGCCCCGGTTGGATAGTGGAACACCCAGGGCTCGAACCGGCGGTGGAACGTCGGCCAGGCCCGCAGTTCGTTGAGCATGTCGAACCAGGTGCCCTCGTCGCTGGCCAGCCCGTGGATGAAGACGACCGGAATCCGGCCGGGCAGATGGGGTTCGAGGATCTCGAGCCTGGGCTGCGTGTCGCCACGGCCGAAGGGCTGGATAAAGCCCTGGAGGCCGTCGGTCTTGGGCATGCCCGCGAGCATGTCGAGCAGCGGGGCCGTGAGGTCGGCGGCCAGGTGGGGCTTGGCCGGCCCGATGTGCACGGCCGCGATCTCCACCGGGTTGGCCAGATCGAGCACGGCCGCGGCATGGTCCCGATACACCGGTCCGGCGAATGATTGCAGGAAGTTCTCGTCGCCCGGCATGCGGAAGCGGAGCACCGCGGTCGCGGCCAGCGACTGGCGGTCGGGAGCGAAGCGGCGCAGGGCGTCGCCTTCACGGGCCGTCGCCACCCGCACGACCACCGGCAGGCCGAAGCCCGGCCGCACGTGCCGCCGCGTGATTCGCTTGTCGTCGGCCTGCCCCTCCGGCTCGATCGACGCGATCGCCTCGGGTGGGATCGGCAACGCCTTCGGCTGCCACGGCACGAGCACGGGCTTCGTCGCCGTGCCGATCCACAGGCCCTCCGGCGTCAGCCTTCCGTGGCACCGGGCGGCCTCGAGCAGTCCAGCCAGCGAATCGGCGTATACCTCCGCGGCCTGGCAGAGCACGTCGGGCGACTCGGGGCACGTCCAGACGGCATTCCACGCCTCCTCGCAGGAAACGTAATAGCCGTCCACGGCCTGCCGGCGGTGCTCGCGGAGCATCGCGCACGAGGCAGCGCCATAGTCCCGCGCCCGCCGCAGATGCCCCTCGGCGACCTGCTGCCGAGTCACCGGCGGTGCTACCTCCGCGTCAGCCCACGCCGGGCCGCCCCCGCACGCGATGAGGACCAACGCTGCCCGCAGATGCCACATCGGAATCCCCCGCAGGCTGATCGGCAGCCCGGGGCGGCGCGCCCGGAAATTCCGGCACCAACGGCAGCCTCTGCCCTCTTTTCCCGGTCTTCCACGCCCGTCCTCACGAAATCCTCACGGTTCTCACCTTTAATTTCGAATTTCGCTCGAAAGAACCCCGGGTCGGGTCTCGGGTGGGTGGTCGTATCCGTTCGGAATGCAGTTCTCACCATGGTCAAACGCCGTACCAGGTTGCCTGCGGGATTCACGATGGTGGAACTCCTCGTCACCATCGCGATCATCGGGCTGCTGCTCGCGATTCTGATGCCCGGGGTGCAGTCGGCCCGCGAGACCGCCCGGCGGATGAAGTGCGCCAGCAACCTTCGGCAGGTGGGCCTGGCGGCCCTCTATCACCACGAAGCGAAGAAAACGCTGCCTCCCGGCTACACCCAAGACCGGATCAACGCGGCGGGGCAGGTGTGGAAAGCCGGCTCGACATCCGGCTATTCGTTTCAAGGGCATTCGGTCTTCTACTTCCTGCTCCCCTTCATGGAGGAGAAGGGCCTGTTCGACAAGATGGACGCGCGGGTTCCCCTCAATAACCGCTCCGCCGTTTCCAACGCGAAAGCCGCCGCGGCCCTGCCGGTCATGATTTGTCCCACCGACGTCTTTCCCGAAGGAAACCCGCACCAGTACAGCAGCACGGAGTGGTACGGCGCGACGAGTTACCGGGCCAACGGCGGCAGCCGGCCGTTCTTCGCGACCTCCTCGACCAACGACGGCCTGTTCATGGCCACGGGCTCGCAGGCCCGCAAGGCAGCGACCGCCCCATCCGGCGCGGCCGTCCGCCTCAAGAACGTGATCGACGGCTCCAGCAAGACGCTGCTCTTCGCGGAGTCTGCCCACGTGGACGAGAACTTCGACACGTTCACGACCGCCGGCTGGAACAGCGGCAGCACGATCAGCACGTGGGCACGTTGGTATCCCGCCGGCGGCGACAACGGCCTCGGCAACCTGCTCTGCGGTGGCTTCGCGCCTGTCAATTACACCACCCCCTTCCGCCATGGTGGTCCGGGCGCGCCCACCTCGCAAAGCCAATGGTTCGTCTACCAGGATCAGCGTCTCAACGCCATCGGCAGCCTGCACCGCAACGGGGCGAACGGTGTGTTTGCCGATGGCAGCGTGCGGTTCATCCCTGAC
Organism: Pirellulales bacterium; assembly: GCA_044358905.1. Taxonomy (GTDB): domain Bacteria; phylum Planctomycetota; class Planctomycetia; order Pirellulales; family UBA1268; genus QWPN01. Next base: position 2,182 of record JBIKND010000124.1, on the reverse strand, counting down.
TCCATGCCGCAAGCCATGCTTTCCTTGCTTTGCACGCGAGCGGATGGCCAGCAGATTCAGGATTTGCCATGACCAGCACCTCCGTGCCACGCCGGCCCGCGATCCGCGTATGGATGATGGTCATGGCCATGGCAGTCCTCGCCACCGCCTGTCGGCCGAAGGAGCCAAAACTGTTTCCGGCCGCGGGTGAGGTGCGAATCGGCGGAAAGCCGGCTGCCAACATCGCCGTCCAGTTTCTGCCCGACGAGGTCGTCGGAGAACCACGCCCCACGTCGTTTGCCACGACCGACGCCGACGGACGGTTTCAACTCCGGGCGCCGGGCGGCAAGGATGGCGCGGTGCTGGGCGGCCACTCGATCATCCTCGCCGATTGCGACGAGGAACGGCCGGCCCAGGGGGAAGCGTCCAGTCGGCCACCGCGGCTGCACGGCAAGTACACGACGCTCGCCGGAAAACTGCGAGCCACGGTGGTCGAGAACGGCCCGCCGCTGACGATCGAAGTGCCTGCCTACGGCGGCCAGTGACCGCCGCTCACCCGCGGTCGGCCGCGTGCTCTTCGGCGACCAGTTCCAGGTCCGTCGCCAGATACTTCACCGTCGCCGAAGGCGCCAGGTTGAAGAACACCCGCCCCTCGGTCATCCAGCGGGTGCCGTCGTGGAGGAACTCGGCCGTCGCGGCTCGGACGTTCGACACGGCCTCGACCTCTTCCATGCCACCCCCCTCGATGGCCTCGAAGCTGACCTCGATCGCCACCAGGGCCTTGAGCCGGCGAGTGCGGCGATCGCGGGCGTAGATCACGTCGTCGTCGAAATCGACATCGGTCCACCGCAGGCCGCGGGGCTTGCCCGTGGCCGCGGCCCGCTCGATGAACCGGGCCTCGAGCAGCTCCCTCTGCCGGTGAAAGTCGCGCTGGGCGCGGGCGAGTTTCTCGGCCATGCGGGCAGCCCGCAAGGGGCGTGTGGCCATGGCGATCGCCACCCCGGCGACGACGGCGATCGAGAACGTGGCGATGAGCTGAACGAGGTCGACCACGTGAAGACTCCGCGTTGAAACTGCTCCAAGTGTACGGCCCGGCCGCGAACCGGCAAAAGGCGGCGACCGCCGCCGCTACACTGCGGCCTGTTTTTCCCGGAGGACAGCATGAAAAAACCGCGTCGGATCCCGGCCGGAACGCCCGTGGGCGCCCACCAATCGATCGCCGGTGGATTTCCCAAGGCCGTGGAGCGGGCCGTGGAGACGGGCTGCGAATGCCTGCAGATCTTCACCCGCAACATCAATCAGTGGCAGACGTCGCCGATCGACCCCGCGGCGGCGGCCGCCTTCCGCGCCGCCGTGCGCGAGGCCGGCCTGGCCTGCGTCGTCGCCCACGACTCATATCTCATCAATCCCGCCGCCGCCGACAAGCCGCTCCGCGACAAGTCGATCGCGGGCCTCGTGACGGAGCTCGAGCGGGCCGAGCAGCTCGGCATCCGCTGGGTCGTTGCCCATCCGGGCGCCGCGGGTGAGCAGCCGCTCGACCGCGCCCTGGAACGCGCGGCCGATGGCATCGCCGCGGCGCTCGACCGGACGTCGAGCCTCGCCGCGGGCATCCTCGTCGAGACCACGGCCGGCCAGGGGTCGTGCCTCGGGGCGACGTTCGAGGAGATCGCCGCGATCCTCGACCGGATCGACACCCGCCCCGCGCGCCGGAAGCGCGTCGGCGTGTGCCTCGACACCTGCCACGTGTTCGCCGCCGGCTACCCGCTCTTCCCGCCGGCCGCCCTCGACGACACGCTCGCCCAGTTCGACCGCCGCATCGGCCTGCGGCGACTGAAACTGATCCACGCCAACGACTCGAAACGCGAACTCGGCTCACGGGTCGATCGCCACGAGGAGATCGGCAAGGGCAAGATCGGCAAGCCGGCCTTCGCCGCGCTCATGACCCACCCGCAGCTGGCGGGCATCCCGATCGTGCTCGAAACCCCGAAGGAAGGGCCTGACGGCAAGCCGACGCCCGCCAACGATCGCCGCAACCTCGCCCTCCTCCGCCGCCTCGCGGCGCCGTAACAATCTCCCCTGTAGCGGCGGTCTCCGACCGCCGTGCCCCTCCTGTAGCGGCGGTCTCCGACCGCCGTGCCCCTCCTGTAGCGGCGGTCTCTGACCGCCGTGCCCTCCTGTAGCGGCGGTCTCCGACCGCCGAATC
>JBIKND010000286.1:0-3084 GCA_044358905.1 Pirellulales bacterium | reverse complement strand
CGAGCGTGTGGCCGCCGCGGCCACAGCGAGGAGACTTTTGCCGCCCCTGAGCCGGTGCTACACGTAACCCAAATATGCTCTAGGGCTTCGTCGCGCCGCTCACCAGCGCCTCCAGCCGGCCGGTGCATTTCGTATCGACCGGCACGTTGGCCTTCAGGTAGAGGATCCCATCCGCGTCTGCGGGCCGTTCGTACTCGCTGCCCACGAGGAACGGCTTGGGCGGCCTGCCTGGCTGGTCCGCGGCGGCCGTCGGCGGAGCGATCACGCCCAGCACCGCGCCCAACACGACCCCGGGCACGAGATCAGACGCCGGGTCCTTGGCTGCCATGCCGTTGGCCCCGACCGTCGCGGAGGCGGTGAAACGATACTCCCCCGTCACGCGAATCCGGATCGGGCGATCCTTGCGGACCACGCCCACGGCGACCCAGGGCTTGCCGGGGTCGATCTCGACCGCGAACTCCCCGGCGTCGAGCTGCCGGCGATCGAGGTCGGCGAGCTTCTTCTTGACCGCCTCGTTGCCCGGATTGAGCTTGCGCAGCGCCTCCAGCAGGACCTTGGCCCGTTCATACTCGCCGATGTCCTCATAGGACGAGATCAGCGCCGTCGTGTCGCGGAGGAACGACTCGCTCACGTCCTTCACTTTTGCGTCGAGCTTCGCCACCTCGGCCGGGCTGACGGGCTTCTTTTCCGCCGGCGGATCCGCGGCGGCTGCGAGGTGCCAGCCCACGACGAGCAAGGCCAGCCCAGCGCATCGCGGCCGTGAACAGAACGTCATTCTGCACCCGTCGGCAAGCGAAATCGTTTGCATCGCACGCTCCTTTCGTCAGCGGATCGCGGGCGCCCATGCGTTGGTGACTCGGTGCATGATACCCGCCACCGCGGAACTCGAGAGCGGCAGCCGGGCGATCGTCGGGCGCCAAGATCATGAGATTGCCCGAGTGGCCGACTTCCGGCCGCCATATTTTTTCCGTCCCACTCGGCGCCGTCTCCTGACATACTTTCGTCCTGACGGCTGGCCGCCGCCCCCGTTTCCCCGGATTCCATCCCGCCATGCGCCACGCCCCGATCGATCCCACCTTGTTCGCCACCAACCGCCGCCGCCTCGTCGAGCACCTTTCCGGCCATGCCGTGGCGATCGTGCATGCCGCCGACGTGCCGCCGACGACGGGCGACGGCAGCCGCAAGCCGCACCCGGCCAGCGACCTCTTCTGGCTGACGGGCATCGAGCAGGAGGAGAGCGTGCTGGTGCTGGCGCCGCGGGCGGTCGAGCCCGCCCAGCGGGAGATGCTCTTCGTGCGGCAGCCCAACGAGCACCTCGCCCAGTGGGAAGGCGACAAGCTCACCAAGGACAAGGCCGCGGCGCTCTCCGGGGTCGCCAAGGTCCGCTGGCTGTCCGAACTCCCCGCCGTGCTCCATGCGCTGATGTGCGAGTGCGATGCGGTATTCCTCAACCTCAACGAGCATGAGCGGGCGGCCTACGAGGTCGAGGAGCGCGACCTGCGGCTGGCCCGCCAGCTCATCGCCCGCTATCCCCTGCACCGCTACGAGCGGCTGGGGCCGATCCTGCGCCGGCTCCGGGCCGTGAAAAGCCCGGCGGAGATCGAGCTCATGCGGCGTGCGATCGATATCACCGACGCCGGTCTGCGGCGGATGCTGGCGGCCCTGCGGCCGGGCGTGATGGAGTTCGAACTCGAGGCCGAGCTGGCCGCCGAGTTCACCCGCCGCCGCGGCCGCATGGCCTACGAGCCGATCATCGGCTCCGGCAGCAACGCCTGCGTCCTCCACTACCTCGAAAACGACGCCGCGTGCCGCGACGGCGATCTCGTGCTCGTCGACGTCGGCGCCGCCTACGCCAACTACAACGCCGATCTCACCCGCACCTACCCGGTCAACGGCCGGTTCACGTCGCGGCAGCGGGCCGTGTACGATGCGGTACTCCGGGTCCTCAAGGCGTCGATCGCCCGGACCACGGTCGGCATGACGCCCCGGGAATGGAAGCGGGCCGCGCAGGTCGACATGGCGCAGGAACTCGTCGGCCTCGGCCTGATCTCGGCGGCCGACGCGGCGGCCGACACGCCGGAGAAGCCGGCCTGCCAGAAGTACTTCATGCACGGCCTCGGCCATTCGATCGGCCTCGGCGTGCACGACATCGCCCCGGTCAACGGCCCCTACGAGCCGGGCTGGGTGGTCACCGTCGAGCCCGGGATTTACATCCCCGAGGAGGCACTCGCCGTGCGGCTGGAAAACAACGTCCTCGTCACCACGCAGGGCCCGGTGGACCTCGCCGCCCATGTGCCGATCGAGGCCGACGAGGTCGAGCGGCTCATCGGCCGGTAGGCCATCCCGCCGTCCCCGCCTCGGGGCTGTCACCGCGGTGGCAATCGGCGCAAAACTCTCTCAGCAGCCCACCGACTTTCGGCACGCCATCGAGTGGGCTGTCTGTCCAAGCCATCCCCGATGGCATGAGCATCAACAATGCTCCGACCCATCGGTGCCGAACATGTGGGGCGACGGCAGCCCCGCCGGGCAGATTTCAACTCCCTTCCGCATCGTAGGCGCTGCCGACTCCGGCCGCCATCGTACGAAAGGGCAGCCATCAACTCATCGTTCGACGCCAGGTGCGGCCGGCTCGTCCACGACCACGATCGTGGCGGCGTGTTTCATCGCCGGGCTGGTGGCGAAGCGGTGCGTCTTTCGATCGGGGCTGATCACACGGATCCGCGCCTTGTGGCACTCCGACACGTAGATCGTGCCATCATCCAGCCGCACGACCAACGCGGATCGCCGCATCGTGCCCCGGTCGGAGCGTGAATCGACGGCCGCCAACTACGATCTCGATACCCCGCTCATCCCGCGCGGCACATGGAGCGCCTATCCGGCGGTCGTGCTGGCGGGATTTGCGAAGCTCGGCTGGCCGATCCCTGGCGCTCGATGCGCTGCTGCTCGACTCCCGCAGCCGCGTCATCCGCCACGTGCCGCTCGACGATCCGTCGATCCGGGTGCTCGTGGTCAACAGCGGCGTGAACGGGTAACTCGCTTATTCCCGGTTCCCTATGCCTGCGGTGTTTTACGGATAGTCCGGTC
>JBIKND010000285.1:0-3105 GCA_044358905.1 Pirellulales bacterium | reverse complement strand
CCTGTGGTCGTGGTCGAGGATCCCGTGGTCGCGGTCGAGGTCGCGGTCGTGGATCCCGCGGTCGTGGATCCCGCGGTCGTGTATCCCGTGGTCGTGGCGGAACTGCCCGCTTCACCACCGAGGCGGATCACCGCCCCGGCCGTTTTCGGTGTCGCCAGACGGGTCTCATCGTGGATCGGGATGGTGATGCCAGGTTTCGGCGGATCGCAAGGCCCCGGCGATTCCATCGGCTCCTCCGACAGCGAGTTTCCCGGACGCGGACGTTCGCGCAGCCGCCTCCCGTTCCGTCCGGCCTCCTGACGCCTTCGCTCGGTGACGGCCGCCCGCGCCGGCGACGGGCGCGTGTATAGTTCGGCTTTTCGCCGCCCCCATCCCCGGGAACTCCCGCCCCATGAAGGCCGACGATCTCCGCGAAGCCTACCTTGCGTTCTTCGAATCCAAGGGCTGCGTCCGCCGGCCCAGCGACGTGCTCGTGCCGCGGTGGGATCCGTCGGTGCTGTTCACGCCGGCCGGCATGAACCAGTTCAAGGATCACTTCCTGGGGAAGTGCAAGCTCGACTTCACCCGGGCGACGACCTGCCAGAAGTGCCTGCGGACCGGCGACATCGACAACGTGGGCCGCACGCCGCGGCACCACACGTTTTTCGAGATGCTCGGCAACTTCTCCTTCGGCGACTACTTCAAGCGGGAGGCGATCCACTGGGCCTGGGAGTTTCTCACCGCGCGGAACTGGTTGAACATCGCGCCCGAGAAGCTCTCGATCACCGTCTACCAGGACGACGACGAGGCGTTTCGCATCTGGGCCGACGAGATCGGCGTGCCGGCTGCGAGGATCACGCGGATGGGCGAGGACGACAACTTCTGGCCCGCGAGCGCCCCCAGCCAGGGGCCCGACGGCGTCTGCGGCCCGTGCAGCGAGATCTTCTATCGCATGCCCGACGGCAGCGACGTGGAAATCTGGAACCTCGTGTTCACGCAGTTCAACCGCGTGGGTCCGCCGCCCGACAACCTCCACCCGCTCCCCAGCCGCAACATCGACACCGGCATGGGCCTGGAGCGGACCTGTGCCATGCTTCAGGGCGTCGATTCGAACTTCCACATCGACATCCTCCGGCCGCTCGTCGAAGCGGTAGGCGAGGTCTGCAGCAAGCGGTATGAGCCCGCGACCGACGACGGCCGCCGCATGCGGCGGATCGCCGACCACGTGCGGGCCTGCACGTTCGCGATCCACGAGAACGTGATGCCGGGAAACAACGAGGAGAAGTACGTCGTCAAGCGGCTCCTGCGGCGGGCCGTGCTCGACGGCCGGCAGATGGGCGTGCGGGAGCCGTTCCTCCACCGGCTGCCGCCGGTGGTGGCCGAGATGATGCGGAAGCCCTATCCGGAACTGGCCGACACCGTCGAGCGGGTCGGCGGCGTGATCAAACGCGAGGAGGAGTCGTTCCTGGCGACGATCGACGGCGGCCTCGAACGCATCGAGAAGCTCTTCGCCGCGATCGGCAGGTCGGGCGGCGCGGTCGTCGCGGGCACCGACGCGGCCGAGCTCTACACCACCTACGGCTTCCCGCCGGAACTCCTGGAGACGCTCGCCGCCGAGCGGAACTGCGGCTTCGATTGGGACGGCTTCCGGGCCGCGATGGAGGAGCACGGCCTGAAGTCGGGCGCGGGCACGCGGGTGGAGGTGTTCACTTCCGGCCCGCTCGACGCCCTCAAGAAGACGATGCACGGCTCCGAGTTCCTCGGCTACGACGCGACCGAGGCCGACGGCAAGGTGATCGGCGTCATCGCCCAGGGAGCGTTGTGCGACCGGCTCACCGAGGTGGGGCATGCCACGCCGGTGACGGTGGTACTCGACCGCACGCCCTTCTACGGGGAGTCGGGCGGCCAGGTGGGCGACACCGGCCGGCTCGAGTGGCCCGGCGGGGTGTTCGAGATCAGCGAAACGCAGCGTGAAGGCGGCTTCATGCTCCACATCGGCCACCTCAAACAGGGCACGCTCGATCTGGGCGCGACCGTGACGGCGAAGGTGGATGTCACCCGCCGCGCCGCGCTGCGGCGGGCCCATTCGGCCACCCACTTGCTGCACGCGGCCCTCCAGCACTTCCTCGGTTCGCACGCCGTGCAGCAGGGCTCGAAGGTCGACGCCGATCTCCTGCGGTTCGACTTCTCGCACGGCTCCGCGATCGGTCGCGAGACGCTCGAGAAGATCGAAGGCCAGGTGAACGGCCACGTGCTCGAGGCCGTGGCCGTGTCGGCGCGGCTCCTGCCGCTGGCCGAGGCGAGGCATGCCGGCGCAATGATGCTCTTCGGCGAGAAGTATCCCGACGTCGTGCGGATGGTGACCATGGACGGGGTGAGCCGCGAACTCTGCGGCGGCACGCACGTGGCCAGCACCGGCCAGATCGGGCTGGTGCGGATCGTGGGCGAGGAGAGCGTGTCGGCCGGCACGCGGCGGATCACCGCCGTGACCGGGGCCAAGGCCCTGGAGCGGTTTCGCCAGGCCGAGCAGACGATCGCCGAGGCGGCCGGGGCCCTCAAGGTGCCGGCCGGGGAGCTCGCCCACCGGCTCGCGGCCGTGGTCAAGGAACTGCGCGACTTGAAGAAGGCCAAGCCCGCCGCGGCGTCGGGCGGCGCCACGCCCGACGAGCTGCTCGCGGCGGCCGTGGACGTGGGCGGCACGCGGGTCGTCGTCGCCGACGCCAAGGGCAGCGATGCCGGTGCGATGCGGCAGTGCATCGACCTCCTGCGGCGCAAGGCGAGCCCGATCGCGGTGCTGCTGGGAAGCGTCGAGGCCGACAAGGTGACGCTCGTGGCGGGCATCTCCCGCGAACTCGAGGAGCGCGGCCTTTCGGCGGGGACCTGGATCAAGGACGCCGCCGCGATCGTCGGGGGCAAGGGGGGCGGCCGCGCCGACCTCGCCCAGGCCGGTGGCAAGCTCGTCGACAAGCTGCCGGAGGCCCTCGCCGCAGCCCGCCAGGCGATCGAGCGGCTGCTCGTCGCCTGACGGGGACGCGGCTCCGCACGGATCCCGCCGCGGGCGCGAGAGCGCACGCTGAGGGAATACGCGCGGCTTCGGTGTGCAGACTGCCAGTCTGCACCTACGAG
>JBIKND010000123.1:0-11513 GCA_044358905.1 Pirellulales bacterium | reverse complement strand
GAAGATCAGCAGCGAGGCGAGCAGGCGGGCGGGCTGGTCGCCGCTGCTCGCCGGCTCGTAGACGCGCCACACCGAACGCGGCGGTACGGCACCCCGCGACACCCAGCTCGAGCGGTCGAACGGGGCCGTCTCGCAGGAGTCGTCGTGCCGCAGTTTGTCTTCGAGCAGTTCCAGCGCGGTCGTTCCTTCCTCGCCGCCGCCCACGGCCAAAGGCGCGATGACGCTCGCGAACTGCACCAGCGGCGAGCGGTCTGGATCGGCCTCGGTCTCGAGCGCGATCGCCCTGCCCGTGGCCTCGATGGCGTCGTCGTGCGGCACGTCCCGCAGCTTCGCCAGCGCCAGCCAGGCCTCAGCCGCCTCGAACGGCCGGGCCAGCATCTCGCAGACGAGCGCGATGTTCGTGAACAGTTCCCGGCTCTCGCCGGCCACGCTCTTGAGGCTGCGGAAGGAGGTCAAGGCCTTGGAGAGCCGCCACTGGTTGGCATGCTCGAGCGCCGCGTCGAACTCGGGCCGCCAGGCCGCATCGGCTGCGGTCGGTGTGAGCCGGACCTTCGTGCGCAGGGCGGGCGGCACGCCGGCGGAGCCGACGATCGCGGCCAGGAGCCGGCGTTCCTCGTCCGACCCGAGGCCGCGGTCGAAGAGCCATTCCACGATTCCCTGGGCGAAGCCGACGTGGCCCAGTTGCGCGCCGGCCTGGACGAGCGTGGCCGCGATCCGCACGAGTTCCGGCGAGACGTCGTGGCCGCCTTCGGTTCGGCCGGCCGCCAGGGCCGCGAGCCGGGCCTTGTCGAACAGGGCGGCCGCCTCCTGCACGCGGCCGGCGACGGCGTCGGTGACGGCGGCCTGGCCGAGGGCGAGCGGGTTGTCGGGGTGGGCGTCGAGAAACGCCTTGCTCGACACGGCCGCCTCGGCGAACTGTTTGGACCCGAGTTCCAGCTTCGTCCGCGTGGCCATCAGGCACGGCCGGCCCGGATGCTTGTCGGCCAGCCGCCGCACCTGGTCGAGCGCCGCCGAGATCTGGTCGCCCTCGACGAGCCGGTCGAGTTGCTCCAGGTCGCCGACGAGGTCGGCGCAACAGAACTTGATCTTCTTGCCGGTGCCTCCCGGGCAGGGTGCGTATGTGTCGATCGCCATGGAAGATCGGCTCCAGAAGACGTGTCGCCCGCGGAAAATGCGGCTTCAGCCCCTGAAATGTACCAGAGGGCACCGGCGGCGAAAGCGGCCTCGCGGCTTGCCCGCCCCCGCCACGGCCTGCATACTCGTGGGCCTGCGAGCGCGGACAGGCGGCCGGCGCGGCAGGCTCTCGCGCCGTGGTCGCGAGACGACCGGCGAACCATCACGCATTCGTCCCGTGCAGCAGCCGCGCATCCTGATCGTCGACTCCGAGGGAGCCGAGGCTCTGCCCTACGCGCGGCTGATCGCACGTCTGCAGCCCATGGAGGTCCGCGTCGAGACGTCCCTCGAGAAGGCGCTCGGCACGCTCGCCCGCGACTCCTGGGATCTCGGCGTCGTTACCGCCCGCTCGGGGCCTACGGCCGACGTCCTCTACGGCGCCCTCCACAAGGCCGACCCGCAGTTGCCGATGGTGGTCGTCGACCCGCGGCCGTCGGTGGACACGGCCCGGGCCTGTCTTCAGGCGGGTGCCGGCGACTACCTCGACATCACCCGGGTCGAGACGGATCTCGAAGACGCGCTCGTGCGGCTGCTCACCGCGTCGCGGCGGCGGGCGGCCGAGGAGGTGCTGCGGCGAGCCGTGGAGCGGCCGTATTCGTTCGACGACTTCCTGGGCGAGAGCCCGGCGATGCAGCAGGTGTATTCGGTCATCGAGCGGGTCGCCGTGAGTTCCGTGGACGTGCTCGTGACCGGTGAGACGGGCACCGGCAAGGAACTCGTGGCTCGAGCGGTCCACAAGCGCAGCCGGCGGAGTACGGGGCCTTTCGTGCCGGTCGACTGCGGCGCGATCCCCGACGCGCTTATGGAGAGCGAACTCTTCGGCCACGAGCGGGGCGCCTTCACCGGGGCCGACGCCCGGCGGATGGGACTCGTGGAGTTCGCCGACGGGGGCACTCTGTTCCTCGACGAGATCGGTGAACTGCCGCTGCCGCTCCAGGCCAAGCTCCTGCGGGTGCTCCAGGAGCGGCGGGTGCGGCGCGTCGGTGCCCGGCAGGAGAACGCGGTGGACGTCCGCGTGGTCGCAGCCACGTCGCGAAACATCGATCAGATGGTGGAGCGGGGCGAGTTTCGTCGCGACCTCTTCTACCGGATCAACGTGGTGCGGATCGACCTGCCGGCGCTGCGGTCGCGGGGCGACGACATCGGCCTGCTCGCCGAGTTCTTCGCCAACCGGGCCGCGCAGGAGATGGGCCGCACGGTGGGCGGCCTATCGACCGACGTCTACCAGATCCTCAAGAGCTACCACTGGCCGGGCAACGTCCGCGAACTGCAGAACGTGGTCCGGCGGGCGATCGCGATGACGCGGTCGCCGGTGGCGGGAGTGGACGATCTGCCCGACGAGGTCGTGGCGGCAGCGGGCCGTGCGGCCGGCGCGGAGGCGGGGGCCGTCGGCTTCTTCGCCCAGCGGGCCGAGCACGTGGCCCGGTTCGAGAAGCAGTATCTCGCCGACCTGCTCGCGCGGCACCTGGGCGACGTGTCGGCTGCCGCCCGGGAGGCCCGGCTGCCGCGAGGCACGCTCTACCGGCTCATGAAGGGGCACGGCCTCGACGGCGCCTCGTTTCGGAAATAGCGCCGCGCCGGCGCGACACGGCGGTTTGCGGCCGAAAGCCGCTCCCCGCGGGGAGGCGGACGGATTGCGTCGCTGCAGGGCGCCGCACTGGCGCGACACGCCGGGCACCGTGAATCGCTTGAATCCCGCGGGTTTTCGTTTGGCATGCGACGTGCATCTTCTTCGGGCGTGGGCCACGATCGCCGTCGGCCCCGAAAGTCGAAAACCCGTCCCTAAAGGAGACGAACCATGAAGAAGATCGAAGCCATCATCCGCCACTTCAAGCTCGAGGAAGTGAAGGACGCGCTCAACGCCCAGGGCGTGAAGGGCATGACCGTGACCGAGGTCCGCGGCTTCGGCCGGCAGAAGGGGCATACGGAGACCTACCGCGGTGCCGAGTACTCGGTGGACTTCCTTCCGAAGGTGAAGATCGAGGTGGTGGTGAGCGACGACGAGGCTCCGGCGGTGATCAGCAAGATCATGACGACGGCCCGCACCGGCCAGGTGGGCGACGGCAAGATCTTCGTGACGAACCTCGCGGAGGTCGTGCGGATCCGCACCGGCGAGACGGCCGCCGCCGCGATATAGCCTCACGCCCGCCGGGCCATCCATGGCCCCGGCGGGCTTGGGCCGGCGTGGTCGCAGCCAAGGTGCGACCAGCCGGCCGGGCGGTCGTACCTCCGGGCGACCGTGGCCGCGCGCGGAGCGGCGGCTGGAGGCTCGGCTTCGCCGAGCCGACGGAAGCCGCCGCAGGCCCGCAGGGATGCGCTTGCGCACGCGTCGCGGCCTTCGGCCGCTGCGTGCGGGGCGTTGGAGTGGGTGTCCCCGACGGTCGTGCCGGGTGCCGGGAAGCCCGAAGCGCGAGCTGAGGGAATACGCGTTGCCTCACCGGGAACGGAACCGCATTCCCTCGGCTCGCGCCGCGGGCTTCAAAGCATCGAGGCGGGCCCTCTCGAGCCGACGGATGACGGCCAAGCAAAGCGAGGCAGGATGCCCCACGCCGACTACCGCTCGCCGCCGCCGAACCGGGAGCCGATCGCTTCCCGGGAGAGCTTCGCCAAGAGCATCGGGATATCATCCGGTCGGCTGATCGCCGTGACGACGTGGCGGGGATCGTTCCATGCCGGGGCCGGTTTGCGTGCGGGCTTCGGGTGCGCGCCGGCCACGGTCAGCATGCCGCCGGAGGCCCGCTCGACCTCGCGCGCGAGCCAGTCGCGAACCGGCGTCCGGGAATGATTCGGCAGGTCGAATCCGGCCGCGAGCATGGGCAGTTGCGATTGGACGTCCGCGGGCGCGTGCGGCACGGTCGCGATCGTGGTGGTGGAGGTGTGCCCGCCATCGCTGCCGGATCGTGCGGCGAGCCGCAGGACCATCAGGCATGGCATCGTGGCGACGAGCAAGGCGACCGCGACGGCGATGCGGCGGGCGGCCTGCCGCCGGCGTGCAGCCCCGCTGATGGCGGCCTCGAGGACGCGGCGGCGCACCGCGGCGCCGGCCAACTGGCCGCGCGGGGCCTCGTTGCGAAGGCGGCGTTCGAGCATGTCGTCGCTGATGGTCATCCGTCACTCCGTGTCATGTGGTTCGAGCCGACTCCGCAGCCGCTCCCGCGATCGGCAGAGGAGGATGCGGACGGCGTTCTCGCTCTTCCCGAGCACTGCGGCGATCTCCTTGGCGGGGAGATCCTCGCCGTAGTGCAGCCAGACTGCCGTGAACTGCTCGGTGTTCAGGCACTGCCGGGCGATCTGCCAGAGTCGCCCGCGCCGCTCGGCATCCTCGGCCGCCGTGTCGGGGCCGGCGCCGGGATCCGCCACCTCCGGACTTTCGGCGCCACCGAAGAGGGCGCGGAGCCAGCGTTTGCGGCCGTGGCTGACCATCACGCGGTAGCCGATGGTATAGATCCAGCCGCCCGTCGGCTGGCTGCGATCCACGCGATGCCAAGCCTGGTAGGCGCGGAGGAAGGTCTCCTGCAGCAGGTCCTCGGCCTCGGCGGCCCGGCCGAGCCGCTGGTGAAACAGCCGCAACAGCCCGTCGCTGTGCCGCGCGACGAGCTCCTCGAAACTGCGGATCTCCTCCATGGCGGTCGAGGACCGGGCGGAAGAACGGGCTGCGGTATGCACGGCAATAGCCCGTCGGCCATGCCGGCCGGCCACGGGCTGCACCACGACGATCGCTGCAGCAACGCCGTTCATCGCGACCGGGATCCTTCGCTCACTTGGCGACCGGTGTTTCGGGGGCGTCTTCGTCGATCGTCACGACGGACATCGAGTTCAGGATATCCGGCAGTGCGGTCGTGGGGCAGCGCCACTTCAGGATCATGTCGTCGCCCTCGACCGTAGACTCCATGTCCTTCGCAAATTGGGCGGTGCCCTTGTCGGAGAAGAGCATCATCGCCTTGAAGCCGTCGACCACCGCCTTGGCCTGGCGGGCCGTGTCGGGCTTGGCGGTTTCCACGTGGCACTCGGCGAACAGGTGGTCGGGCTTGGACTCGCCGACGTAACACCAGCCGCCCTTGATGTCCCTGGTCAGGCTGGCGACGGACTCGGCGAGCGGGCCATCGACGCCGGTGTTCGCGGCGCCTCCCTGGAGGAAGTTGCCCAGGCCGATGCTCGTGATCCAGGTGCCGTCCGGAGCCTTGGCACGGGTCTTCCACACGTCGCCCCCCTTGTCGGCGAGGCTCGGGGTTTTTCCGTCGGCCACGTCGAGCAGCCGGGTCAGCGACCGCACGTCGTTGGCCACGAGCAGCGTCTGGTCGTCGAGGAACGAGGCGAAGGTCGGCATGGCGGAGGCCTGGACGGCGTCCGAGTCCTCGAAACCGACGCCCCCGCTTCCGAACTGGAAGACCATGATGCCTTCGCCATCCTCGACCTGGGGCACTTGGGTCCGCTTCTTTCCGGTGGCGCGACGCTTTGCCGGCGCGGACGGTTCGCCGGCGAACACGTGGACTACGTGCTTGCCGTAATTGAGACGCACCTGATCGGGCTCGAGCTTGGAGAGGAAGTCCTCGATCCGCCTGCGGGCGGTGGGCGAGAGGCGGATGCGGTAGCCCTGCATGTCGTCGATCGCGGTCGCGTCGAGAACATCCTTCTGCAGGTCGATCGGTAATTGCTTCGCCCAGGTTTGCAGCGATTCCGCGGCCGCGCGCCGGAGCGGATCGGACTGCATCATCGCCTCGACGTCGACGTGGACGACTGCGGTCGTTGCGGCCGGGAGGGCGTCGAGATCGAGCGGCCCGGCGAGGGATCGGCCACTGGAAATCGTGCCGCATGCGAGCGTGGCGGCGAGGGCGAAAAGCAGCGGACGGCGGGACGGGTCAAGGGGCATGGCAAGCTCCGAGGCGGAGGGGACGGAGTGATCGGGGGCACGGTCATCCCCATACACGCAGCCCGGCCGCGGAGCATTTCACACATGTTCGGAGCCGTCTGCGGAAGACTCCCCAGAATGCGGCCTGTCGACCGCCGTGGGTCGGCAGTTGGCCCGCAATCGGCGGTCTCCGACCGCCGCTACACGAGTCGAGCGACCACAGGGGGCCGGGCATGGTTGCCTGCTCTGGCTCGGCGGTCTCCGACCGCCGAGCCAGGTTGCCGGGAAGCCCGAAGCGCGAGCTGAGGGAGTACGTGTTGCTCCACCGGAAACTGAACCGCATTCCCTCGGCTCGCGCCTCGGGCTTCAAAGCATCGAGGCGGGCCTTCTCCAGCCGGCGGAGCCGGCCAAGCAAAGCGAGGCGGGATGCCGAGGCTTTTGGAGCGTGTCACATCCCGTGACGAGCCCACGGACTGCCCGCCCGGAAGGCGGGCCTTCTCCATCCGGCGGAGCCGGCCAAGCAAAGCGAGGCAGGATGCCGAGGCTTTGCGTGTACTCAGAACCCGGCGGCTTCGATCGGCATGCCGCAGTGGTTGCAGCGGGGCATGGCCAGCGGCCGGGGAGTGGGCATGTAGCCCTCGGCGCACCACGTGTGAAGCCGCGGAAAGAGCGACGGCATGGTCGCTCCCGTCGCGTGCAGCTGCTGCCGCACGTGCAGTTGCCCGCAAGGGTTCGCGTGGAACATGCCTCCGTGAGGGGCACACGCCGGCCCGCAGGCTGGCCCCCTCACGCTCCCGTGCCATGCCGGCCGCTGGACGCCTTTGCAGTTGCAATCGGCCCCGGGCGCTCCGCCTTCCGTGATCGTGACCGTCTCCTGCGCGGGCACTTCCCGGATCGTGGCGATCGACGAGAACGCGGCGACGGTGAGGGCGGCGACGAGGCCGCGACGGAGGGTGCGCACCGGATGGGCTCCTTTGCCAGACTGCTCGGGCGAGGGGCGGGCACACACCCGCCTCGAGCCATAGATTCGTCGTGCCGGGCGTCCGGGGTTCAGCGGTCATGCCGCCGGGTGGGGTGGTGCGGGTGGTGCCGGTCGTGCGGCACGGGCGTCACCAGATCCGGGCCACCAGGAGCATCATGGCAGCGATCACGGCCAGGCCCGCGACGTCGAGGATCCCCCCCGCGGCCATCATCGCCCGCAGCGGGATCCGGCCCGTGCCGTAGACGATGGCGTTGCAGGGGGAGCTGACGGGCATCATGAAGCCCATGCTGGCGGCGAACGTGGCGGCCAGCGCGGCCACGACTTCGTCGGCCCCGAGCGCCCGCCCCAGCGCGATGACGACGGGCACGACCATCGTGGCGCTGGCCACGTTGCTCGTGAACTCGCTGGTCAGCACCGCCACGGCCGCTGCCGCCACCACCAGCACCGTGCCCGCCCATGGGCCCGGCGGGATCCAGCCGGTGATCGCCGCCCCGGCCGCCTGCGCGAGTCCCTTGCTGAAGCAGAGCTCGCCCAGCGCGATCCCGCCGCCGTAGAGGAGCACGACATCCCAGTCGATGCGGGCGTCTTTCCAGGCGAGCGCGCGGCGGCCGCCGTCTCCCGGCAGTACGAAGAGCAGCCCCGCGCCGATGATCGCCGCCACGCTCTCAGGCAGCCGGTCCTTGAGCCATAGGCAGATGTCATGGTCCGGCCCCAGGATCGCCAGCAGGATCCCCGGCACGATCCACATCGCCACCGTCGCGGCGAAGGCCGCCGCCGTGGACCATTGCCCGGGCCTCCACGGGCCCAGTCCGCGCCGCTCGTCGGCGACGAACGCGGCCACGCCGTCGAGACGCTCCACGCCCGCGGGAAACAGCCGGCCGAGCACGAGCACCAGCACCGTGCCGAGCACCGCCACCAGCGGCAGGCCGATCCCGCACCAGCCGAGGAACGAGATCGTCACCCCCAGTTCCTTGGCGATGAACCGCAGGCCGATGAGGTTCGTCGGGGTGCCGATCGGGGTGGCGAGGCCGCCGATCGAGGCCGCGAAGGCCACGCAGAGCATCAGCCCCGTCGCGAAGGCCGGGGCGGGTCGCCGGCCGGTTCGTGTGCCGGCCTCCTCGATGGCGGCGAGTATGCCGGCGACGATCGCCACCATCATCGCCGCGGTCACGGTGTTGGAGATGAAGGCGCTGATCAAGGCCGACACCACCGCCACGGCCGCGAGGATTCGGCGCGGCCGATCCCCGACCCACGGCACGGCGAGCACGGCGTAGGCCAGGCGGCGGTCGAGCCCGTGGAAGCGGATCGCCTCGGCGAGCAGGAACGACCCGATGAACAGGAAGATGAGCGGGTCGGCGAAGGGGGCGAACACCTCCTTCGCCGGCGCCACGCCGAGGAGCACGCACGCCGCCGCCCCGAGCAGCGCCGTGACCGCCAGCGGCAGCGCCTCGGTGAACCAGAGCACGACGACGACCGCGACGATCGCCGCCAGCGTCCAGGCTTCAGGGGTGAGGGCGTCCATGATGGCAGCCTAACGTTCCGCGGCGGTCGCCGACCAACGGAAGCGGCGGTCTCTGACCGAATGGAGCGGCGGTCGGAGACCGCCGAGTGGTCCCAGCACGCATCCGGCACCACGGTCAAAGACCGCGGCTCCGGTGGACGGGTGATGCCTGATGCCCTTGAAGCCCGAGGCGCGAGCCGAGGGAATGCGGTTCCGTTCCCGGTGAAGCAACGCGTATACCCTCAGCTCGCGCTTCGGGCTTCCCGGCACCGGGCACGACGGTCGGAGGCCGCCGCGAAAGGCACCGGGCACGACGGTCGGAGGCCGCCGCGAAAGGCAACCGGGCAGGAGAGTCAGGCCGCCGCGAAAGGCAACCGGGCACGGCGGTCGGAGACCGCCGCTACAGCGCGGGCGAGCAGCGGCCGCAGGCCGCGCCGCTCGCCAGCCGCCGCTTCGCGGCGGCCACGGTCGCCCGGAGGTGCGACCGCCCGGCCGGCTGGTCGCACCTTGGCTGCGACCACGCCGGCCCAAGCCCGCCGGGGCCATGGATGGCCCGGCGGGCGTGAAATTCAGTACGTCTTGCCGAGCGCGGCCTGGGCGGCCGCCAGCCGGGCCACCGGGAGGCGGAACGGCGAGCAGCTCACGTAGTCGAGCCCCACGTGGTGGCAGAAGAGCACCGAGTGCGGATCGCCGCCATGCTCGCCGCAGATGCCGAGCTTGATGTCCTTGCGGGTCTGCCGCCCCTTCTCGACGGCGATCTTCATGAGCTGGCCCACGCCCGAGGCGTCGATCGACGCGAAGGGGTTGGCCTTGAAGATGCCCTCTTCCGTGTACTTCTGCAGGAACGAGCCCATGTCGTCGCGGCTCATGCCGAGGCAGGTCTGGGTGAGGTCGTTGGTGCCGAAGGAGAAGAACTCGGCCGTCTCGGCGATCTCGTCGGCCGTCAGGGCCCCGCGCGGGATCTCGATCATCGTGCCGACGAGATACTTGATCTTCTGTCCCGTCTCCTTCTGCACCCGCTCGGCCACCTGGTGGACGATTTCCACCTGGTTGTCGAGCTCCTTCTTGAAGCCGACGAGCGGAATCATGAGCTCGGGCTTCACCTTCACGCCGTCCTTCTGCACCTTGGCCGCGGCCTCGAAGACCGCGCGGGCCTGCATCTCCGAGATCTCGGGATAGCTGATGCCGAGGCGGCAGCCCCGGTGGCCGAGCATCGGGTTGAACTCGTGCAGGGCGTGGACGCGGGCCTTCACCGTTTCCACCGGCATGCGGAGCTTCTTGGCGAGGTCTGCCTGGGCCTTCTCGTCGTGCGGCACGAACTCGTGCAGCGGCGGGTCGAGAAAGCGGATCGTGGCCGGCCGGCCGTCGAGGGCCCGAAAGATGCCCTCGAAGTCGTCCCGCTGGTAGGGCAGCAGTTTGGCGAGGGCCTCGCGTCGGGCCTCCTCGTTCTCGGCAAGGATCATCTCCCGCATGGCGTCGATGCGGTCGCCTTCGAAGAACATGTGCTCCGTCCGCGTCAGGCCGATGCCCTCGGCACCGAAGGCGATGGCGTGGCGCACCTGCTCGGGAGTGTCGGCATTCGTGCGGACGCCGAGCTTTCGGTGCTTGTCGGCGAGCTTCATGATGAAGTCGTAGTACTGGAAGACCTCCGAGTCGGCGGGCTTCATCGTGCCGGCGATGAGCACCTGCTTGAGCTCGCTGTCGGCGGTCTTGATCGCGCCGGCGAACACCTCGCCGGTCGAGCCGTTGATCGAGATCGCGTCGCCCTCGCGGAGCGTCTGGCCGGCGCACTTGAGCGTGCCCGCGGCGTAGTCGATCTGGATCGCACCGGCGCCGGCCACGCACACCTTGCCCATCTGACGGGCGACGAGAGCCGCGTGGCTGGAGACACCGCCACGGCTGGTGAGGATGCCCTCGGCGGCGATCATCCCACGCAGGTCCTCGGGGGAGGTCTCGACGCGGGCCAGCACCACCTTCACGCCCTTGTTGGCGAGTTCCTCGGCCTTGGCTGCCGAAAACACGAGCTGGCCCGTGGCGGCGCCGGGGCCGGCCGGCAGGCCGGTCGTGAGCACCCGGCCCGCCTTCTTCGCCGCCTCGTAGTCGTGGCGGTCGAAGATCGGAGCGAGGAGCTGCGAGAGGGCGTCGGGGTCTGCCGATTGGATCGCGTGCTCCGCGGTCATGAGCTTCTGCTTGACCATGTCGTGGGCGATCTTCACGTAGGCCAGCGCCGTTCGCTTCCCATGCCGCGTCTGCAGCATGTAGAGCTTCTTCTTCTCGACGGTGAACTCGAAGTCCTGCACGTCGCCGAACTTCTTCTCCAGCGTCTGGCGAACCTTTTCCAACTGCTTGTAGGTGCCGGCGAACATCGGCTCGTGGGCCATCTCGGCCACCGGCTTGGGCGTTCGCACGCCGGCCACGACGTCCTCGCCCTGGGCGTTGACGAGATATTCGCCGTAGAAGACGTCCTCACCGGTGGCGGGGTCGCGGGTGAAGGCCACGCCCGTCGCGCAGTCGTCGCCCATGTTGCCGAACACCATGCTCTGCACGTTGACCGCCGTGCCCCACTCGTCGGGGATCTTGTACTTGCGGCGGTAGAGGATCGCCCGCTCGTTCATCCAGCTGCCGAACACCGCGCCCACGGCGCCCATCAGTTGCCCGAACGGTTCCTGGGGGAAGGTCTTGCCGGTCCGCTCCTTGATGAGCCGCAGGTAGCGACTGATCAGCTCGCGAAGGTGGGCCTCGGTGAGGTCGGTGTCGTCATGGATGCCGAGCTGGTGCTTGAGGCCCTCCATCGTCTCTTCGAAGGGATCGTGTTCGTTTTCGTGACGCTTCTGCACTCCCATCACCACGTCGCCGTACATCTGGATGAAGCGGCGGTAGGAGTCGTAGGCGAATCGCGGGTTGCCGGTGGCCTCGGCCAGGCCCTTCACGGTCTCGTCGTTGAGGCCGAGGTTGAGGATCGTGTCCATCATGCCCGGCATGCTGTCCCGAGCACCGGAGCGGACACT
>JBIKND010000122.1:0-11665 GCA_044358905.1 Pirellulales bacterium | reverse complement strand
GGCCAGCCATTCGGCGAGCGCCGGGGCCGTGATCCGTTCCGTCCGCGCGACGAGATCATCGCGGGCGGCCAGGGCGTTCATGCCGCCTGCCAGGTAGCCGGCCACGTTGTCGAAGCCGATCCGCCCCAGCCGCATCACGGCCTCCTCCTCGCCGCCTTCCTCGGCGATGACGACGATCGGCCGATCGTGGCCGAGCATCGAACCGGCCCACGTTGCGTACTTGCCGGCGAGGGCGATGTTGAGCGTGCCGCGCAGATGGCCGCCCTCGAAGTCGATGCCGTCGCGGACGTCGAGCAGTTGGGCTCCGGACCGCTCCAGTGCCAGCACCTCGTCGAGCGACAGGGCCTTGAGCGTGCGCTCCATCGACTCGTGGAGCGATGTCCGCTCCTGGCGGTTGAGGATCGCGTCGTGCACGAAATAGTCGGGCGCTTCGGGCTGGTCGGCGGTGACGATCCGCTTGAACGCCTCCGAGCTCATCGGCTGCAGGGCGTAGTTGAACTTCTTCTGCTCCCCGATCGTGGACACGGTCTCCTTCGACAGGCTCTTGCCGCACATGCTGCCGGCGCCGTGGGCCGGGTAGACGAGCGTGGCATCGGGCAGCTTCACGAGCTTGTTCGTGATGCTGTCGTAGAGCATGTCGGCGAGTTCGTCGGCCGTCACGCCGATGCTGGCCAAGAGATCGGGCCGACCGACGTCGCCGATGAACAGCGTGTCGCCGGTGAGCACCGCCAGCGGCGCGGTGCCGCTCTGGGCGAGGTCGTAGACGAGGATCGAGATTCCCTCGGGCGTGTGCCCCGGTGTCTCCAGCACCTCGAGCTTCACGTCGCCGAACTCCACCGTGTCGCCATCCTTCATGGGCACGCAGGCAAACTCGGCCTGGGCTCGTCTGCCGAGGTGGATCGTGGCCCCGGCCCGGTCGCGCAGTTCGATGTGGCCGGCGACGAAGTCGGCGTGGAAGTGCGTGAGGAACACGTGCTTGATCGTGTAGCCGCCGGCCTTGGCGTCGGCGAGATACTGGTCGACGTCACGCTGGGGATCGACGACGGCCGCCGTCTTCGTCTTTTCGTCCGTGATCATGTAGGACGCGTGGGACAGACAGGCGAGGTAATACTGCTGGATCTTCATGGCGCAGGTCTCCGGTGCAGGGGGTGGGGGCGGGAGCAGCCTGTGGAATACGTCTGCCGCCGCAGGATGTGGCGTCTGCGGACCGTCAAAACCTCGGCTTTTCGACCGGTCGGCGAAGTGGACAGGCTGTGTCCACGGACAGTTAGCGGCCGACGGCGGCGGGAAAGCCGGCCTTCACGAGCTGGGGGTAGCCGGGCTTGAGGGGCCGCACGTCGTAGCCGAGAGGCGCCAGGATCGCGGCGGCATCGACGCACCGGCCGCCCATCAGGCAGTGGCAGTAGATGATCTTGTCCTTGGGCAGGACGCGGCCGAGTTCCTGCGGATTCACGCCCTTCTCCAGGACGCTCAAGGGCAGGAGCCGGGCGCCCTGGATGTGCCCCTCCTGCCACTCGTCGGGCTCGCGGACGTCCACGATGATCGCCTTCTGCGCGGCGACGGCCTGCTTGACGACGTCGAGCGAGTCCTGCGTGTGCTCCGCGAACGCCGTGCCGGCGAGTCCGCCGAGCAGGAGACCGAGGGCGACCGTTCGTGCGCAGCACGCGCCGCCCGTGCGGCAGGCCTGGTTCCAGGGCATCCGCGCGATCAGCATCGCCATTCCGCAGGTGTCGGTGATCCCTGCGAACACGAGGCCGCAGCCGACGAATCCGGCGAGCCCGGCACCGATGGCCTGCCAGTTGACCGGTGCTACCGGCCCGAAGGCGGCCAGCGCCGCTCCGATGGCGACGAGTGAGCCGGCGGCGATCCGGACTTGCCGCTCGAGCGACATTGCTTTCCGGCCGCGAACCACGGGAATGCCGGCCGCCTCGCAGGCCGCCGTGCCGCCCTCGACGCTGATCACGTCCTTGAGGCCGGCGGCCAGCATCTGCTCACAGGCCTTTTGGCTGCGGCCTCCGGAGCGGCAGACGAAGTACACCGGGCCGTCGGATCCAAGTGCCCGAATCTGCTGCGGGTCGAGGCGGTCGAGCGGCATGTTGTGGGCGAAGTCGACGTGCACCTCGCCGAACTCGGCGGGAGTGCGGACGTCGACGAGCGTGAGTTTCTCGCCGCGGCGGCGAAGATCGGCGAGCGTGGTGGGGGAAATCGTGGCGACCATGAAACGTCCTCCGTGGAGCAAAAAGGGCTTGAATCAGGCGTCGAACTATCGTGAGCTTTCGATCGAGGGCGACCGGTATGTGCGGGAACGCGTTGCGGGGCGGAAACTTCTAGGCGGACACGCCGGCGCGGGCCGGCTTCGGCCCGCCGAATCGGGATTCGATGCAGGCCATGATGTTGGCCAGATGCGGCTCCGCGACGGTGTAATACACGCAGCGGCCTTCCTTCTCGACGTTGAGAAACCCGCAGCGTTGCATGAGCCGCAGGTGCTCGGACGCCATGTGGCTGGGAATCCCACAGGCCTCGGCCAGTTCGCCCACCGAGTAGCGACCCGCGAGCAGCATCTGCACGATCCGCAGCCGGTGGGGGTGGGCGAGCGTCTTCAGGCACTCCGCCGCCTGGCCGAGCGCGTCGAGGCTCGTGAGCCTGGCGACGGCGGGGGGTTTTCGTGGGGTGCTCATGGGGCGGGCGTCCTGAATGCCATTAATATCACAATATATCGGAACATAACGATACGTCAATCAGTTTTTTTTTTTTGAGGCCATGAAACCAGGGGCCGTTGGCCCTGGCCCCGCTGTCACGGTCGGCCGGCGGCAGCGGGCTACCATTCCCGTCAAGACGGCAGAACCTGTCTGCCGCCGCCCGTGGGCCTACCCGCATGTCACCCGCCAAGCCTTCCGTCGCGCCTGTCTGGATGAGCCGTTGGCTCGTGGCGGCCGGTCTCTACAACCTCGCCTGGGGCGGCCTGACGGTGCTGCTGCCGCAGTGGCTGTTCGACCTCACGGGCATGGAGCGGCCGAATTACCCCTTCATCTGGCAGTGCGTGGGGATGATCGTCGGTGTGTACGGCATCGGCTACCTGGCCGCCGCCGGCGATCCGTTTCGGCACTGGCCGATCGTGCTCGTCGGTTTCCTGGGCAAGATCTTCGGCCCGCTCGGCTACGCGATGGGGGTTCTCGACGGCACGGTGCCGGCCGCGTTCGGCGTCACGCTGCCCACCAACGATCTCATTTGGTGGGTGCCCTTCGCGATCATCCTCTACGGGGCCTTTCGCAGCAACACCGACACCGCGGCTCCGGGCCCGGCGGCCGATCTCGGCACAACGCTCGAGGCGGCCCGCACCCAGGCGGGGGAGACGCTCGCGGACCTGTCGCGAACGGGGCCGGTGCTGCTGCTCCTTCTGCGGCACAGCGGATGCGTCTTTTGTCGGGAAGCGATCGCCGATGCCGCCGCCGCGCTCCCGCAGATCGAGGCCGCGGGCGCCCGGCTCGTGCTCGTGCATCAGGGGAGCGACGACGACCTGCGGCCGATCCTGGAGCGGCACGGCCTCGGGCAGATCGACCGCGTCAGTGACCCCGCCAAGACGCTGTATCGGGCCCTCGAGTTGCCACGCGGCTCGCTCGGCCAGCTCTTCGGCCCGCCCGTCTGGAGTCGCGGCCTCGCCGCGGTGCTCGCCGGCCACGGGATCGGCCCGCTCGTCGGCGACGGCTTTCAGATGCCGGGGGCGTTTCTCATTCGCGACGGTCGCGTCAGCGCCGCGTATCGCCATCGTCACGCCGCCGACCGCCCCGATTGCGGTGCGTTGGCCTGCGGCCTGCCGCGTCCGCTGCCCGTCACGGGGGCCGCGTCGTGACGGCGACGGATGCCCTGCTCATCGCCCAAGCCATCGCCTCGGGGGCGATGACCGGACTGATCTGGTTCGTGCAGATCGTGCACTATCCGCTCTTCGCCCGCGTGACCGGGGCCGGTGAGCGGGCGTACGCGGCGGAGCACCAGCGCCGCACGGCTTGGGTCGTGATCCCGTTCATGCTCGTCGAGGGGCTCACGGCCGCTGCCGTGGCTGCCGCACCGCCGCCCGGAATCCCACGCGGCCTCGCCATCGCGGGCTTCGTGCTCGTGCTCCTCGTGTGGGCGAGCACCGCGGCGGTGCAGATGCCGCTGCACGGCCGGCTCGGCCGCGAGGGGCACATGCCGGCTCTGGTGGCCACCCTGGTGCGGTCGAACTGGCCGCGGACGATCCTCTGGACGGCCCGGGCGCTGCTCGCGGCCTGGATGCTCCGGGCCGCGAGTTGACGCCGCGTGACGACGCAGGCCGTCAGGCGTTCATCGGGACGCCGCAGGCTCGGCCGCGCGGCGGGCCTGGGCGTAGATTGAAGTCCGGCCCACCGTCGATGCCACCGGACCACGTGCCGGCGGCGTGGCAGTGGGCTGCGGATCCGGGCTCTGGCCACGGGCGGTGCCGGCCCAAGCCGCAGGCGGCGGAGACGACGTCGCCGCGAGCGCGGCCGGCGGCGCCGGGCACCCCTGCTTCACCCAGTCGAGCCACACCGTCTGCATCTGGGCCACGCCCGGCACCCCGTAGTGCTTGCGGAGTGCGCCGGTCCAGTCGTCACCGGCCAGGCCGTCGGCGACGAAGTTGACGTACTTGTGGCGGCCGCCGCGCTCGATGAGGTAGCGGGCCAGCGAGTAGCCCTGCGAGTAGAGCGGGAGGACGTCGGCCGGATATTCGCGCATCGCGAACATCTCGGGAAACGCGATGCCGCGGCCGGTGGTCAGGAACTCGATCAGCATCCGGTGCTGACGGGCCCGCTCCACCGGATGTTCGACCGTCGTGCAGGCGCCCTCGTCGGCCCAGCGCGGCAGCGGCCGGCGAAAGTGGCTGGCGAAGATGGTGTGCGTGATCTCGTGCGGCAGCACGGAGTCGACGATCCGCTCCTCGCTCCCCTGGATCGTCATCGTCCAGTTGAAGACTTCCCCCTTGTCGAACACGAAGCTCGTGGCCCCGCCGGCCCCGAGGTGCGGGGCCACCTGGGCCTTGATCGGACAGGGACGGGTCCAGCGCGGCAGCGGCCGGCCAAGCCACTCGACCGCCAGCGTATGGCGGTAGTGCTCGGAGGCGTCGCCGATCTTCCGGGCCAGGTCTTCGGTCGGTGCGTCGACGAGGAAATTGGCGGTGCGGTAGCCCGCGGCACCGACCGGCGCAGCCAGCCATCCGCAGGCCAGCGAGGCCATCAGGCACCGGCACGCTGCCCGCATCCAGCCCCGGCGCAGGGCGATCCCTCGTCCTCGATTCATGCCGTCGT
Source organism: Pirellulales bacterium (assembly GCA_044358905.1). Classification (GTDB taxonomy): domain Bacteria; phylum Planctomycetota; class Planctomycetia; order Pirellulales; family UBA1268; genus QWPN01. Next base: position 6,365 of record JBIKND010000122.1, on the reverse strand, counting down.
GCCTCCGTGCATTCGAACCGGGCCGCGACGGAATCCTTTCCGTCGTCGCGAACCGCAGGCGGCACCGCCCGAGACGAGCGCTCCGTGCGGCCGCCATTCGGCCCGAGTGGGTGCGGACGGTAGCGGCCGCGCGGAGGCCGGGCCAGACCGCTTTTCGCTTGCCCTCTTCGCCCCTTTTCCCACCGCGGCAGCGGTGCGGCCGTCACGGACGGTTGAGCGAACGCGTCGATGGGTACTCAGGCCGAGCGGCGCCCGCGACAACGCTGGCGGCCGCGCGGCGCGACTGGATCCAGGCTGCGAACAGCGCCGCACCGGCCGCGATCATCAACCATCCGGGCAGCGCCGGAGAGAGCGCGGTCGCCCATCCGCAGCCACCGACGACGAGCAGGGCGGGCACGAGCCACGCAGTCGCGGGACGCAGCTCCGCCCACGTCAGCCCCCGGCGGCGCGAAGCCAACCAGCCCCAGGCCGCGATGGCGGCCAGCCCGATGGTGGCCGCCGGCCGCGCCGCACTCGATGCGTCGGGCGCCCGTACGACCCGCACCGTCAGGCCGCCGTCCCCTCCGGCCGCCACCCGCACCGGCGCCGTACGCGGCGCGGCATCGATCGCATCCTCCCAGCCACTCTCCAGATTGGTCGCCTTGCCCGCGAGTCTGGCGGCGGCGAAGGTCCGGAGCCGATCCGCGTCCGGTCCGGCCGCGCCGAGGGCGCGCGAGAAGGCGGCGTCGATGCGGTCCCGTGCCGCGCCGAGGGCGGCCAGCCACGCCTGCTCGTCCAACTGCCGGGCGGGCTCGGCGACCCGCAGCACGCGACCGGCCGGCGCGTCGATCGTCCAGAGCACCTCGCCGCAGGGCACATCCTCGATCATCGGCGGCAGCAACTTGATCGGCTGTCCGGCTTCGAGCGTGGGGTCGAGATCGCCCGAGAATACGACCATGATGGACCGCGGCCACGCGGCGTCGTGCAACTGCACCTCCCAGGCATCCGTGGCGATGGGGCGAGCATCCACGTCCTGCCCGTCGACGAGCACGTCGAAGAGCCGCGAGCGCGGGGGCAGTCGCAGGCGGATGGTGGACCGTGCCGAGACGACGTCATATCGCGTGATCCCGCGCACCCGCCCGCGGTCGTCGAGCGCCGCCGTGACGAGGACCCGCTCGACGCTCGCCACGCGGTCAAGCGGCGGTGCCGCCGGTGCCGCTGCGCCGTCGGGAGCCGGCGCGGGCGCCTCCTCCTCGCCGAGGTCGTACTCCGGCCCGACGGCGCCGGGCGGCACCTCGGCCCGCTCCGTCACCGCCTGCGGCCCGCGGGTCCACGCGACGGTCAGCGGCGTGCTCCCGGCGAGTGCGGCCCGCAGCAGCGGGACGCGGCCGCGCGAGGCGGGACGCAGCGGCAGCCGCCCATCGACCTCGAGGCGGTAGCGTCCCGCACGTGGTTGCTGCATGACGACGGTCATGCGATTGGCCTCGGTCATCGACCATTGGAGATCGAGCGGCACGCGGGCGCCCCCGTCAGGCATGGCCAGATCGTCCTCCCGCAACGTGACCCGGCCGATGTCGCAGCCGGGAGGCGCTTCCACCGGAATCTCGACCAACGGCGTCGACGTGGCGTCGATCCGCGCCTGGAGCCGGAGGCCGATGCCATCGGGCTCCAGGCTCACCGCCAACGTCTGCGAGCCATACACATCCTGTTGGCGTCGTCTCACCGCCAGCCATACCCGGGGGCTCGTCGCCGCGCCGCTGCCGGCCTCGTATCGCCACATGTCACCGCCGGCGCCCAAGAACTCATCGCGTTGGTCGGCCGACGGTGTCGCCGGCGACTCGAGGGTGGCGACGAGATCGGGCGCTGCCATCAGCCGCACGGTGCGGGCGTCCGTATCGGCATCCTCCAACCAGACCCCGGGGGCCGCGAATGAGCCGACGGGATCGACCAGCGGCATGCGGAATGCGAGGCGAATCCTGGCGGGGCCCGGCTCCGGGGCGGCGCGCTCGACGAGGTAGCGGCCCCGGCCGAGCGGCCGCACGGCTTGCCCATCGCCGGCCGAATCCTCGAGCGGCTCGAGCATCGGATCAGCGGCGACGACGACCGCGCGGACGATCGCGTCGCCGGCGATATCGAACCGGGCGCGGACACGACAGGCGTCCAGGTCCCACTCGACGTCGTTCTCGCTCGTCACCGTCAGGCCGCCGGCGGCCAGTTTCTCGCGGCGATCGATCGGCCGCACGAGCCGCACCCGCGCCGCTCCCGAAAGATCGAATCCCGGCTCGCCGGTCTTGGCCTCGGCAGCCCGCATGAACGGCCCGTCCGGCGTGGCGCGATCGCATTGCAACGCATCGCGGGGCACGGGGATCGCCGTGCCGTTGCCGTCGACGAGTTCGAGCCGCGACACGGCCGCGGGGGGCAGGCGGATCGAGGCCGTCTCGAGGCGGCCGCGCCGATCGACGACCGGCTGCACTCGGACCTCGATCCGTTGGCTGCCGGCGACGGTGGCGAACAGTCGCAGCAGCCGGCCGTCCTGCTGGACCTGGGCCATGGCCACACCGGCGACGGGTTCCCAGCGCGCCTCGCCCGGCCCCTGGTCGAGCACGATCGCGCCGCCGGCGTCGGCATCGACGTCGAGCACCAGGCGCCACGCCGCCGGCACCGGCCCGTCCTCCACCAGCACGCGGCAGCGGACGATGCGCAGCGACGCGGTGGCAGCCGGCTGCGCGTCCCGCAGCAGGGCCCGAAACAGCGGCTCCGGCACGAGCGCCATGTCGCCGTCGTCGCCCGGCGTGAGCAACACCTTGAGCGGCTGATCGCCGCCGACCGGCTCCGCCGCGCCGGCCGGTGACAGGCCGCCCACCACGACCGCGAGCAGACACGCCGCCGCAGCCCGGCTCTGGCCGCCGACGCCACCCAGAGCCCGCAGGCCGCAGCCCGCGAGGCAGCCCCACCAGGCCGTCCGCGCCACCACGGCAAACGGCGGGTCGAGCCAGATTGCCAGCGCGGCGCTGGCCGCCGCCAGGAGCAGCGCCGCCGCGGGCCCGCGCCGCGCGAGTCCGAGCACGGCGAGAAACGACAGGAAGCATCCCACGATCGCTGTCGAGGTCACGATCCGGCGGCGCACGACGACGATGCCGCTTCCCTTGCGGCCCGACACGGGCACGAAGCTTCGCCCCCTGAAGCCGACCACGCCCAGGGAGAGGGACGCCGCGCGGTCGTCCACCGCGGAGAAGGAGTCGGCCGCTGGAACGCGAGCGGCGAACAGTCGCTCCATGAGTCCCGCCGAGTGCGGCACGGCATCGCGAAACGCGCCCGACACGGTCGCCACCTCGAGGTCGGGCGGCAGGAGCAGGAGGAGTCGCTGATCGAGCACGGGCACGTCGATCGCGCAGCCGACCGGATCCACCCGCCAGCATCCGAGGCCCGTGTCGCCCTCCACCAACGTCCGCACGACGAGCCGGAGCCGGCGGCGGCTCGCGGGCAGGGGCACCCGCGCCGTCCCGCCGCCATCGAGCGACTCGATCGGCACGACGGCGCCGTCGAGAAGCACGGCCTCCACCCGGCGGCCCGCCGGCACGTTCAGCGACAGGTGGTCGCGGCCATGGTTCTCGATGTCATAGGTCGCCTCGCACTCCGACCGCCCGGAGTCGTGGCAGCAGCAGGCGAGCGATTCGGTCCACGCCCAGGCACGAGCCTCGGTGCCGGCCGGCGGCACCAGTTCGGCCGCGGCCGTCGTCGCCGTGCCCGCTTCCGGCACGGCGAACGCGAACTCGACCAGCGTCGGCTGACCGTCGACGGCCGGTACGGGGGGCAGTTCCCGCAGCCGGCGGTTGACGACGGTGGGCCGCTCCGGCCCCGTGTCACGGACCAGCACGGTGCCGCGCGAGGTCGTGGCGCCCTCGACCCATGCGAGCGGCACCGGCTGCGGCTCGCGGAACGGGACCTCGCGGACGGCGCGGATGGTCGCCGTGCCGATGAAGGCGGGCGTGATCTCGACGAGCCACGATTCGACGCACCCGGGAATGCGTGCGCCGTCTCCTCGGGCACTGTCGGCCGCATCGAGCCGCCGGGCCACGAGCGCGCCGCCGGCCGGTTCGACGAGCGACCAATCGAGTTCGTCCCCCATCGGCTCGGAGAAGTGCACCACGACCGAGTCCACGGCCGCCGCCTCCGGTCGGCAGGTCAGCCTGAAGGCCTGTGAGAGCCGCTCGTCGCGGGCTGCCAGCCGGACGTCGACGCGAACGTCGAGCGGCGGCCGCCGCTGCACGAGACGGGCTTGGCGGTCGGCCGCCCGCTCGCCGCCCGGAATCCGGCCGCGCAGCGTGCCGGGCTCGACGAGCCGCTCCAGTCGCGGGGACACGGTAAAGATGCCCAGCGGCGCACTGTCGATCTCGACGATGGCCTCGGGCCCGACGTTGAAATCGATGACGGCCGAGTCGGCGGCTTCACCGTCGAACCGCACCATGTCCATGTCGGCCGTGCGAAACTCGCCGCCGAGGGGAACGCCCCGCCGATGCCCCGTCACCCGCAGGCCCAGGCTGCGCCGGGGTGTCGCCGCCAGCGCCAGCCCGATCCGCAGCTGCTCGGCCCCGTCGCGGCCGCGGGTGATCCGCCAATCGACATCCGCGCCGGTGCCCCGGCGGCGCTCGTCGACGTCGGGGGCGAGATCGAACGGCTCCACCATCTCCACGGCGTCGATGATCCAGCCCGGCGCGACGCGGGCCGTCGCCGAAAAGGTCTCGCCGGTCACCACCCGCAGGTCGCAGGCGGCCCGGCCCAGCACCTGGCCGGGCGAGAGTTCGACCGTCGTCACGCGGGCCACGTCGAGTTGGGGCCTGCGCGATCGCAAGCGGAGCGCCTGCGTCGCCTCTCCGGCCTGATGCTCGAAGTGAAAGATGGCCGGGAGCACGGCACCGGCTGCGGCCGGCGCGGTCGCGGGTCCGGCCGGGAGCGGCCACCGCGCGGCGATCTCGGGCGTGACCACCCGGCTCTTCTCGACTTCCACTCCCACCACGCCGAGGGCGGGGTCGATCTCGACGCGGGTGCCGCCACCCGCCCAGGCGTCGGCCGCGGGGCGCACGAACGGCACCTGCCAAGCCTCCGCCGCGTCGAGCGGCGAAACCGCGTGCACGAGCAGCGTCGTGGCGCGGCCCACCACGTCCCGCGGCAGTTCGATGCGTGCCGTTCGGCCATCCCGAGCCGCGATCCACTCGAGCAGCCGCTCGTCCGCGGCGCGCCGCACGGCAACGAGCCCCAGGCCGGCCGGTTTCTCGACGACCAGCGGCTCGCCCGTCCAGGCGGCCCTGGGCACCAGGGCCGTCGTCACCTCGACGCGGCCGCCGCGCACGGTCACGTCGCTCCACGCCGCCACCCGCGCCGGCTCCGCCTCGTCCTTGATGAAGGCGAGCCCAACGGACGTGGCCGGTCCGAACTCGATCCGCCACTCGCCGTCCCCATGGCCGCTGACGACCGCCTCGCCCAGCGGGACGCCGGAGACCGCCGGCCGCGCACCCGCCGGGGTTCGCACGACGATCGAGGTCGCCAGTGCCGGCACGAGCGGCAGCGTGAACGCATCGCCGGCCGAAGTCTCCGGCCCCACGCTGACTTCGCACTCGTACGTGCCCGCCTCGGGAATCTTCACCGCGGCCGTGCCGTCGGGTCGGCCGAAGACGACGGCGTCACCGGTGCCGGCGGCCGTGCGCAGCGAACAGCGGCCCGGTCGCACGGCGCCGAGGTCGATCTCGCGGAGGGGCGGAGCCACGGTCTCCCCCACGTCGAACGCCACCCGTCCGGAGAGCCGGCCCGTCTCGTCGACGGTCAGCACGTACCGGGACCGGTCCGCGAGCAGCCGCGGCGCCGCCAGCCCGGCCACCGGCTGCGGGCCGAGCCGCGCGACCGCCTGCTCGAACTCCGCGGCGGACATGGGGACGTATCGACCGTCGCCGAGCGGGACTTGCTCCAACCGGCCGCGCGGCACGTGCACCCGCAGGAAGTCGAGCACCGGCGGATCGGCGGCGTTGACCGCGGGCAGCACGGCGCACAGCGCCACGCCGATCGCGGGCACGAGCCCGAGCAGTTTGGTCGCGGGGCGGCTCATGACGACGACTGCCCCGGTGCCGTCACGCTGTCGCCACGGACCGCCGATCCGGCGATGATCAGCGAAGGCGCGGCGGCCCGCGTCAGAGAACTCGCCGCGGGCGACGGTGCCGCGGGAGCCCCAAGGCGGGTGGAAGCCTCACCGTTGAACCGCTGCAATGCCCAGGCCATGACGAGCAGCAGCGCTCCGGGCACCGCCGCGACCGCAGCCAGCACCGCGACGTCGGGGGCGGCGGCCGCCGCCAGCACCGCGGCGGCGGCCAGAGCGAGCAGCGGTGCGGGGCGCC
>JBIKND010000284.1:0-3171 GCA_044358905.1 Pirellulales bacterium | reverse complement strand
ACCAGTGGACGCTCGATTCAGCTGCAGACCAGCCTCTCGCATCGCCCGCCCGCTGCACCGCCACGGACGATGCCGCACTAACCTGAAGCACCGCCAAGCCCATAACAATTATTAGGCGGAATCCTCGCCGCCATAAACGGGTTCGGACGCCGCCTAATCCGGCGCGGATGTCCGCATAACGTCGGCCACTTGCCGCATAATACCGACCGGGCCTGCGACGCGATAGAGCGCCGAAGCCTCGTCGTGGCAACACTTTGGGCTACGGTGTGGGCCACCGGCACAGCGGTCAGCGGCCAAGTTAGACGGCCATTCGTACGGCGTTTCGTACGGCCATTCGTACGGCGAAGTGAGCGGGAGGGGCCGCCGGCCGAAATGAAAGGCGTGGCAGCTTGACAAAGGGTACGCCCGTACAGTACTAATGCCTTGGCCGCCCGACGTCCGTAAATAAACGCCTCTTTGCCGTGGCTTCTACGCCCATGCACCCCGCCGGCCAGACTGCGTCGAACGCCACCCTTCCCGCATCCGCCGGGACTCGACAGCCACGGCTGCTGGACCTCGTGCGGACACGACTGCGCACCCTGCATTACTCAAAACGCACCGAGGAGTCCTACGTCGGCTGGCTCGTGCGGTTTATCCGTTTTCATGGACTGAAACACCCGCGAGATCTCGGCGGGCCTGATGTCGAACGGTTCCTCTCCCATCTCGCCACCGAGCGGCACGTTGCCGCCAGCACGCAGAACCAGGCACTCGCGGCGATTTTGTTTCTCTACACGCACATCTTCGACAAGGAACTGCCCGCGCTGAATGCCGTGCGGGCCAAGCGTCCGCAACGGCTCCCGGTGGTGCTCGGCGCCAGCGAGATTCGCGCCTTGATCGCGCACCTGCCGCGCGACCCCGTGGCCCTGATGGTCGAGCTGCTGTATGGCACCGGCATGCGGGTGCTCGAGTGCTGCCGACTGCGGGTCAAGGACATCGACTTCGACCGTAACCAGATCACCGTCCGCGAAGGCAAGGGCGACAAGGACCGAACGGTGCCGCTGCCCGCCAGCCTCGTCGCCAGGCTCAGGGAGCAGTTGCGTCGCGTGGAAAACCACCACCGCGAGGACGTGCAGAACGGCGGCGGCAGCGTCTGGCTGCCCGGGGCGCTGGCCGTGAAATACCCCCAGGCGGCCACCGAGTTTCGCTGGCAATATGTGTTTCCGTCATCCCGCCTGAGCCTTGATCCGCGCGGAAGCGACGGCGTGCGGCGCCGCCATCACCTGGATGAGACGACGCTGCAAAGGGCCGTGCGGCGGGCGGCGAACCGGACCGGGATCACCAAGAAAGTCGGCTGCCACGCGTTTCGCCACAGCTTTGCCACGCACCTGCTCGAATCCGGCGCCGACATCCGCACCGTGCAAACGCTCCTTGGCCACGCCGACGTCAGCACCACGCAGATCTACACGCACGTGCTCCGCCGCGGCGCCTGCGGGGTCGTCAGCCCGCTGGACCGGCTCTGAAACCGCGCTGTGAGTGTGCCAGCCAAGACAAAGTCTGGTTGCGAGGATCGTGCAGCGTGGTCACGGCACTCTTCGTTTGCTCACGGTCCGTGGCGAGCCACCAACGGGAACGCCGTGGGATTCCTGATTGATTCGAGCGACAGATCGATGTCGAGAAAGGGCCAGTGAAGGTGATCGGCCGTCGGTCGGTTCGCTGAGCCGGTCCTCGAGGTCTTCTTCCGTCATCGCCATGAGTCAGCCCCAAAGCCGCGCTGGATACTCGCCCGCCTCGACGAGCCGTGCGATGCTCGCCTGCACGATCGGCCGGTCCTCGACGTAGGTCACGCCGAACCACGGGCTCGCCGTGGGCAGCACCTCGCACGTGGCCTGCCCGGCCTTCACGAGGTCGCCCACGGTGAGCGGGATGTAGCACTCGCTCTTCGGCTCCGCGGCGTGGGCCGCGAGAAACTCGCGAAACGACGCCTCCAACTGCGGAAACACCCGCGGCGTGAAGCCCCACATGTTCATCGACACGGGCTCCTGGCCCGTAAGCTTCTCGACCACGCCATCGGCCACGTTCTCAACGCCGGCGGGCGTGCGGGCGATCTGCTTCAGTTCGCGGATGTCGGCAAGGAAGCCGCGGGCGTCGGTGCGACAGACGCCCCGGGCCACACTGCCGTGCTCGGAAAGCGTGTTGGCGAGCGTGAAGCCCACCATGCAGTAGGCGGTCGAGTCCACCGGCGAATCCGCCAGCCGCCGGCCGAGGACGGCGAACGCGTCGCGGCCGTAGAAGTCGTCGGCGTTGATGGCGGCGAACGGGGCGGCGATGGCGTCGCGGCCACAGAGGATGGCATGCGTCGTGCCCCAGGGCTTCTCGCGGCCGGGCGGCACCGCGAAGCCGGCCGGCAACGCGTCGAGCGACTGGAAGGCCAGGGCTACGTCCACGTGCCGCTCGAACCGGGCCACGATCCGCTCGCGAAACTCCCGCTCGAAGTCGCGGCGGATCACGAACACCACGCGGTTGAATCCGGCCCGCAGGGCGTCGAACACGGAATAGTCGAGGATCGTCTCACCACTCGGCCCCATCGGGTCGAGCTGCTTGAGGCCGCCGTAGCGACTGCCCATTCCGGCGGCGAGAATCAGGAGTGTTGGTTTCATGCGGCGCAGAATACGGCCCCGGCCCGGCTGCTGCCAGTGGCGGCCCACGTTGCCCCGCGTGGTCCGTGATGCATACCCTTGCAGCCGGAGTTGCCGTGTACGAAGTCTTCGAGCACACCGCCGATCTCGGAATCCGCGTTCGGGCGGCCACGCTCGACGGCCTCATGGCCGACGCGGCCTGCGGCCTGTTCGCCGTGATCGCCGGCGACCCCGCGCAGATCGTGCCGACCGAGGAGCGGAGCTTCACGGTGCCGGGCACCGATCCCGTCTGGTTGCTGCACGATTGGACGAGCGAACTGCTGGCGGCGTTCGAGATCGACCGACTGCTCCTCCGCGAGTTCAGCGTCGTCGTCGATGCGGCGGGCCTGCGGGCCACGGCCAAGGGCGAACGGTTCGATCCATCCCGCCACGAATTGGCCCACGAGGTGAAGGCGGTCACCCAGCACCTCCTCGACGTCCGCCACGCGGCGGATGGCTGGGAAGCCACGTTCATCGTCGATATCTGATCCCTGCGAACGACGGTCATGACTGAAAC
>JBIKND010000283.1:0-3191 GCA_044358905.1 Pirellulales bacterium | reverse complement strand
AACCGGGTGGTGGAAGGCGCGGTCATGTTGCCTTTATGACGCGCGGTCGGCCATGCTGTCACGACCTTCCCATCCGCTCCGCCACCAGAGGATCGCCGCACCGTGGGAAACGCCCCGTACCGCACCCGTCCTGCAGCCACCGCGGGCATGCCCCCCGGCATTCCCTTCATCGTGGGCAACGAGGCCGCGGAACGATTCTCGTTCTACGGCATGAAGACGATCCTCGTCGTCTTCATGACCCAGCACCTGCTCTCGTCGGCCGGCAAGCCCGATTTCATGACCGAGACGCAGGCCCGGGAATGGCTGCATCTGTTCGTCGCCAGCGCCTACTTTTTCCCGATCATCGGCGGGATCGTGGCCGACGCGTTCCTCGGCAAGTATCTGACGATCCTCCTGCTGTCGCTGGTGTACTGCGTGGGGCATCTCTGCCTGGCGTTGATGGACACGCCCGCGCCGTTCCTGGAGGCGACCATGGAGCCACGGGGGTGGCTGCTGGCCGGGCTCGCCCTGGTGGCCATCGGCTCCGGCGGCATCAAGCCTTGCGTGTCGGCCCACGTGGGCGACCAGTTCGGACAGTCGAACCGGCACCTCCTGGAGCGGGTCTTCGGCTGGTTCTACTTCGCCATCAACTTCGGCTCCTTCTTTTCCACGCTGCTCACCCCCTGGCTCCTGGAGCACTACGGTTCCGGGTGGGCGTTCGGTGTGCCGGGCATCCTCATGGCGCTGGCGACCCTCGTCTTCTGGCTGGGCCGGCACCGCTTCGTTCACGTCCCGCCCCGAGGGCCGACGTACTTCGCCGAGACCTTCGGGCCCGAGGGCCTGGCGGCGATCGGCAAGCTCCTGCCTCTGTACCTGCTCGTGGCCGTGTTCTGGTCGCTGTATGACCAGACCGGCGGAGCCTGGGTGCAGCAGGCCGAACGCATGGACCGCCACTTCCTCGGCCGGGAATGGCTCGCCAGCCAGATCCAGGCGATCAATCCCCTGCTCGTGCTGGCCTTCATTCCGCTGTTCGGCACGGTGCTCTACCCGGCGGTCGAGCGCGTCGTCCGGCTCACGCCCCTGCGCAAGATCCTCGTCGGCTTCGCCCTGGCGACCGCCGCCTTCGCGATCTCGGGCCATGCCCAAACGCTGGTGGACGCCGAGTCGGCCCGGCTGGCCACGGCCGGCCTCGGGCCGGAGGCGGCCCGCTGGCCGAGTGTCGGCTGGCAGTTGCTGGCCTACGTGGTGATCACGGCCGCCGAGATCCTCGTCTCGATCACCTGCCTGGAGTTCAGCTACACCCAGGCACCGCCGCACATGAAGTCGCTGGTCATGAGCCTGTATCTCTTGAGCGTGTCGCTCGGCAACCTGTTCACGGCCCTGGTGAACACGTTGACCCAGGACGCCGCCGGAAACTCGACGCTCCAGGGTGCCGCCTATTACCGGTTCTTCACCGTCTGCATGGCGGTGGCGACGGCCCTGCTCGTTCCGGTACTCTGGTGGTACAAGCCCCGTGAATACCTCCAGCAGGAGGCCGATTCACCGCCCGCCTGACCCGTTCCCCGCGAGTTCCACATGGCATCCCACACCCGCCTCTCCCGCCGCTCGTTCCTGGCCGCCACCGCGGCTGCCGCGCCGCTGGCCTGCGGCACGGCCCGCGCCGTGCCGGCCGCCGACGCGACCCCGGCGAAGCAACTGCCCTTCAAGATCTCACTGGCGGAATGGTCCCTCCACCGCACGCTCCTCGCCGGGAAGCTCGACAACCTCGACTTTCCCAAGACCGCGAAACGCGAGTTCGGCATCGAGGCCGTCGAGTACGTCAACCAGTTTTTCAAGGACAAGGCCAAGGACGCCGACTACCTCGGCGAGCTGGCCAAACGGTCGGCGGACGAGGGCGTAACCAACGTGCTCGTGATGTGCGACGGACTCGGCAACCTCGGCGACCCCGACGACAAGGCGCGCACGAAGGCCGTCGAAAACCACTTCCCTTGGGTCGAGGCCGCCAAGCGGCTCGGCTGCCACTCGATCCGCGTCAACGCCGCCAGCAAGGGCACCTTCGAGGAGCAGCAGAAGCTCGCGGCCGACGGGCTCTCGCGGCTGTCCGAGTTCGCCGGCCAGATGGACATGAACGTGATCGTGGAGAACCACGGCGGCCTGTCGAGCAACGGCGAGTGGCTCGCCGGAGTGATGAAGCAGGTGGAGCGTCCCAACTGCGGCACGCTTCCCGATTTCGGGAATTTCCACGACTACGACCGCTACCGGGGCCTCGAGGAACTGATGCCGTTCGCCAAGGGCGTCAGCGCCAAGAGCCACGAGTTCGACGCCGCCGGCAACGAGGTCCGCACCGACTACAAGCGGATGCTCGGGCTCGTACTGGCCGCGGGCTACCACGGTTGGGTGGGCATCGAGTATGAGGGCAAGGCCCTCTCCGAAGCGGACGGCATCGTGGCCACGAAGAAGCTGCTCGAGCGGGTGCGCGCGGAACTGGCGTGAAGCCGCACTCGTCGGGCTTCGCCGGGCGTTGACCGTTCGCAATCATGCCCGTAGATTTCAGCCTCCCGTCCGCTCCTCTCGATCCGCAACCATGCCCCGCCACAACCGTGCCGATTCTCCGGGGGGCGCGACCACGCGGCCCCCCCGCCCGTCGCTCGACCGTCTGATTCGCGTCGGCGAGACCCACGTCGGCCGCGGCGTCTTCGCACGCCGTCCGCTCAAAGCCGGAATCGTGCTGGCGGAGGTCCATGGCACGACCCTCGACGACCATCCGGAGGACTCGAGTTACGTGATGGAGCTGCCCAGCGGCCGCCTCCTCGATCCGGCGGCGCCGCTCCGCTTCGTGAATCACAGTTGCGATCCGAACTGTGAACTTTTCTACTGGGAGGGTGACGCGGAGAACCCTCAGGAAGACCGGCTGTGGTTGCAAACGATCCGCCCGATCGCGGTGGGCGCGGAACTTTCGATCGACTACAGCTGGCCGGCCGACGCGGCGATCCCGTGCCGGTGCGGAACGCTGAACTGCCGGGGCTGGATCGTGGACCCGGCGGAGCTGCACCTCATGCCGCCGGGCAGCCAGGATCCCGAGGCGGGCCCAGCCTGACCGCCGCCGCGGCCTGGGGGCGGGCCGGCTGGCTGGCGGCCCTGGCCCTTACCGCCGTTGCCGTGTTCGGGATCTCGCGGCTGCGGATCGACGACGATCTGCGGTCGCTCGTCCG
>JBIKND010000121.1:0-11837 GCA_044358905.1 Pirellulales bacterium | reverse complement strand
AGGGCCTCGGCCAGCCAGCCGCACGGGCCGTCGGGCCCCGGCACGAGCGGAAACGACGCCGGCCCCAGGGCCGCGAGCCGATCGACGCCCGGGATCGCCCGCGCCCGCAGGGCCTCCTCATCGATCGCCAGATGGATCACGTTCGACCCGAGCCGTGGCACGTCGCTCCCCTGCCCCGCCAGGTCGAACTCGGCCCGAATGGCATGAAAGAGCGGAGTCCGCTTCGCGTTCACGACGCGGCCCTCCATGTCGATCAGCTGCCAGCGGCGGTCGTGCTCCAGGGCCCCGGAAGGCAGCACCCGCGCGGCCTCCACCGCCACGCCGTCGAGGCTCTTGACGGGATAGATCGTGATCCGATCGAGCGTGGGCATGAGACCCATCATAGAGCCGCCCCAGGCGGCCACGTCACCCGCAGGCCAAGAAGCCCCCGGCGGAAGCCGGGGGACTCCGGGTAGAACGGCCTTCCCGCATGCCATGCACGTGCGATACCCGGCGCACCAAAGTCGTGCCGCATGCAAAGCGGGAGCCGCCGCAACGCGGTGTCCCCGGGCTCCCGCCCGGGGCTTTTTGGGGCAGGTCAGAGACCGCCGCTCCAGCCAGCAGTTCGACGGTCGGAGAGGGCGCCAGGCCCGGAGGGCCGGGTCGACCGCCGCGGGCGGAGGCCCGCCAGGCAAAAATCGCAGGATGCGATGTTTTGGGTCCACGCTCGTGAGCGGCCCCGTCGCGCGGCGCTAGGCCCGGAGGGCCGGGTTGACCGCCGCGGGCGGAGGCCCGCCAGGCAAAAATCGCACGATGCGATGTTTTCGACCAGCTTCGTGCTCAGCCCCGTCGCGCGGCGCCAGGCCAGGATGGCCGGGTTGACCGCCGCGGGCGGAGGCCCGCCAGGCAAAAATCGCACGATGCGATGTTTTGCCTGAACACAGCGGCGATGTTTTGCCTACATCCTGAAATTGAACGTCTGCCAGAGGAGCCGCAGGAGCCACCCACCCACCGTGCGGCTGCCCACCTCGATCCGGGCCGTGCCCCGCATCCCCGGCGTGAGCACGGCCTCGGCGTCGTCGAGCGTCATCATCGCCTCGTAGCTCGTCGAGATCGGCACCTCGCGGCCCGAGGGGTCGGTCTCCGTCGGCACCTGGCCGCCCGCCTTCACCGAGAGCCGCTCCGAGCCGTTTTCGATGTGCGTCTCCGCGATCTCCGCGACCGTGCCCGTGAACGTCTTCCAGGCGAAAGCGTCGAGCTTGAGGGCCACCGGCTGCCCACGCTCGATGAACTCCACCTCCGACTGGTCCACCACCATCACCGCCTCGAACCGCTCCGCCTCCCCCACCATGCAGAGCACGGTGCCCTCGGTAAACATGGCCCCGAGGTTCCGCTCGCCGAGCGCATGGCCCGTCCAGGCCGGGAGCTTGCCGGTCGGGTCGGGCTGCGGCTTCACGCTCGCGGCCGGCAACACCACGCCATCCCGCGGGGCCACGAGCACCAGTTTGCGGCGATCCTGGAGCTTCTTCGCGAGCTTCTCCTCGTCGCTCTTGAGCAGTTCCTCGGCCGTGCCGATCTCCAAGGCCGCCGTCGGGTCGGTGAACCGCTCGACCTGCAGGCTCGCCAGCCGGGCCTTGTACTGCGCGACCTTCCCCTCGAGTTCCGCGATCTGCAGCTCGAGGTCCACGCTCGACAGCCGGGCGAGCTCCTGCCCCTTCCGCACGATGGCCCCAGGCTTGACGAGCAGCTCGGCGAGCTTCCCCGGCACCGTCACGTAGACCGTCTCCTCGCCCCGCGGCCGCAGTTCCGCCGCGCACCACACCCGCTGCGGCAGCGGGATCAGGGCCACGGCCGCCGCCAGCGCCGCCGCCGTCGCCACCGTCGCCGCCAGGTTCAGGCTTTTCACCTCGTCGCGCCTCCCGGGAACTTTCAGAAACTTGATCATCCCCTGCACGGGTCGGACCACCAAGCCCCACACGGCCCCCGCCGCCAGGATCCGCCCCAGCACCTCGAGCCGGTACGGCTTGAAGACGTTCCACACGAACAGAAAGATCGACGCCGTCACGATCCAGCCGTAGACGCTCGACGCCACGGCGTAGAGGGCGAACAGGCCGCGGTTCCGCTGCGGCAGGAACGGGTCTTCCGGCTGCTCGATCCCCAGGCACCACTTGCTCGCCAGCCGGCCGAGGATCGTGTTGGCCTTCTGCCGCAGGTTCGGGATCTCCAGCAGGTCGGAGAGGATGTAGTAGCCGTCGTAACGGAGCAGCGGATTGGCGTTGAAGAGGATCGTGGACACGCTCGACACGAACATCACGTCGAGGCACAGCTGGTTGAACGTGCCGGCGTGGGAGTTCCACCACAGGTAGGTGGCGATCGCGGCGATGATCACCTCCACGTACATGCCCGCCGCGCCGATCGCGGCCCGCTTCCACTTGCTCGGCAGCATCCAGCTGTCGGAGACGTCGCAGTAGAGGCAGGGCGTGAACACGAGCAGCATCATCCCCATCTCGTGGCACTCGCCGCCGTAGTGCTTGCACGACAGGCCGTGGCCGAACTCGTGGAGGATCTTCGTCACGGCCAGGGCCACGCCGAGGTACAGCCAGTTGCCGGCGGCGAAGAATTGGTTGAACTCCGGCAGCTTGGCGCGGAAGACGTCGAAGTTCACGAGCACGAGCAGGAGGGCGCTGGCCACGAAGCACAGCGCGGCCACGATCGCCGGCGGCGAGAACAGCCAGCCGAACCAGGGGTCGAGCCGCTCCAAGAGCCAGTCGGGATCGATGCCGCGGAACCGCATCGACATGATGTTGGACAGCCAGGCCATCCACTGCTTCCAGATCCGCTGCCGCCGCCGCTCGAAGAGCTGCGGCCCCTGCCCCGGCCGGTCGCCGATCACGAGGCCCGAGCGATGGAGCGTGGCCACGAACCGCGCCAGCTCTTCGACGGTGATCCGCCGTGGCGGGAAGCGGGCCTCGAAGCGGTCTTTGAGGTCCTCGAGGCTCGTCTGGCCGTCGAGCATGTCGAGCAGCGCGTATTCCTCGGGCCGGAAGCGGAAGTAGGCCAGCGCGATCGGATCCTTGACCACCCACCAGGCCTGCCCCTGGTGGACCTGCCGGTTGACGACGAGGTCGCCGCGGCGGCGGAGCGACACCGGCCGCGTCGTGCTCGCACGGAAGGCGTCGGCCGTGGCCATCAGGTCCCCGGCCGTTCCCGGCGGACCGGCGGCAGCGGCGGCTGGCCGGAGTGGACGGTCATCCGGGCGGTCTTGCCCGGCCGCAGGAGCCACTGCTTCGACGGCTCGGCCCGGCGGTTCTCCACCTCCGCCACGACCCGGTAGTCGCCGCCGCTCTCGTCGAGCGGGCTGACGAACACCATCCGCCCCGTGAACGTCTCGCGGCGGTCGCCGGCGAGCACCACGTCCACGGTCACCGGCCGGTCGCGGATCTGCTCCGGATCCCACTTCGCGGCGTCGACGTAGCCCTCGACCTTGAGCTTGTCGGTGCGGACGACGCGGGCCAGCGGGTCGCCCGGCTGCATCCACTCGCCCTGGTGTGGAAACACCTGCACGACGACGCCGTCGAGCGGCGACTTGAGCAGCCGACGCTCGATGCCATTCTCGGCCGCCTCGACCTCCACCCCCTTCGAGGCGGCGGCCAGGGCGGAGAGCTTCCGCTCCAGGTTCGCCTGCTCGATCTGCAGGTCGGTCTTCTCGGCCTCCAGTTTGAGCCGGTCGCGTTCCACCTCGGTGACCGAGCCGGGCGACTGCTTGTGGGCGTTCTCCGCCTTCTCCCAGGCCTTGAAGGCCACGTCCTTGGCCTTCTGCGAGTAGCGGAAGTCCACGTCGCTCTGCGCCTTGGCGATCGCCTGGTCGTGCTCGGCCTGGGCCTTGCGCTTCTCCATCTGCGGCTGGTTGTCGTCGATCTTGGCGATCACGTCTCCCTTGGAGATGGTGTCGCCCTCGCGGACAGGCAGTTCCACGAGCACTCCCGCTTCGCGGGCCGGCACCTTGGCCTCGTCGATCAGCGACACCAGGCACCGCTCGAGCACAGGCTCGCCCTCGGCCGCGCCGGCCCCGTGCCCGCCGCCCGCCGCGATCGCCGCCGCCACCGCCAGCCACACATGCCGCATCGCCCGCCTCCTTCTCACCACAGCCGGAAGAAGACCTGCGTCTGGATGAACGACAGCAGGTCGTGGAACCACACATAGCCCAACGGCCGCTTGCCGCAGGCGATCCGGGCCGTGACGCTCGCCCCGGCCCCGAGCTCCTCCTTCTCGTGCCGCTCCGGATCGATCGTCACCCGGACGAGCACCGTGTTGCCCTGCTCGCCGCGGACCTCGGCCTGCTCGTGGATCTCCTTCACGGTGCCGTGGTGCCGCGTGCCGGGATCGGTGGCGAGGATGTAATCGACCTCGAGTTCCCGGCCGGCCTTGCGGGCCTCGGCCGCGGCGCGGTTGACATGGCCGAGCCGGTCGTCGGGCATGTGGACCTCGAGCTCCCAGGGGCCGGTCTTGTCGGCCACGCTCATCAGCGACTGCCCCTTCTCCACCGGCCGCAAGAGGAGCCGGTCGCGAACCTGCCAGGTGACGATCACCCCGTCGATCGGGCTGCGGACCTCGAGGTCGCTGGTCTTCGACTCGTAGATTCGCAGCTGGTTGTCGAAGCTGGCGATCTCGCGGTCGAGCTGGGCGCGGCGGCCCGCGAGCTGGTTTCGCTCCTCGGGGGTGATCTTCTTGTCTTCCAGGAGCCGCCGCTTGGTCGATTCGAGCTGTTCGAGCGAGCTGAGCTTTCGCCCCTTCACGTCCTCGATCGCCACGTCGAGCTCCGTGTTCCGCAGCGCGGCCAGAAGCTGGCCTTGCTTGACCGCGGCGCCGTGCTCGAGGCCCGGCTCCAGCCGCTCGACCACGCCGTCGATGCCGGCGAACACCTCGCGCCGATGCACCGGCTCGAGCGTGCCCTTGCCCTCCAGCCGCAGTTCGGCCGGCACGAACACGAGCGCCGCCAGGGCCGCGAGCGCCGCCAGGGCCGCCCCCACCGTGCGCGGCAGGTTGCGGGCGGTCGTAAGCACGCGCGACTGCCCGGCCAGCTCGAGCAGCGGATAGAGCGGCAGGCTGGTGTGGGCCAGGGCATTGGCCAGGGCCACCTTGCCGTGCTCGCCGACGAGATCGACGCGGGCGCGGCGGCCGGCGTCGATGGCGGCCGACTGGAACCACTCGGCGACGAGCGCCCCGATCGGCTCGGGCACGGATCGCGGCGCCGCCTCCGCCTTGGCCACGGCCACCGCATCCACGCCGCCGGGCTTCACGACGGGCGTGGGCCGCGGCTTCTCCAGCGGGATCACGGCCAGCGCCGTGGCGTGCGACTCGTCGATGTAGTGCTCGAGTTCCTCCTCGATCTGCGGCGGCAGTTCGCGGGCCGGATCGGGATGCCAGAGCGGATCGCCCGCCTTGGCCACCACGCGCACCAGCGACTCGATCGCCTGCACGGCCGAGGCCCGCCGCTCGATCGACTCCTGGCCGCTCACCGCCTCCAGCCGCAGCTTGCGCCGCCGCTTCACGAGCACGCTGACGCGATCGCAGCCGATGATCCGCCGGGCCTCGTTGGCGAGCACGAAGGCGGTGGCGATCGGGTCGAGAGACTCGTGCACCGCGCGGCTGAACCGCTCCACTTGGGCGAGCGCCGTCTGCTGGGCGTCGAGGGCCACGATCTGCTGGCTCTGCGACCGCCGCTCGAGGTAGGCGTTGGCCACGCCGCCGAGCTGCTCGAGGAAGCGGAGGAAGCCCCGCTGCACGTCGTCGGCGTTGGGCTGGTGGAAGACCTCGATCATCCCGGCCCGGGCCCCGCTCTTGTCGAGCGGCACGGCGATCACGAGGAGATCGGTGGCGTTGGTGGCGATGACCTCGCCGCCGGGGCCCGTGACCTCCGCCCGCGGCGGCACGAGCAGCCCGGCGGGCGCCCCGAGCAGGGCCTGGACGAGGCCGTTGTGCGCCTCCTGGGCCTCGGGGGTGGCGGTGATGCCGACGCGTTCCACCCCCGCATGGCACACGGGCTCCACGCGGCCGCCCTCGCCCGTCAGCCACACGAGCCCGCCCACGGCCTCCATCGCCGTGAGCGCACGGTCGAGGAGGCCGCTGAAGAACTCACCCTCGGACGCGTCTCCACCGGCCATCCGCTCCACCTCGGCGATGACCGCGAGGATCTGCGAACGGGCCCGCTCGACCTCGAGGGCTTCTTCGGTGGTGCTCATGCCGGGAGGGCTCCGCCCCGCCTACCTCAGACCTTGCCGGCCTGCTGGTGCACGACCCGCTTCTGCACGTCGGTCTCGAGCATGCCGAAGGCCTGCTCGTGACGCTGCACGGCCATGACCAGCGCCGCCGCCAGCCGCTTGGCGGTGAAGAAGTTGACGATGATCCGCTGCGTGAGCTGGATCGTTTCGGGGGACGTGCCGCCGACCTGCTTGTTGAGGCCGAAGTCGACGATCAGCTCCTCCGGCGTGCCGGTCACGCGGCAGAAGTTGGCGTAGGTGGCGACGATGTGCGACTCGTCGACGGGCACCTGCATCGACTCGGGGGCGGGCTTGTCGGCCATGGGCAGCATCTCCAACAGGGAATAAGGGAAGGAACGCCGGCACTTTGCCGGGGCCGCAAGTGTACTCCCACTCATCTGCGGGGGCCAATCGCGGGTCAGCCCCGCCCATGCCGCCGCAGCCAGGCCGGGGAGACGAACCGCCGCACGAGCGCGCGAAACACCCGCTCCGCGTCGCGATGCCAAGTGTCGTCGCCCCCAGTCACGCCGGGATCGAGGCCGCCGAACCGCAGCCGGCAGGGCCAGCCGCGAGCCGCGGCGATGGCGTCGAACCGCTCCGCGAGCCGCAAGGTCCAGGCCGCGCCGAGCGTCTCGCGAACCGCGAGGTAGGGCGGGTCGATCCGGGTCGCGAGCGGATGGCCACTGCGGATCGCGTCGCGGACCGACGCCCGGGCCGACTGCCCCGCCGCGATCGCCGCGCCGAGCGCGACCAGCAGGCAGCCGATGGCGTCGACCATCGCGTCACCCGCCCGCCACGCCGGCAGCGGCAGGAACCCCCGCAGCAGGACACCCTGCCCCGCGGCGACGAGCGTGGCGGCGAGGCCGTGCCGCGTGGCGGCGAAGTTGAGCCAGCCCACCGCCACGAGCACCAGCAAAAAGCCGCGGCCGAGCATGTGGACGTCGGGGAACGTGCCGGGCCGCACGAGCGTGGCGGAGACGGCCGGCAGGGCGAGCACGACCGCCAGCGTGGCGACGATGAACTGCCAGACGCCGTGCTGCGGCCGCTTCGCGCCCAACAGCGCCATCGCAGGGCACACGGAGAGCGCGGCCGCCACGAGCCGTACCACCGCGGCCGCCGCCGGATCGCCGAGCCCGCCGGCCGCCCGCCAGCCCATCTCCAGGGCCAGCACGGCCGCCGCTGCCACGCCCCACGCCGCCGCCGGCACGGCCGTCGAGCCACGTACCAGCCACGCACCCGCCGCCGCCGCCAGGGACGTGACGGCCGCGGCGACGCATCCGACGACGAGGCACGTTTCGGGGGCAGGCATGCCGTCAGCATACTTTCGGCCCCCTCGAGCGCGGTCTCCGACCGCCGTGCTTCTTTTGTAGCGGCGGTCTCCGACCGCCGTGCTTCTTTTGTAGCGGCGGTCTCCGACCGCCGAAAAAGCGGGCCGGAGCGGGCACGACGGTCAGAGACCGCCGCTACAAAAGGCAAGAGGGGCACGACGGTCAGAGACCGCCGCTCCAGGGGCGACCGATCGTGCCGGTTGGGCAGCATCGGCAACAAACGGTCGCCTTGCCGGCGGCGGACCGCCGATGGATTCCTCACGCGCCGGCCGAGCCGGCACGCCCCCAGGAACCCGCCGCCCGATGCTTCGCTCCGCTCCCGCCCGCCGGCTGGCCGCCGCCGGTCTCCGCGCCGCCCTCGCCGCTCTACTCTTGGCCGGCCTGGCGTCGGAATGCCTCGCGATCGAGATGTTCACCTTCTTCGGCGACGGCAGCCGCATCGGCCTGCCGAGCCTGGAAGTGCCGGTCGAGGCGTACCCAGGCATCCCGCTGCGGAGCGATCGCATCCGGGCACGCCGCGCCGCCCGCCGTCAGCCCGTCGCGCCGGCCCCGGACATGCCGGGACAGCCGGCCCTGCCGCGCGGAATCACGATTCGGGAGATGCCGGCCGCGCCGGCCCCGATGCCGAGAGCCGTGCCTCGCGCCCAATCGAGGAGCGTCCGACCGACCGCCGCGCCGATCGCACCGGCACCTGAAGACCTCATGCCCGAGCTCGTCCGGCCACCGATCGCTGAGTGACCGGCCGAAACAGCAGACTGCAACGGGCACGACGGTCAGAGACCGCCGCTACACCCGGGCCACCAACTCCGCACCCGCCGGGCGAACGTCGCAGGATGCGATGTTTTGCCTGAACTCAGCCGCCGCCATGAGCGAAGGCCCGAGCCTCCCCGGGCGCCAGGCCCGGAAGGCCGGGTCAACTCCAGCGGGCGGAGGCCCGCAAGGCAAAAATCGCAGGATGCGATGTTTTGCCTGAACTCAGCCGCCGCCGCCGGCTTCCTTCTTGAGCTTGGCGAGCAGGTCGACCGCGTCGGGCCGGGTGGCGAACATCGGCTCGTTGGCCAACACCTCCTCGAGGATCTTCCGCGCCCGATCCTTCTCGCCGCGATCGGCGAGCAGCTTCGAGACGTAGTAGGCCCCGTCGGTCGTGAGGGCGTTGTTGCGCGAGATCTGCTCGAGGATCTTCTCGGCATCCTCGCGACGGCCGCGCTTGTAGTACACCCAGGCGAGCGTCGTCAGGGCGTTGACCTGCTGCGGCGAGTTCTCGCGGTACATCGCGACGTTGGCCTCGGCCATCTCGGTGGCCCGCTGCCGGGCGGCCTCGTCGTCGGACTCGACGAGCACAAGCGCCAGCGAGTTGCTCGCCGGGAAGTTGCCGGGCGACTGCACGTGGGCCTCGTTGAAGAACTTCTCGGCCGTCTTGTAGTCGCGGGCCACGCGGGCGATCGCCCCGCGGACGATCTTGCCGTCGAGGCTCTTGGGGTCGATCTTGAGGGCGTTGTCCGACGTGGTCTTCGCGGTCTCGAGGTCGTTCTGGCCGAGATACCACTGGGCGGAGGCCAGCAGCACGCCGGGATCGTTGGGCGCGGCCTTGATGGCGGCCTCGATCAGCTTCTTGGCGGTGTCGCGCTTCTTGGCCTCGTCGTAGAGACGGGCCAGGGCGAGCTCGGGCTGCACGGCCTTCTCGTCGAGCTTGCGGGCTTCCTTGAATTGCGCGAGCGACTCCTGCTCCTTGCCCAACTGAAAGAGCACGATGCCCATCCGCTGGTGGGCGCTGGCGTTGTCGGGGTCGAGGTCGAGCCAGCCCTGGAGGTGCTTCTGTGCCTGCTCCCACTGCTTGCGGGCCTCGGCCACCGCCGCGTTGCCGGCGTGGCAGCGGATGTCGAAGTCGCGCTTCCGCTTGGCGTTGTCCGCGTAGCCGGCATTGAGCGTGGTGGCCTTCTCGAAGAGCACCGCGGCGTCGGTGACCCGCCGGTCCTGAAAGGCGAGGTCGCCGAGCATCAGATACGGCTCGGGATCGGCGGCGAACTTGACCGCCGTGTCTTCCAGTTCGGCACGGGCGGGGCCGAGCTGGTTCACGCTCAGCCAGAGCGTGGCCATCATCACGCCCGGCGGGGGCAGCTTGACGTTGTTGCTCTTGGCCCGCTCCAGGATCGCCCGACAGCCGTCGATGTCGCGGTCGCGGAACCGGCCGATGGCGTTGTTGATCTCCTTGTTCTGGCTGTCGTCGGAGACGGCCTTGCCGACGAGCGTTTGGGCGGTCACTTGGGCATGAACGCGGCCGCCCTGCACGGCCGCAACGCCGAGGACGAGGAGACAGGCCCACCCGCGGACGGCACCGTTCGTGAAACGCATGTCCATGCTGAAGAGCTCCCGATGAAGAGAAGGAGAAAACCCCGCGGATCGCAGGTTTGGTACTGTATCGGAGCCGCGGGGGCATTTCCACCGCCCCGCGGAAAGGGCCGGTCAAGATGCTGCTGGGCGCCGTTTACGAGCGGGAGATGAAGGTCGCCCCGCGTAGCCGCGGGCTGTTCGTGGCCCGGGCTGTCTACTGCGGCGCCCTGCTGGGAATCGTCGCCACCTGCTGGCTCGTCGTGACCGGCTCACAGACGGTGACGACCGTCGGCGACACGGCCCGCTTCGGGGCCACCCTGATGCGGATCCTCGCGCCGCTCCAGCTCGTGCTGGCGATGCTCGCCGCCGCGCTCACGGCCGTGCTCGCCGTCGGCGTGGAGAAGGATCGCCGCACGCTGGAGATGCTGCTCGTCAGCCGCCTGTCCGACGCCCAGCTCGTGATCGGCAAGCTGGCCGGCAGCCTGCTGCGGGTGCTCCTCCTGCTCGTGGCGGCCGTGCCGGTCTTCGCCCTGGCGGGGCTTTTCGGCGGCGTGGAGCCCGGCCAGCTTGGCCGACTCTTCCTGGCGACCGCGGCCGCCGCCGTGGCGACGGCGAGCGTGGCCAACGCCGTCGCCTTCTGGAAGGACTCGACGTTCCAGTCGCTGGCGATCACCGCCTTCGTGCTCGTGGCCTGGACGGCCGCGGGCGAGACGGCGGCGGCGCGATACGGCGCCGCCACCGGAGCGGCCGCGTCGCCGGCACGGGCGATGTTCGCGGCCCTCGAGCCGACCGGCGGCCCGACGCTGATGCCATTTCTCGGCGTGTGCGGCGCCGTGTTCGCCGTGAGCACCGGCCTGGCGGTCGCCCAGGTGCGGCGTTGGAACACGGCCCAGGAGGTGCGCCGGCGCGATGCTGCGGTCGTGAAGCCGCACGCGGCGGGATCGGCGCGGCGCGGCTGGTTCGCGCGGCGCGACGTGTGGCCCAACCCCATCTTGTGGCGCGAGGTCTGCACGCGGGCCCATGGGCGGGCCATGCCCCTGGTGCGGCTGGCGTGGCTGGTGCTGTTCGCCGTCGCGGTCGCAGGCGTGGCGGCCGAGGCCCGTTCGCCTCGGCCCGACCGGCTCGCCGTGGCGGTGGCCGTGGTGCCCATGGCGCTGGCGAGCCTGCTGGCCGTGACGGCGCTGGCCGTCACGAGCGTGACCACCGAGCGCGACCGGGGCACGTTCGACCTGTTGCTCGTCAGCGACCTGGAGCCGGCGGAGTTCGTGTGGGGCAAGCTGTGGGGCGTGCTCCTGGCTGCCCGGGAGATCGTGCTCCTGCCACTGGCCCTGTGCGCGGCGATCGTCGCGCTCGGGATCGCCACGCCCGAGCACGGGATCTACCTCGCCGGCGGGCTCGCGGTGCTCCTCTTCTTCGCGGCCGTGCTCGGCCTGTATGCCGGCCTCTCGCATGCCGTTTCCCGGCAGGCGATCGCCGTCGCGCTCGGCACGGTGGCCTTCCTGTTCGTGGGCGTCGCCACGGCGATGCGGATCATGGTGGCCTTTGGCGCGAGTTTCGAGCTGCAGCTGGCCCCCTTCCTCGCGGTGATCGTGGGCGGGGCCATCGGACTGTATGCCGCGCTCTCCGCCCGCAACCCGTCGCCCGCCGTCGGCTGGGCCTCCGCCCTGCTGCCGGCCCTGACCTTCGTGGCGCTCACGGGCTTCCTGCAGGGCAGCACGCTGCAGGTGTTTCTCGTGGTCTGCGTCGCCTACGGCTTCGCGACCCTCGCGCTCCTCGTGCCCGCCATCGGCGCCTTCGACCTGCTCACCGGGCGGACCACCACCGGCACGTGAATCGACGCTTGAAGCCCCGATCGCCCAACACGGCCCGGGGACGGCATGAGTTGCGTCGCTGGCGAAGGTCCGCCACGCTCCGCATCCTCACGCCGATCCCCGTGCCT
>JBIKND010000120.1:0-11859 GCA_044358905.1 Pirellulales bacterium | reverse complement strand
GATCGCACCCTCGGGGAGTTCCGCCGGGACTTCGCTCGTGCGTGGGATCGCGGCGGCGACCGCGACCGGCTTGTCGGCCCGCATCCCGCCGCCGGTGGGCAGCAGTGCAAGCCGCCGACAGAAGCGGCCGGCGCGGTGGCTGTCGCCGGTCGGCCGCGTCGCGATCCAGAGGTGGAGGCCGTCGCTGTCCTCGGCCCGCGTCGGGTGGCACCAGCGATTCGCGCCCACCCCGCGCATGGCGGCCCGCACGGCCAGCCCGGTCTCATTCCAGGCCAGCGCCAACTCCAGCAGGTCGGGCACGCCGACCACCGCCGCCAGCGAGGGCAGCCGGCAGGTCTCGTCGAGGCTGGCGGCGGCGGGTGGCCAGAGTTTTTCCCTTCTCCGGCAGGGAAACCGGAAGCGGAACAGGGCGGCGGGATTGACCAGGGGGCTCATGGCAAGGGGTGCCTGAATTGCGGTCTATAGTAATGGTACTGGAGGCATGGTACCCGCCCGCCGTTCCCCGCAGAGCACGTGCCGCATGAACGCAGGATCCTTCGTCGGCCGTCTCGCGGCCTGTGCCGTCCTCATCCTCTGCCGCCCGGCCGGCGCCGCCGCACCCGGGGAGGCCTCACCGCTGGCGACGCCGGCGGACCTCGAGGCGACGCTCTTCGCCGCCGAACCGCTGCTGTCGAGCCCCACGAACATCGACGTGGACTCCCGCGGCCGCGTCTGGGTGTGCGAGGTGACGAACTACCGGGCGAAGAAGGACACGCGTCGGGAAGGGGATCGGATCCTCGTCCTCGAGGATACCGACGGTGACGGCCGGGCCGACAAGCGGACCGTGTTCCACCAGGGCCGGGACGTCGATTCGGCGCTCGGCATCTGCGTGCTCGGTGAGGGGCCGGGCCGGCGGGTGATCGTGTCGTGCGCGCCGAACGTGCTGGTGTTCCACGACGACGATGGCGATCTGGTGGCCGACCGGTGCGAGCCGCTGTTCACCAAGACCGGGCAGCCGCAGCACGATCACTCCGTGCACGCCTTCACGGTGGGGCCGGACGGCCGCTGGTACTTCAACTTCGGCAACACGGGCCGCACCGTCCACGACAAGGATGGCCGACCGATCGTCGACCGCTTCGGGCTGACGGTGAACGACGCGGGCCGGCCGTATCGGCAGGGCATGGCCTTCCGCTTCCGCCCCGCCACCGGCGGCGGCGTCGGCGACTTCGAGGTGCTGGGGCACAACTTCCGCAACCCCTATGAACTGGCCGTCGACTCGTTCGGCACCCTCTGGCAGAGCGACAACGACGACGACGGCAACGCGAGCGTGCGGATCAACTTCGTGATGGAGCACGGCAACTACGGCTACCAGGACGAGCTTTCCGGCGCGGGCTGGCGGACGGGCCGCACGAATCTCGAGCCGGAGGTGCCGCGGCAGCACTGGCGGCAGAACGATCCGGGCGTCGTGCCGAACATGCTCGTCACCGGGGCGGGGTCGCCCACCGGGATCTGTGTCTACGAGGGCACGCTCCTGCCCGAGCGATTTCGCGGCGCGGTCGTGCATTGCGACGCCGGGCCGAACGTGGTCCGTGCCTACCGCACGACGGCCGCCGGGGCGGGATACGAGGCCGTGATCGAGCCGATCGCCGACGGCGCCACCGACCAATGGTTTCGGCCCAGCGACGTGTGCGTCGCTCCCGACGGCTCGCTGCTGGTCGCCGACTGGCACGATCCGGGCGTGGGCGGCCACGGCATGGGCGACGTGGAGAAGGGGCGGATCTACCGGATCGCACCGCGGGGCGCAGCCTGGACGGTGCCGGCGCTCGACCTGGGCACGCTCGAGGCGGCCGTCGCGGCGATCGCGAGCCCCAGCCTCTGCGTCCGGGCCATGGCGCTCGAGCGGCTGTCGCGCGACCCTGACGATGCCGCGATCCATCTGGCCGGTGCGTACGAGGCGGCGCCACATGCGCGGCTCAAGGCCCGGCTCGCCTGGGCGATTGCCGCGGTGGCGCCGGAGCATGCCGACGAGGCGGTGACGGAACTCGTGGCCGAGGCGGATGCCGATCTGCGGGTGGTGGCCCTGCGGGTGTGCCGTGCGGTCCACGGTGTCGGGGCGGGGCGTCTGGCCGACCCGACGAAGCTCGTGGCCCTCGTGGGGCGCCTGGCCGCCGACGAATCGCCCGCCGTGCGGCGCGAGGCGGCAGTCGCGCTCAAGGGCATCGGCGGCGCCGCGGCCGACGCCGCGTGGGCGGCCCTGGCGGTGCGGCACCGCGCGGGCGACCGCTGGGAACTCGAGGCTCTCGGCATCGGCGCCGACGGCCTGCCGGGTGATCGCCAGTGGGATGGCCGGCTCGCGGCCTGGGCCGCGCAGGCCGGCGACGGCTGGAAGGCGCCCGCCGGTCGTGCGCTCGTGTGGCGGAGCCGCGCCGCCGGTACCGCCGCGATGCTCCTGCAACTGATCGCCGACCCGGCCGTGCAGGCACCGGAGGCGTTGGCCCTGGTGCGGGCGCTCGACTTTCAGGACGCCGGACGGGCGCGGGCGGCGATCGTCGCCGCGTTGCCAGGATTCACCGCCGCCGAGGAGAAGCAGCGGACGATCCTGCCGGAACTGGTGCTCCGGCTCGAGCGTGGTGACGCCGCCGATCCCGCGATCGCCGCCCGGGTGGGGGAGGCGATCGATCTCGTGGGCCCCACGCAGCAGTTCGTCGATCTCGTGCGGAAGTTCGCCGTCACCGACCGCGCTGGCGACCTCGTGCGGCTCGCGGCGACGGCGGACACCGCGGAGCCACTCGCTGCCTCGGCCGTGGCGGCCGCGCTCGAACTGGATCGTGGCGGCGAGCTGCGGGCCGTGGCCGAGGCCAACGACGCCGCGGGAACGAGGGTTGTCGCCGCCCTCGGTGCCGGCGGCCAGTCGCAGGCGGTGGCCATGCTCTGCGGGCTGCTGGCCGATGCGGGAACCAGTGAGACGGTCAAACCCGGGATCGTGAAGGCCTTGGCCCGCTCGCAGGCAGGCGCGCGGCGGCTCGTTGAGATCGCGACGGAGGGCGGCCTGGTCGGCCCGCTGCCGCAGGTGGCGGCCCTGGCAATCGCCGCCTGTCCGTGGGCCGACCTGCGGCAGCAGGCCGCGGGCGTGCTGCCACTGCCGGCCGCGAAAGGGGGCGAGAAACTGCCACCCCTGGCCGAACTGCGATCGCGGCAGGGCAGCGCCGACCGCGGCCGCGGCGTGTTTGCCGAGGCGGGCACGTGCGCGAAGTGCCACGTCGTGGGCGGGCAGGGGCGGAGCGTAGGCCCGAACCTCGACGGCATCGGCACGAAGCTGCCCCGGGAGGCGCTCTACGAGGCGATCCTCGCCCCGTCGGCCGCGATCAGTCACAGTTACGAGACCTACACCGCGCTGCTCGACGACGGCCGCAGCCTCACCGGCTTGCTCGTGTCGCAGTCGCCGCAGGAGGTGGTGCTCAAGGGAGCCGACGGCATCGAGGCGACGGTGGCGGCCGACACCGTGGAGGAACTCGTGCGCCAGCCGGTGTCGCTGATGCCGGCCGACCTGGCCGCCATGCTCTCGGCCGACCAGTTGGTCGATCTGGTGGCCTACCTCGAAACGCTCAAGGCGGC
Source organism: Pirellulales bacterium (assembly GCA_044358905.1). Taxonomy (GTDB): domain Bacteria; phylum Planctomycetota; class Planctomycetia; order Pirellulales; family UBA1268; genus QWPN01. The sequence goes on along the minus strand of JBIKND010000120.1, from coordinate 8,265 downwards.
GCCCTGACGCCGCCCCGCTCTGGAGAACCGCCCCCGATGCGCGTGCTCGAAGTGGCCAGTGAGGCCACCCCCTTCGCCAAGACCGGCGGCCTCGCCGACGTGGCCGGCGCCCTGCCGGCGGCGCTCGGTCGCCTGGGCTGCGACGTCACGCTCGTGATCCCCGCCTACCGGGAGGTGTTCACCAAGGGGCTGGCGATCGAGCCGACGGGCATCGAGTTCGAAGTGCCGATCGGCACGCGGCGGTCAGTGGCGCGGATCCTGCGCTGCCGCAGGCCGGAGTCGCCCGCCACGGTTCTGCTGGTGGCCAACGACGACTACTATGACCGCCCCAGCCTGTACGGCGGCACGGAGGACTTTCCCGACAACGCCGAACGCTACATCTTCTTCTCGCGGGCCGCGATGGAGCTCGCCTGCCGCCAGGAAAAACCCTTCGACATCGTCCATTGCCACGACTGGCAGACGGGCCTGGTGCCGGCGTACCAGAAACTGCTCTACGCGCAGGCGCCGGCGGTGGCCAACGCCCGCACCGTGATGACGATCCACAACATGGCCTACCAGGGTCTGTTCTGGCATTGGGACATGCTCCTTACCGGCCTCCACTGGCGGCACTTCAACTGGCAGCAGATGGAGTTCTACAACCAGCTCAATCTGCTCAAGACCGGCATCGTGTTCGCCGACGCCGTGAGCACCGTGAGCCCGACCTACGCGCGGGAGATCCAGCAAGCGCCCGGTGGCTGCGGCCTGGATGGGCTGCTCGCCTCCCGCGGCGACGTGCTCACGGGGATCGTCAACGGCATCGACACGCAGGCCTGGGATCCGGGCACCGACCCGCACATCCCGCGGCCCTACGGCGAGTCGGACTTCGAGCAGGGCAAGTACGCCGCCCGCGTGGCGCTCGCCGCGCGGCTCGGCCACGCGGCGCCCGACTCCCGGCCGCTCGTCGCGTTCGTCGGCCGCTTGGTGAACCAGAAGGGCGTGGAACTGGTCGTCGAAATGCTCGGCCGGATGGCCGGCGGCGGCCGGGCACACTTCGTGATCCTCGGCACGGGCAGCCCGGCCTACGAAGACGCCCTGCGCCGCGCGGCGGCGGCGTTTCCGGGCACGATCGACCTCGTGCTCGGCTTCGACGAGGGTCTCGCGCATCTCGTGCAGGCGGCGGCCGACGTCACGCTCGTGCCCAGCCTCTTCGAACCCTGCGGCCTGACCCAGCTCTATGCCCTGCGGTACGGCTCGATCCCGCTGGTGCGGGCGACGGGTGGCCTCGTGGACACGGTCGTCGACACGAATTCCGACACGCTGCGCGACGGCACGGCCAGCGGCTTCGTGTTCCAGGGGTTCGACGCGCTGGCGCTCGAGCACGCGCTCGAGCGGGCGCTCGACGCGCACGGCGATCGGGAACTCTGGAAGGGCCTCGTGCGGCGCGGGATGCGGCAGGACTGGTCGTGGGAGACGAGCGCCCGCGACTACCTGCGGCTCTTCGAGCGGACCCGGGCCGCCCTACCGACGCGCGTCGACTGACGGCCTCGTGGCGGAAGATGGCGAAGGCCGCGAAGACGGCGAGCCTGCAGTGAATCTGCCGGTGATGGCCCCGCGAAAAAGAGGTCCAGCAGAGTTTTCCGTGGGTCGGGGGTGCCCGTGCCCCATCGCCGGACGATCGCTGCGGCCTTCCGGACCTCCGCTCTCTCGAGGCTGCCTACGCTCCGGCATCCGAGCCTCCGCTGGTCAGCCACGCCGGCTCCCGGGGCACGGACACCCCCTCCTGGATCCTCTCACCCACGAACTTCCCGAAAGAACCAAAAAAGAAGATTTCGGCCGCGGGCCCGTGGCGGCCGTGGCCGATACCTTGGGACATGAAGACGCACCGCCCGACCGTTTGTCCGTGTCTCACCGTGGCCGCGATCGTCGCTTTGATGATGACGGCGGCGCAGGCCGGCGAAGCCTGTCGGCATTGCCGGGGCACGGCCGGCGGCATGCCGACGCCTTACGGCGACACCGGCTGCGGGCCGCGGTACTGCGGCGAGAAACACGAGCCGAGCCGGCCCGATCCCTGTGACTGCTGCAACCGCTGGCGCGGCTGCAACGGCGCCCGGGAGATGCCCGAGATGCTCGCACCCTGGCAGTTGCCGCCGGGCCGCGGCTTCAGAAGCGGTGCCGAAGTCGGCTACCGGCCCGGCCCCTGCACGGCCTGCGGGCCGTCATGGAGCGGCCGCTGACGCCTCGGCGACCAGCGTGGCCGCGTAGGTGATCTCGTCGCCGCGGGCGATGCAGGCGTGGCGGAGCGTGTGCCAATCGCCGGCGGCCGCGGCGAGATCGACCAGCGACGGCAGCATGCCCGCGGCCTGCAGCGTGCTCGGCATGCCGTGATCGCTCGGGCGGCCGAGGGCCGCGTGCAGCGCCTCGGCCGGCCGGCCGAGCCGCCACAAGAGCAGCACGAGTACGTCGGTGGGCAGCGTGCCCGCGTCGGCGTCGGCCGTGGCCACGGCGCGGCGGAAGAAGGCAAGGGCCGCGTCGGCCTCGTGGCCGAGCAGAGCCCCGAAGAAGTGCCGCGAGGCCTCGGCCACGTGCTCGAAGGGCGGCTCACCCGGATACACAACCTCCGCCGGCAGTCGGCAGCCGTACACGGCGAGTTCCCAGGCCCGCTCGGTCGTCGGCGCGTCGTCGCAGACCCGTGCGATCCGCAGCACGGATTGCAGATGCGAGACATCGACGTGGATGCTCGGATCGGCGGTCAGGCCGCCGGCCGCCGCGAGCAGGGCGACGATCGAGTCGGGATCCGCGGGCACGCCGGCCACACCCCGACCGCGGAGATCGGCCGTGAGCGAGAGGAGCAGTTCCCTGTGTAGGTGCTCGACGAGCACCCGCGCGGCGGGCCGCTGACGGACGGCCGGCAGACGCGACACCGCCTGTTCGTAGGCGGTGATCGCATTGCATGTGCCCTGCGTTCGCAGCACGATCGACATCCCGAGGGCGGGATCCGCGGCCTCCCACAGCGCGAGGCCGACGATCTCCTGGACCCGTCGGGCCGACTCCTCGTCCTCGGGATCTGCCTCGAGCAGCGGCGGCACCAGCCTTTCCAGGCGGGCGGAGAGTTCCGTGGGGTCGGCGGCGGCTCGCAGGTACATCCAGGCTGCGGCGATCTGGCCGTCGTCCAGCAGCGGCCAGCCGACCTCCCGGCAGGCGGCGAGCGATCGCTCGTCGAGTCGATCCCGCAGGTCGGCGGGTACGGCACCGAGGTCGCCCGTGACGGGCAGTCCCAACGCCAGCCGCGCCTGCATGAGCCGCACGTCGAACAGCGCGTGCCAGCGCCGCCGATCGGCGAGCGTGGCGGCGAGCGTCTCGAGCATCGCTTCCGGCCCCGCGTCCGCACAGGCCTGATCGAGTCGCGCGAACGCTGTGGCATCGGCATTCATCCGCGCCGCTCCCTCTGCCGCACCGCCTCGTAGGCCAGGACGGCCGCCGTGGCGGAGAGGTTGAGACTGTCGGCGGCGCCACGCATCGGCAGGCGAACCGTGTCGAACGCGATCCCTCCGGCGGCCGCCGCCTGCTGCCAGGCCGGCGTGATCCCATACGCCTCGCTGCCGAGAAGGATCGCGGTACTCCCAGCGAGGTCCGCGTCGTGCCACAGGAGGCTGCCGGTGGGCGTCGCGGCCACGACCCGCCGGCCGTGGGCGCCGCACCACCGGATCGTCTCCGCGGTCGATGCCACTGCCAACGGCACCGCGAACACGGTGCCCAGGCTCGCGCGAATGACCGCCGGATTCGCCGGATCGGTGCGGCCGTCGCAGACGACCACGCCCGCCACGCCGGTGGCGTCGGCCGTGCGGAGGATCGCGCCGAGGTTGCCGGGCTTCTCCACGCCCTCGATCACGAGTACGGGCCGGTCGGTGGCGAACGCCACGGCGGCGAGCGCGGCGGCCCGCCAGCGGACGACGGCGACTACGCCCTCGTTGCGGCTGCCGAAGGCGAGGCGGTCGAACGGCCGCTCGGCGAGCAACGCGAGGGGCACGCCGCGGCCGGTGAGGCCGCCGAGCCAGTCTGCAAACGCCGAACTGTCCGGTCGCGACCGTTTGAAGACGGCGGTCGCGACGAACAACTCCACGACCTCGGCGCCGGCCGCCACGGCCCGCTCGCATTCGCGGCGGCCGTCCACGAGCGTGAGGCCGGTCTCGCGGCGGGTGTCGGCGTTCCGCAGCGCGGCGGCGGCGCGGACCCGCGGGTTCGCCGGGCTCGTGATGGTTTCGAAGGTGTTCATGAGGAGGGCAGGCGGCGGGCGAAGTCGCCGAGGTCGAGTGTCCTTCCCGCGTCGTCGGTACAGCCGAGGCGGCCGCTCTCGAGCCGGCTCGGTGGCAGGCCGGCAGTCGCACAGGCTTCAACAAGTGTGTCCCGGAGTCGGCGATGATTCCAGGCGGGTGAGTGGCACGTGAGCAGGAGCGGGCCCGGGGGCGGTCCGCCACCGCCGGCCATGAGCCCCGCCACGGCGTCCACGAGCGGCGCGAGGTCGCGGTCGATTGCAAAGGCTTCGCCTTTGGGACCGTGGCCCCACGAGGGCGGATCGAGCACCGCTCCGGAGAACCGTGCTCCGCGGCGGGCCTGCCGCGCGACGAACGTGGCGGCGTCCTCGCAAACCCAGCGGATCGGAAGATGGGCCAGCCCCGAGGCCGCGGCGTTCCGCCGGGCCAGGGCGATCGCCTGCTTCGAGGCATCGACGTGGACGACCTCCGCGCCCGCGGCGGCCATGGCCAGCGAGGCGGCGCCGGAATGGGCGAACAAGGAGAGTATCACCGCGCCGGGGGGCGTGACGCTGGAGAGCCATGCCCACTGCTCGACCTGTTCGAGGAAGACCCCGATCTGACCCGATGGCGCCGGACGGACCTCGAGCGCGAGCGTCGCGGGGCCGACGGGCACGTGCACGAGCCACGGTTCGGGCACGGCGTGCGGGAACTCCCAGCTTCCGTGGTCCCGGCCGGTGGGTGCCCGGTAGACGGCCGCCGCGCCGCTCCAGGCCGTCGGTCGCCGCCTTCCACCCGAGGCCTGGGGCAGGGGACGGTCCACGAGCAGGCCCCCCAGGCGCTCCAGGCGGCGGCCATGTCCCGCCGAATCCACGCCGAAATCCACGAGGGCAGGGTCCCGCAACTTTCCTCCGGCTGGGCCGTTCATGACAGGAGAAGAATACCCGTCCCGGCGCCCTGGAGTGCATCTCGTTTTGCTGGAGCGACGAGTTTGCAGTTTGCAAAGGGGAGGCGAAGGGGTCGGCGAACGCTCGACGAGCGTGTGGCCGTCGCGGCCACAGCGAGGAGACTTTTGCCGCCCCGGAGCCGGTGCTTCACGTAACCCGAATGCGCTCTCGGTCGCCGGCGTCCGCTTTTCCCCGTTGCAAGGAGTCGTGTCATGCGTCGCTTCGTTTCCTGGACCCATTGGGCAGTCGCGATCACCTGCCTGCTCGCTCTCGGCGCCGGATCCGCCGCCCGGGCCGAGATCGTGTCGAGCCCGTTCGAGCGGTTCGTGGCCTCGTGGATGGGCGTTGTCGGCGTCATCGGCGGCGATGACGAGGAGGGCGAGGAGAACGACCTCGAGGACGAGGATGCCGATGACGATCGGGCCCACGAAATCGCGGACGACGACTCGGCGGAGAAGCGGGAATGGGAGCACCGGCACCGTGACGGCGAGCGTGCGGAAGGCGATCGCCACCGCCGGCATGGCGGCCATGGCCGTCACGGCGAGTATGCCCAGCGCGAGCACCGTTCCCATCACGGTGAACACGGCGACCGGCCGCATCATCGCCCGCACCATCCCGGCATGGGGCCGGACCGCATGGGCCCGCCGGGCGGGCCGGACATGCACCACATGGCGATGCGGGGCTTCCACGAGATTATTCGGCGCCTCGCCCGGATCGAGGAGAAGCTCGGCATCGAAAACGCCCCGCCATCGGGCCCGATGGAAGGCCGGCGGCGGATGGAAGAGGCCAAGGGCCGGATGGAAGAGGCCCGCAAGCGGCTCCAGGCCATGGAGGAGCGGATCAAGCAGCTCGAGGCCGAGGTCGAGCGGCTCAAGGCGGCCAAGTGACGTCGGGCGGACGCCTCCGTGCCGTCACGGCACGGAGGCGATCCAGCCCTCGAGTGGATCGAGGTCATCCGGCAAGCCGAAGTGCGGCCGCCGCGCCGCGTGGCCGGCCTGGAGGCCGCAGATCACCGCGTCGAGCAGATCACCGGCTCCATCGGCCACGATCCGCCGCCGCCATGCGGGTGGGATCTCGGCCGTGATGTCGAGCCCGACCCCGCCCGCCTCGATCGCGGCGAGGATCGCCCGGCGGCCCGCCCGCCGATCGGAGGTCTGCTTGGCCACGGCGTCGCTCTTGTAGGAGCCGCGCTGGGCGCGCCGCGCGGTGAAGGCGGGATACGCTTCGAGGGCGACCCGGGCCGTGCTGCCGGGCGGCTTTCGGCCCCGGAACCGACGGGGAACGTCGTGGGCCGGGAACACCAGGCCCGCCGCGAGCATGCGGCCGATCCCGGCGTGCATCATCCAGGCCACCGGCGGGTTCGCCCAGCGCATCGCCGGGCTCGAACCGGCGGGCTTGTCCGTCTTTCGCCAGGCGAACTTGTCGCCGGCGGGGCGGGCGTCACACCACCGTTTGAAGGTGCGGCGCAGTCGCTCGCGGGGCTGCCGGCAGTAGAACGCGACACAGTCGGGCCAGTTCGTCGGCCAGCCCTCGTGCGCGATCAGCGGCCGTGGCTGCGAGAAGGGGAGATCGAAGCCACCGATCCACGGCCCGTCCGTGCGTAGGAAACACTCGAAGGCGGCGAGGCTCTCGAGGCCGCGGATCTCCTCGACGACGTAGCGGGCACGGGAACGCCGCTCGACGAGCCGGCCCACGGCCACCGTGATCGGTTTGCGGGGTGACGGCGCCGACGTGAAGTCGATGCCGAAGAGGAGCGGGTCGGCGCGGCCCATCAGCGCCGCTTCGCGGGCTTCTTCGCGGCGGCCTTCTTCGCCGTCGCCGGGCGGGCGGTCTTGCCGGCCTGCTTGCCCGCCCGTTCGCGCGGCGCCGGCTCGCCTTGGGCGTCTGCATCGTCGTCGCCGGCCGCCGGTGCCCCGCGGCCTCGCTTCTTCGGTTTCGCCGTGGCTTCGTCCGGCGCGGCCTCCGCCATGCCCGGCACGATCTGCGGCACGATGATGCAGTTGTCGCCGAGTTCGAGTTCCTCCTCCTCCTCCTGGATCGGCCGGCCGCGGTCGTCGAGCTTCACGTCGGCCTCCGCCGTCCGCTTCTTGGCGACGGCGAGCAGCTGCTCGTAGAGTTTCGCCCGGTCGACACCGTTGATCTGCGACACGGCGCTGGCGACCTCGCCGAGATACCGAAGGAAGATCGTGCGGCGCTGGCCTTCTTGGGCCACCCGGAGCCGCCGCCGCAGATACATGCCGAGATTGCGGCCCACGGCCTGGAGCGCCAGCCGGATCTCCTTCTGGATCTCCGGGTATGAGGCGATCGCCTCCTTCGACTCGCTCGTGAACGGCACCCACACGCTCGCCACGTGAACCATCGCCGTCACCGGCCCGTTCGGCATGCCGCCCCGCGACTGCGACAGACCGTAGGACCGCCAGTTCGTCGCGGTGATCGTCTGGGTGACGGCGCAGGCGGCGGGCTGGAACTGGAGCGGCACGCGATTGGCATACCGCAGCACGTTCATGCTCTGTCCCTCGTCCACGCTCACGTCCTGCATCGCGGCGTAGAGGGCGTCGAGCTGCGGCTTCTTGAGCTTGGCGGGGCTCTGCCGCGGCGCGAGCTGGGCCTCGGCAAGGATCTTTTCGGCCGCCTCGCCCCCCATGCCCGTGAAGGTCGTGGTGAGGAACTGCCGCAGGCTGCGGGCGTCGCTCTCGGAGGCGATCTCGCCGAGCGCCTCACGGGTGATCTTCTGGGCCGCCACGCCGCCGCCGTAGGCGAGCGCGGCTTCGATCACGAAGGGATTGCCGCGGTACACCGAAGGCGGCCGGGTCGCGGCCGTGAAAAACTCGCCGGGGACCACCTGGCGGAGGCCGGCCAGCAGCCGCTGCTCGCCGATCGGCACGACGCAGTCGGTGGCCGGCGGTGGGATTTTCGTCTCTTGAATCGCCTTGAAAAGTGCGTCGGCCTCGCCGCGGCCGAGCTTGCCCGTCGTCACGCGGGTCGAGAGCTTGGCCGTATCGCAGATCTTCTTGGCCGTGCCGTGGGAGACGCGGGAGAACGACTGCGTGAGGAACTGCGCGAGCGTGATCTTCGGATGCTCCTGGAGC